>CAZJRI010000167.1:0-11137 GCA_964548025.1 uncultured Pseudomonadales bacterium
GTCTCTTAGGCAATCAGGCTAATTGGTCCACATGGTGCTGACGGGGTACAACCGTTGTGGTTATATGCTTGCCCGTTCTTTTCTATATGAATAAACGAAATGTGGTATCAAAAAGCCCGTATATCTTAATTGGCGTCATCATGTGGATAGCAACATTGAAAAGTGGAGTGCATGCAACCCTGGCCGGAGTAGTACTGGCGATGTTTATTCCGATTCGTTCGAATGCCAATCCTGATGACTCACCACTGAAGAGTCTGGAGCAGGACTTACATGGCGTAGTCGCAATCTTCATTCTCCCCGTCTTCGCCTTTGCCAATGCGGGCATAAATATTACCGGTGTGACTGTCGATCAGATGCTCCATGGTGTGCCAATAGGTATTGCGTTGGGTCTGTTTTTTGGTAAGCAGATTGGCATATTCAGCCTGTGCTGGCTTGCTATTAAAATGGGGCTGGCGAACCTGCCGAAGGGTATGAATTGGTTGAGTTTATATGGCACGTCTGTGCTCTGCGGTATCGGCTTCACCATGAGCCTGTTCATAGGGTCTCTCGCTTTTGAAGAAACGGGAGTTGATTTGCTATTTGACGACAGGCTGGGGATTATTTTGGGCTCATTGGCGTCTGGTCTGTTTGGCTATCTGGTGCTTAGGATTAGTTTGGGTTCTGCCAGGCAGGCGCAGTCAATGACAGATTCAATGGACGAGTGATCAGATTACTGACCCCAGGTTGTAGTTGTAACTCCAGTTGGACATGAATGCGAATGGCAGCGAAAATGATGTGGCGCGTCAACACAGCGATCAAAGCCTGACAGGATCTATGTGAATGCAAGATGAATTGACGGCATAGATGTATTCAAACTCGAAACACGTAAGATCGACGACAAACACAATGCGTGGAGGCCCGGTACCACCTCTTGCCGGTTCGTTCGACAAGCTCGAATAGACAAGTGGATAAAATGTTTCCTGGATGTAGCAATGGACTCTGAAGTACAAAACCTGCTCTACCTGATCGCCGAGATAGCGATAGGAACCGTCGCGTTGTCAGGCATAACTATGGTATTGCTGGTATCGAACAGAAAGGTAAGCCGACAACAGACTGGTCAGATTGCCGCACAGTTGAGCATGGCTTTTGTCGTCGTTGTATTCTCAATTTTTCCATTGATGACCACTCGGTTTGCATTGTCGCCTGAAGACGGGTGGTTGGTGTGCAGCGGAAGTTACCTGCTTGTGATATTGCTGTTTCAGCTAGGCAGGTTTATCGGTAGATCACCACTGGCCGGAGTGAAGGGTTTTGTGGGATTAATCGTCACATTCCCTGCGGTAACCGCATTTATATTACTTGGCGTGAATTTTTGGCTTCGCACAGATTGGCCTTACCTTGTCCAGTTGTTTCTCGCATTGATAACCTCGATGATTTTGTATCTTGCCTTTGTCTACTCTGCGCTTTCTGAGACGGGTAACAGCGAGAATGAATAGAGTACGGTTGAATACCTGGGATTAGTGGATACTCGTACGGATAGCCGAGCCGACGAGGGCGTTCTTAAATAGAAAGCGAGATATTGAGAAGCAGGCAATAGCAGAACCAGGAGTAGATATGCCAACCCGATTCAGATCATGTGGTGCCGTGATCCATCAGCAACATATTCTAATGGTCCGACACATCCACGATGGACGAGATTATTGGACGCTGCCTGGCGGTGGTGTTGAACCTGATGAGACCCCTGAACAGGCGGCAGAAAGAGAGGTCCTCGAAGAAACGGGTGTTAAGGTAACGACAGAACGCTTCCTCTTTACCGCCAGCAGCAAGAGTGGCAGGAATGTCTCACATTGCTTTTTAATGTCAGAACCGGAGAACATGGATTTCCGACTGGGAATCGATCCGGAACAGTCTCATCTGAATATTGAAGAGCGCATGCTTCAGGATGTCGGCTGGCATCCACTCTCCACAATGGAATCTGATTTTATGGTGGCACGGGTGCTTGAAATTCTTCAATCCTAGTATAGAGGCTGACAAGTTGATAGCTATATAGTATCACCGGATCTGTTTGCAGATCGAACTGGTTCTCGCTTCATGCTGACCCCTGGAACCTGCCGTATACGCTCAAGAAATTGATTATCGTATAATCGCTTCCCAACGCTGATGCCTGGTATTGATATGAGCAGAACCAAAGTCCCTTTTGATCTTTCGCGATTTGACAACGTTCAGAACTGTTTCATCTGCGAATTCCTGGCTGGCAATTCCAGGTATGAGCATCACACTATTGCCGAAACTGATTCATGTGTCGTTTTCCTGAATAGATTTCCGACTTTGTTTGGCTATGTACTGGTTGCGCCGAAAGATCATCGCGAGCAGGTAACGGGTGACTTCGATGAAGTGGAGTATCTGGACCTTCAGCGTCTGATATTCAGAACATCAGAGGCGATGAAAAAAGTACTGGATCCTGAACGGGTCTACATATTGAGTCTTGGGAGTCAGGCCGCCAATGCGCATGTACACTGGCATGTGGCTCCACTGCCAAAAGGAGTGCCTCTCGATCAGCAGCAGTATCATGCGCTGATGCACGAAAATGGTGTGATTGAAACCACCCATGAGGAGATGGCTGATTACGCCGAGAAACTCAAAATTGCGATGTTCGAGAAACAAAAGGAACATCACTAATAAAGTTTGAGCTGTTCGAGATCCCGGTAATACAGCTACCGGCAGGATCTAACAGCGGGGATTTTTTGCTTGATTAAAACAGGAATTGAAGCTCTGGTACTGCGGACAATTAAGGCGCCTGACGTTGATGCTCTCTATGACCTGATCCAGGCAAATCGTGCGCACCTGACTCAAAATGGTGACTATATTGAAATGGTGGAAAGGAGCCACGAGGAGATAAAAAACGAATTTGTGGATGGTGAGCAGAATTCAGAGGTTTTTGGCTTGCAGTATTTTGATCACCTCATCGGATCAGTTTCCCTGATACGATACGAAGAAAGTGTGTTCGGCCTGGGATATTGGATTAGCGCTGACCAATCAGGTAAGGGGCTAATGTCTGAGGCAGTTAAAGCCACTGTTGATTTTGCTTATCACAGGTATCAAGCTAGCGAAATCTGGGCGGGGATTACACCTTCCAACAGGCAAAGTATAAATCTGGTTACCAGGTTGGGATTCAAACTGGCCAGGGAGCAGCCGACACACAAGAGTTATAAGCTCGAAATTCCAGATGGTGGCCTGGGTGTCCTGCCCGAAGGTTGAGTCAATTTTCCTACCGTGGGCTCTGCACTCGCAGGGTGCCCACGGAGAGGTAAAGTTATCGATATTGTTAAATATAGATTGGAAGCAACCTTGGGTATTATCTGTTACTCAAAAACTAATCAATTACCCTTGAATTCAGGTGGGCGTTTCTCGATAAATGAGGACACCCCTTCCTTGAAGTCATTGGATTTGAACAGGTTCAATACCGACATAAGGACGTGATGTGAGTGACTCTCGAAGTCCTGTGTGAGTCCGTGACGGAACAGTCGCTTCATCTCGGTAATCGCAAGCGGTGCATTGGCTGCTATCTTGTTCGCCCACTCCATACTGACCGTCTCCAGATCCTCTGCCGTGATCGCTTTATTAACAAGCCCGAACTCTTCGGATTGTTCAGCGGTCAGCGGATCACCCAGCATGGACAGCTCGCAGGCCTTTGCCCATCCAAGTAGTCGGGGCAGGTACCAGGTACCTCCGCTCTCCGGGATGACGCCCATTTTGGCAAATCCGGGCATGATGATGGCTTTGTCAGACATGAGGCGCATATCACAACCGAGCGCCAGATCCAGGCCGTATCCCGCAGCAGCGCCATTTATGACTGCGATTACAGGTTTATCGATTCTTTGCAGAGTTACCGTGCAAATCTCCCGGGTCGAGAAGTGGGTTGCACCATTTCCGCCAGAAAGTGCACCGCCAATGCCTTCTCCTGAGGCGGCCTGTTTAAGATCGAGACCAGCGCAGAAGGCCCGGCCCTCTCCCGTCAATATTATTACCCTCACATTGCGATCTTCATCTGCAGATTTTAATTCATCGTTAAGTTGCGTAAGCATCAAGGGTGTAATTGAATTCATCGCCTCAGGTCGATTTAGAATTATCTTTCTTATACTTCCTTCAGTTTCAACTCTGAGATCACTCATGCGCCTGGTACCTTGTCTTTTGGTTAATTTGATTATTATGCCGGGATATGAGGCGACCTGCATGGATTTCTAGATATCGATCAGGATATCCATGAAAGACGGATGCAGAAAGAGATGATATCTTTGTGCACCTGAGCGTGCTGGCAACTATGATCATGCTTTCTCGTGATGAGATTGAAATTGAAGCTGGTGGACACCGGACTTTTGGTAATTTTCACTAACTTCCCTGAATAAAGTGGAGCAATAATGCCGAAAGCCTTCCAGAGTGATGCAAATATCTCCTGGTATCGAACCCCGATAGACAAAGCCATATTGGCTGAACTGATGGAAAGAGATGATCTTCGTGGCTGGTTTCAGACAGTTGCCCATCTCGGTCTCTTCTTCGCGACGGGCAGCCTTGTCTATCTTGTATTCATGAATGTAAGTCCGGACAACTGGTATTGGTCTGTACCCTTGTTGTTAGCGTGTCTGTTTCTGCATGGCACGATGGGTCCGTTTATGGGGTTGATTGCTATCCATGAATTGCAGCACCGAACGGTATTCAAATCCAAGGTCTTAAACGAATTTTTTGAAATAGTTTATGCATTCATCAGTTGGTCCGACTATATCTGGTACCAGCGCAGCCACGTGAAGCATCATCAACTCACCTGCTTCGAAGATTATGACGGTGAGGTTCAATTACCAATAAAATTCAGCTTTCGGCGATGGAGGTTCTGGTTGAGCCTGCTTGCCTGGAATCCGAAGGCAACCTGGTCAAAGCTGAAAATGGTATGGCGGCATGCCAATGGGCAGATTTTGGGTGACTGGTATAACTTTGTTTTACCAGAAACAGATACGCGACTTAGAAGAAGACACCGCAACTGGGCCCGCATTCTGTTGATCGGACACGGCCTGATTGCATTGACTTTTATCTCAACAGGGCATTGGTTTCTTATTGTCGTTTTCACATTTGGGACCTTCTACTGTAGCTGGTTAGGCTTCCTGTGTGGAACTGCTCAGCATTTTGGTCTGAATCCGAACATTCCTGACTTTAGACAGAATAGCCGAACCTTTACCTGCTCGTGGTTACCAGCTTTTTACTATTGGAACATGCAGTACCATCTTGAACATCACATGTATCCTGCTGTGCCGTTTCACAACCTCGGCAAGCTGCGCAGAGAAATTGAACACGATCTGCCGGAGGCAACCCATGGGTTGATTGCCACCTGGCGTGAGCTGCTGGCGATAAGAGACAGACTCAAAGATGATCCGGACTATCGTTTCAACCCTGAGATCCCACTGAATAACGCTGCAGTTGAACACCAGATTCTCAAGTAGTTGAGGGTGAATCGAATACCGTGCCTGAAAATCCCGAAATGTTGATTGTCATCAACAGCCGCTGATTTTTTGCAGACTAAACTCTGATAGGGTATCAACTATGACCATTGGTGCAGTGGTTGATGATCACCTGGTGAATAACTACGAATTAGAGAACTTGGTATGGAACTAAAAGTATTTTTTACGATATTTGCTGCAGTATTTGTTGCGGAACTGGGAGACAAAACCCAGCTTGCGACGATGCTGTTTGCTGCGGACAAAGATGTCAGCAAGCTGATGGTTTTCGCAGCAGCGTCACTTGCTCTGGTAGTGGCATCCGCACTGGGAGTACTCGCCGGTAGTATCCTGTCAGCCTATATCAATGAAAGAGTACTGTCATATATTGCAGGATGTGGATTTATTCTGATTGGCGGGTACACCTTGTATCAGGCTTGAAAGCGCCTGATACATGCACCACAAAATTAAAACATTCTTATCGTTTCGCTAACTGATCCACATCCCGGATCGCTCCCCGGTCTGCGCTGGTTGTCAGTGCGGCATAAGCCCTGAGAGCCGGTGTGATAACGCGGCTTCGAACTTCTGTTGGTTGCCACGCATTTTCACCTTTTGCTTCCATGGCCAAACGTCTTGCTTCGAATTCATCATCATCAATATTGAGGTTTATGGTTCTGTTGGGGATATCAATCTGAATCTCATCGCCTTCCTCAACCAGACCGATACTACCTGCTTCGGCTGCTTCGGGTGAGGCATGACCCAGTGACAGACCAGAGGTACCGCCCGAGAAGCGGCCATCTGTCAGTAGAGCACAGCTCGCGCCTAGTCCCTTGGACTTCAGATAACTCGTTGGATAGAGCATTTCCTGCATGCCGGGTCCGCCTTTGGGTCCCTCATATCGAATGACAATCACGTCTCCTGTCGCCCAAAATTGCGTCGACTGCGGATTCCTGTGACTCGAAAACACGGGCCGGGCCGGAAAATCCCCAGAGTTCTTCACTGACCCCTGCTGTTTTAACAATACAACCGTTCAAAGCAATATTCCCGTATAGCACAGCGAGTCCACCCTCCTGGCTATAGGCATGTTCGATATTACGGATGCAGCCGTTTTCTCGGTCCAGATCAAGCGTATCGTACCGAGTCTCCTGGCTGAATGCGGTTTGCGTTGGGATACCGGCTGGCCCGGCTCTATAAAATGTTTCTACAGATTCGTTACCTGACCTGACAACATCCCAGGTTTCCAGAGTCTCTTTGAGGGATTGGCTATGGACACTGTTTACATTCAGATTGAGTAAATCACCTCGATCCAGTTCACCGAGAATCCCCATCATACCGCCAGCGCGATGAACGTCTTCCATATGGTAGGTATCAACCGATGGTGCTGCCTTGCAGAGATTGGGTACCCGCCTTGAGAGCCGATCAATATCATCCAGGGTAAACTTTACATTCGCTTCCTGTGCGGCTGCTAACAGATGAAGTATGGTGTTTGTGGAACCACCCATGGCAATGTCCATCGACATTGAATTCTCAAATGCATCAAAAGTGGCAATACTTCTCGGCAGAACTGAACTGTCGTCCTCATCGTAGTACCGCCGGGTAATTTCAACGATTTTGCGGCCTGCAGAAAGAAAAAGTTCTTTACGATCTGCATGAGTAGCCAGCATTGATCCATTCCCGGGCAGTGCAAGCCCCAATACCTCAGTGAGGCAGTTCATGGAGTTGGCGGTAAACATACCGGAACACGATCCACAGGTTGGGCAGGCGGAACGTTCATACTCTTCTACTTCAGCGTCAGTTAGTGATTCATCGGCTGCAACCACCATTGCATGTATCAAATTGGTATTGTGATTGGCCAACTTGGTTCTGCCAGCCTCCATCGGTCCACCGGAGACGAAGATGGCTGGTATATTCAGCCGCAATACGGCATTTAACATACCCGGTGTTATCTTGTCGCAATTGGATATGCAAACAATGGCATCTGCGCAATGGGCGTTGACCATGTACTCAATGGAATCAGAAATGATATCCCTCGAAGGCAGACTGTAGAGCATGCCATCGTGACCCATGGCGATGCCATCATCAACGGCGATCGTATTGAACTCTTTGGCGACTGCTCCAGCCTTTTCAATTTCCCTGGCAACCAGTTGACCCAGATTGTGCAAATGCACGTGACCAGGCACAAATTGTGTAAATGAGTTGGCAACGGCAATGATTGGTTTACTGAAATCCTCGTCTTTCATGCCTGTTGCTCGCCACAATGAGCGAGCACCAGCCATATTACGACCCTGAGTTGTTGTCTTTGATCTGTACCTGGGCATGGATTTCTCCTAGTAATATGACCGGCCGGTGTTATGCCAGAGATTTCTCGAATAGTTTTGAGTTTCTGTGGTAATTGTAAAGCGACTGCCGGGATTCCGGTAGATCTGAAATCGATGCCTCGACAAATCCCCGTTCGGTAAACCAATGAGCTGTTTGAGTGGTCAGAACGAAGATGCTCTTGAATTCAAGTGCACGGGCCTTCCTCTCGATATCCTTCAGAATCAGCTCACCGCGGCTTTTATCCCGGTATTCCGGGTGGGTAGCAAGACAGGCCAGTTCACCTTTATTGCCAAACGGATACAACGCGCCACAGCTTACTATCATGCCATCACGTTCTATAACGGTGAACTGTTTGATCTCTGACTCAATAAGCTCTCTTGAACGTTTCACCAGCACACCTTCGGATTCAAGCGGTTGGATAAGTTCGATAATACCGGCGACATCATCTGCGGATGCGGTTCTGATCTGTTCGTAACTGAAGCGGTCTATTTGCGTTCCAGAACCGTCCCGGGTAAAGAGCTCCTCCAAAAGTGCGCCATCGTCCACATAGCTGATGAGATGACATCGACTTACACCCTTAAGACACGCGTTGCGGGCATAGGACAGTAGTTTATTTCGAGATAGAATCGACGTGTCAATTTCATCAATTTGTAGTTCATTGATGAGTTTGTTGTCCTTGCTGAAAATGCCTTTTGTGGCCGTGAAGAGAATGAGCTTATCGGCAAGCAGGGTACCCGCTACCTCGCAGGCAACCTCCGCAGAGGCGATATTGAATATCTCTCCAGATGGTGAATAACCCATTGGTGAAATGAGCACAATTGCACCATTATCAAGCTGTTCCCTGATTGATTTGGTATTTACCTTCCGCACGCTACCGGTATTGTGGAAATCAACGCCATCACTTATGCCCAGTGGTTTTGCCTTAACATAGTTGCCTGATGTGACTATGACATCGGGGCTGTTTTCTGGTGAATTGACCACTCCCTTTGACAAGGCGGCTTCAATATCAATTTTTATCCTGCCAATCGAATGTTGAACATGGGGCAATATTTCAGGGGTGGTGATTCTGTTCCCGTCGATAACTTCGCTTCTTATCTCTTGTGAAGAAAGATAACGATCAATCTGTGGGGTAGCGCCGTGAACCAGTACGAGACGAATCCCCAGTGAGTTGAGCAGCAGAATATCGCCAATGATATTGGTAAAGTTATCATCCTCCAGTGCTTCTCCACTCACGTAGATTACGAAGGTCCTGCCGCGATGCGCATTGATATAGGGTGAAGAATCCCTAAACCACTTCACGTGCTGGTGATTGTCGTTCATGTCATTTGACCGGTATGTTGCAGATTAAACGCAGTACTTGTTAATAAGGGCGCGGATTATAGCAATTGTTGGTTCAAGTTGTGAAAGTTCAAGGTATTCATTGGGCTGGTGTGCCTGATCGATTGCACCTGGACCCATTACTATTGTCTCGATTCCCAAATTTGTCAGTAGCGGTGCCTCCGTTGCAAAAGCGACAGATTGCGCCGTACCACCATTGAAAGACCCAATGGTATCAAGCAAATGACTCCCTGAGCTCTCAAATGCATCCACAGGGGGGTGTAGGAGCTGTAAATCAAGTGTAAATCCAGATTCTTCTAGTCTCGGTCGGAGGCGTTTGTCGATTTGGTCAATCAGGGCCAGGTTGTTCATGCCTGGTAATATTCGCAGGTCAAATGACAGTTCCACATGGTCACAGATCCGATTCGGATTATCACCGCCATGAATACAGCCAAGGTTCAGTGTCGGTGTTGCAACATCGAAACTGCTGTCTGAATGGTTGTTTACAAGGTGCTGACGAAAAGTCCCCAGTTCTTCAATAACTCGACCCGTTGCATCAAGTGCGTTATTACCCAGGCTTGGATTGGATGAGTGACCAGACTCGCCTGTTACTTTCAGCGATAGCATCATGATGCCTTTGTGACGAGTTACGGGTTTCAGACCTGTTGGCTCGCCGATCAGCGCATAGCTGGCATTATTCAGGTCATTCGGATCAATGCAGCGTGCGCCGGACATCGAAGATTCTTCGTCGGCGGTCCCTAGAATAGTCAGTGGATGGTTCAGTTTGGTATCAAGATAAGGCGTAATCGCGGTAATGCAGATTGCGAGGAAACTCTTCATATCGCATACCCCCAGACCATACCAGCGGTCATTTTTTTCAAGCAGGGTAAAAGGGTCTGACTGCCACAGATGAGCATCGAATGGGACGGTATCGGTATGGCCGGACAATACGAGTCCACCGCTACCTTCTCCGAGGGTTGCGATAAGATTCGCCTTTCCGGGGTGATTGGGAACCTGCTGAATCTTTACCTTTAAACCCATCGGTTCGAGCCAGTTAGCCAGTAGGTCAATGACACCTGCATTACTTTGATCAAATTGGCATAGCGTGCTGCTGACAGAAGGTGTTGCTGTCAGCGATTTGACCATTTCAGGCAATTCTGGTGTTGTTTTCATCTTGAGGCTGGATGGCTGTCCTGATGGAGCAGTGTATCAATTTGCGGGGAAAATTGCGTTTTCGTCAAGTGGGTATTAGGAACTGGACATAAAAGGTGTAAGCTTAGTTTAGTCGGCGTTTTTACCTATACTGATAAAGAAGCTGGATCAGGATCAGTGATTCGAATGGAAATTGATATGTTGAGGCAAATGTGAGTCTACAGGAAGTTGGCAACAAAAAGCCGGACATTTCCCTGAATTATCGGACGCTGATAAACGATCTGGTCGCAGATGGTCGTCTGTCCACTGCTGATGCAGATCAACTCAGTCTTAAAACCAGGACGAAGGAGCAGTTGAACTGGAGTCCAATTGAGTTGATTGCTGAAGATGCACCCACAGATCAGGAGAATCCAGATCAATCACTGGACCTTGACGCGCTGACTCGCTGGTTGTGTGAAAAAGCAGGCCAACCCTACCAACGCATAGATCCTTTAAAAATTGACGCGCAGATTGTCACCCGGGTTATGTCCCATGAATTTGCTAAACGGCATCAGTTGCTCGCCCTGGAAGTCAAGGACGACGAGGTTGTGATTGCAAGTCCGGAGCCATACGTTTCTGGTTGGGAACCGACCATATTGCAGGCTCAACCCGGCAAGATAATCACCCGGGTTATCTCCAATCCCGCTGATATCAGAAAGTATACGACTGAGTTCTATACGATGGCTCGATCAGTGAGTCAGGCGACCGCAGAGGGTTTCACCGGTACTTCACTATCAAATCTGGAACAGATGCTCGAGTTGGGCCAGATGGACTCCATGGAGGCCAATGACGCACATATCGTCAACATCGTCGACTGGCTGCTTCAGTACGCATTTAGTCAGCGAGCCAGT
>CAZJRI010000168.1:0-9329 GCA_964548025.1 uncultured Pseudomonadales bacterium
AAGTCACTTATCTGAACTGCCAGTTTGAATTTAATTCGATATTAACGATCTGACGGGGTTGAATTCGAAGCGAGAATATAATTCAATTGCGCGCTCGTTGGAACTGGGTCGGAGAAAGGCCGCGATTGATCCAACATTTCTTGCTTTTCCACTGAATAGTGCCATCATTCTCTGTGCTGGCTGGAGAGAAGTGAACGATGAAGAACAGAATATAGTATTAAATCTCGATCACTTCGGATTCTGGTGGCAGACCGATCTAAAAGTACACTGCTCTATCCGTTGTTCCACTAACCCATAATTGAATGCGAAAACGCTTCGCCGTGATCTGGCGAAGGGTATTGCTTAATCGGCCTATGTATACCTACCTGAGAATTGAAAAAGATATTCTGAGTGAGCTGATCACGATCGCCTATCCTATGGTCGTATCCCAGGGCGCGTTTGCAGTGATGATATTCACTGACAGGTATTTTATGTCATTGATCAGCCCGACCCATATGGCTGCATCATTGGGGGGAGGTGTTGCGTCTTTCTTCTGCATGTCTCTCTTTGTCGGTGTTCTCTCTTATGCCAATGCGCTGGTAGCCCAGCACTATGGGGCGGATGAACTTGAAAAATGCCCCCGGGTTGTCACCCAGGGGCTTGTGCTTTGTCTTGGGTTTGTTCCCATGCTGCTGCTGATCGGCTATTTCGTCGGGGATCTGTTCGCTTTCATGGGTCATGACCCTGTGCTTGAAGAACTGGAACGCAAATACTTCTATATTCTGATTTGCGGATCGGGTATTGGCCTTATTAAAACTTGTATTGCATCCTATTTCGCCGGTATAGCCAAAACGCAGGTTGTGATGATTTCAGATACCCTGGGGGTGCTACTCAATATCCCCCTCACTTATGCGCTGATATTTGGTGTCTCGTTTTTCCCCGAACTCGGTATCGAAGGTGCTGCCTATGCGACAATTGTCAGTTCAGTATTCAGTCTGGGCCTGTTCCTGGTTTTTTATTGTGAACCGGGTCATCGAGCCAGGTTCGGCATTGACCGATCGCTGAAGTTCGACAGCGGGATACTCAAACGTTATATAAGACTTGGTTTCCCCTCTGGCATCGAGATGTTTCTGAATGTCGCTGCCTTTAATCTGTTTTTGTTGATGTACCAGTCCTATGGTGTTGTTGAAGCCGCCTCTGCCGCAATTGTTTTCAACTGGGATATCGTCTCGTTTGTGCCGATGATCGGGCTCAACGTTGCGGTTATCAGCATGATCGGTCGATTCATTGGCGAGAACAACCTGGAAAAAGTGCGAGAGGTGATCTTGTCGGGATTTCTTATCGGGCTGACCTATTCAGGTGTACTTGCAGTGGTATTTGTTGTTTTCCGTGAACCGCTGGCGGCGATTTTTGTTGTAGAAAGTCCTCAGTCCGAGGCGATTATTGAACTTTCGGGCTTTATGATGATAGGCCTGGCAACCTATGTGATGGCAGATGCCACCCTGCTAGTTGCCGGAGGGGTATTAAGAGGTGCAGGTGATACGCAGTGGTTGATGTGGGTTTCGGTTGGTCTGCACTGGCTGATGTTGATCTGCCAGTATTTTGTCATCAAAGTCTATGATATGGGATCTCGCGTTGCCTGGGTGATATTCGTTATCATGATTCTGGTAACAGCCGTTGTCTACGTTATCCGGCTTCGGGGAGAAAAATGGCGTACTCCTGAGGCACTGGCGCGGGTGATGGCTGAACAGTAACTCAATCAAACCTGGCACAAGATGGCGGCAAATGATGACAGTAGCAAAATGGGTCTCGATTGTTATTGGATCTCTGGTCCTGCTCTACCTCGCCATGAAGCTGTACTTCATGCTGGTCGTCAATCCGCGAGTGGTTGAGGAACTTAAGAACAATCCCGAAGGTGATCGAGCCGGTATCGTGATGCTGCTGTCTATGGCCCCGAATGAAATAATCCCGGTTAACTACCTCCTCGAGAGCGACACAGTCTTTGTAGGTTCTGATGGTCTGTGGTGGCGGGATTTTCGCGAACCGGGTATGCCGGTAACGATGTTGATCAGGGGCAGAACAGTAAACGGCCACGGGATCGCAGTACTAGATGATCAGGCATATGTTGACGACGTATTCAGTCGGCTTCGACCCACGGTGCCTGAATGGTTACCGGACTGGCTGAATGGGAAATTGGTGAAAATTACCCTCGATCAGAAAGAATCACAAGAATAGCGGATAGAATATGACCGATTCCAGGAAGATCCTTTGTGTAGCAGGTGCAAGCGGACTGGTTGGGGCGAATATTGCCAAAGCAGCTCTCGAGTCTGGCTATGGGGTTAACGGTACGCTTCGTAACAAGAACGACAGTGAAAAGGCATCACACCTGCAGGCGCTTGCCGGTGCAGATCATCTGCAGCTATTCAGCGCAGAAATGGCCAACCCCTCAGATTTTGACCAGGCACTTGCCGGGACTGACTGCGTCTTCATCGCGTGTCTTATACCCACCTATTTTGGGAAAACGGGTAAACCCGCAAGAGAAATGGACGATGAACAGGGCTATGAGGAAATAGTCAGGCCGACGCTCGATGGTTGTATGAATATTATGAAATCCGCAAATGAAGCAGGGCTGAAAAAGATCGTGATCTGTAGCAGTACCAGTAGCACTAATCCTGTCCCTGCAGTTGCCAATAAAAATGAAGTGGATCACTGGTCAGATGAAAATGAACAGTACCGTGCAAAAAAATATACCTCTGCTGCAAAAACCGTGATGGAGAAAGCAGCCATTAAGTTTGCAGAAGAAAACGGTATTCGCCTGTCGATTCTGCTGCCAACCCTGATGTTGGGACCTGCCCTGATCCCGGAGCATGCGACCCGGGGGTTTCTGGGTACACTGATGAAATTGACAATGGGTGAACCAGGTCGTCACGAGACAGTGCCGAATGATTCATCGTCCATGATACATCTTGAAGATCTCGCGAAACTGTTTATGGCGGTCTATGAGAACCCCCAGGCTAACGGCAGATATTTCGGCGTCTATGATTCCTGGCCATGGCAGGATATATATGACGTTCTTGCAGAGTTAGTTCCTGGTGCACCGATGCCCGCTCCCCTGGAAGAGGAGAAAAGAGAAGCCACCAGTTTTGATTTCACAAGGCGCGACAGCCTGGGTGTACCGATTCGCGATATACCCGCTATTTTGCGCGATACTATCAGTTGGTGCAGGGAACGTTCTGCCTGAAGCGACTGTTCTGATTAAGCAGGTAGAGACGGAACGCGATTGGTGAGGGATAGAAAACTGAAATTCTGGTTTCAGTCGAAAGCAGAAAATACCTCTTCGTCCAGTTCCTGGTAGACTTCCGGTCGCTGTGGCCTTATCTGCGGCGTAAATTCAGTAATGCCAATTGCCTGAAAATCTGCAATACGGTCAATCACATATTGAGGCGAACCGATCATAGACCAGTCATTTTCACCTCGAATCTCCCTGGCCTTTTTCTCATCCCTGACAATTCTGATTGGCACGTGAAGTGTCTTCTGGATCTCTGAAGGATCTCTGCCAACGGAATCACAGTGTTTTTCAAGAACCGAGGTAAGATGTACCACCCGATCCGGGCTGGCGATGACATTCATGATATCGCCGTACATCGCCAGGGTTTTTAAAGTCCGCTTTTCTCCTGTGCCGCCAACCATGATGGGTATTGGTTTGTCTCCACCACTGCGAGGCGCAAATGGCGCCTGGTTGAGTTTGTAGTACCTGCCTTCATAGTTGACCCGTTCTTCGCTGTTGAACAGCAGTTTGATCAGCTCGCAAGCTTCTTCCAGACGGTCAGAACGTTCCCGCATTGACGGGAAATCCCAACCATAAGCTTCGTGTTCGCGGATATTCCAGCCAGCACCGATCCCGAGGATGACCCTGCCGTGTGAAACAACGTCAATGGTCGCTGCCATCTTTGCCATCAACGCGGGATTACGATAGGTATTACCCGAAACGAGTATGCCAAGTTGCAGTGAATCTGTGACAGCGGCAATAGACGCTAGCAGCGACCAGCCTTCGAGGGTATCAAATAGCTCATGATCCATGACCTCGGCGGACTGGCTCCAGGGCGGGATGAAATGGTCATAGGCATAGACGCTGGTCCACCGGCCTGCCTCCATGACTTCAAGGACTGCCTTGATATCTTCCCAGGTTGCTTTTTCGTTGACGAGTTGAGAACCGAACATAGGCTTGTCCTTTTTATTGAAGTTCCTTTTGAGAAACAGCTATGACGCTGGTATCGCAACAATCGCCGTACCGAATATACGGGTTTCATCCTTATCATTCTTGATCGTCAGATCCAGAACGACTTCTGCCTTGTCTTCATCGATATCGGTAACGACTGCGTTGACCGTATGCTTATGATCCGCCAGTACAGGCGCCCGAAACACCGTATCAATGTGCTTGATTTTCCCCTTTGGTGCCCATTTGTGGATCATGCCAACTAACAGACCCATTCCCATAATCCCTGGTACGAGTGCACCAGGCAGGCCCTGGGCGCGTGCTTTCTCGTGATCTTCAAATCGACCACTGCCTGCATAACCGGCCTGTTCGGCGAAATGTTTTGCAGCATCAAGACTGGTATCCGGTTCAACAACCGGTAGCTCGCTGCCAAATTCAACATCTGAAAGTACCTGTACTGTCATGCTGGTTTCTCCCTAATGACCTGGCTTGAGTCTGTGCTGGCGAGGTGAGTACCCGCTTCATCATATAGCTGCATCCGGGAGGTCAAAAAAACCATACGACCGGTTCGTCCGCTCTTGGCGTAGATATCATGCAGATGGGTGCGACCGGTTAACTGAACACCGGGCCGGACAGGTTCAATACAGGTAACAGCCTTGCCTCCATCCATGGAAATACCCCCCAGTGAAGGGAAGTCGATTGGCAATCGTCTGCCGGATGCCAGACTCGCAAGAACAGAAGGACAGACCTGAAAATCCTCATGTTCAGGGTCCGTAAATTCCGGTCTGGTTTCGCCATAGGCCTTGGCAACATTCGCGGTTTGTTCAGCTTCGATCACAAAACCTGTGCGATCAAATTCGAGATCAAGAAATTTAGATCTCAGCTCTTCGATATCGTCCATGGAGACTCCTGGTGGATATGATCGGGAAAATATACGTGTAATTGGGAGCTGAGTAAAATGGCACTTACCCGCTGGGTAGTTAACACGATTGATCTAGCTTCCGGATTCATACACGCTGATTTGAGTGGAGATCCTGAGCTACTCATTTCGTATAGTTCAGAAACTCCTAAGGCAGGATGCTGTGGCCGCGAAGCTGTTTGAGCGAGCGGCAGGAGAACCTGCTTTATCGATCTATTGGTAACCAATTCATCTGTGTCTTTTATTGACAATGACTTGCTGGGACTTCATGAGGACTCACTGGGCTCATCTCCCCTATGGTCTTCTTGAAAGAATCTCAGGTATACCCGGCTGGTTGAATATTTGGAATGAATACTAGATGGTACTTACAGTTCTAACGGACGTGATTTAAACTGCCCACTTCTCTCATGATTGCTCCTTTGTGTGTTGCTTGACGGCTCAACCCTCGGAATTACTATGAGATTTCTGGAACTTTAAATCTTTGGGTGCCGCCCCTGTAGAACTAGGGTTCTCGCTATGTACTAGTAAGGTAGAAAGAAGAAATGAAGAATAGGATTTTGAGGTGGTTGAAACAACCATTGACACACAAACTAATGTCTTTGCGATTTCACACCTTTAGGATGCTGAAATATCTTTTAGCTCTTTTAGGATTTGAATTAAGGCGAATCGAAAAGCCCATTCGGCGGGGATTAAATCTCAACGTGGGGTGCGGAAGCTATGAAATAGATGGTTTCGTCAGTGTTGACTTTTTTTCGGATCATTATTATGGAAAGGACACGAACAGATTTAAAAATAAAGTGAATTACGATATGCGTAATGATCCTCTTCCTTATGATGGCAATATAGTTGATAACATTTACTGTTCTCATGTTATCGAACATATAGAGACTGAATATGTAGAAAGATTCTTTGAGGAGGCGTTTAGAGTTCTTAAAGTTGGCGGTACGTTGAGGGTGGTATGCCCAGATGCGGAGTTTCTCTACCGCGAAACACTAAGAGGTACCGAATTTTTTGCATGGCATCCGAAGTACGTTCAATCAGAAGATGCTCAAAAATGTTTTATAGATGCAGTCGCGACTCATAGAAATTCTTTACCAAACTATGGTTTAGAAGGTGAATTGAAAGAGATACCCTACGATAAATTGATGGGGTTGCTTAGAGAAGGAGGTGTTTTTAATGAGGCTAAACCTGGTCAACATATTAACAATTGGGATTTTTCCAGGATAAATAGTCTAGGTTTGAGAACTGGATTCAAAACGATATTGAAGAGCAAGGTCAGGGGGTCTTCAAAAAGCACATTGCAGGGACAGGACATGGACCTAACGCGCCCGCAGATGAGTTTATATGTTGAATTAACAAAATGAGTATTACAGAAACCCCATTTGAGAGAATGATGAGCCTGATGCCTTATTCAACTCTGTCTAGCCAATTCGGTGTGATCTAGCATCGCTGATTCGAGATTTCGATTGATTCAGAGGCTGGTGCGGATCACATCGGCTACTGATGCTCTGGTTTTCGGATCAGTCCAAAAAGAGATTAGGGTCAACCCGCGTATTGTTAAGACTAACGCTCCAGTGAAGGTGCGGGCCCGTAACTCTCCCGGTCTGACCGATAGCGCCCAGCGCATCACCGGCAGCTAGTTTGTCTCCGACCTTCGCATCGATGCGACTCATATGACAGTACATGGTGATGAGGCCCTGGCCATGATCGAGAAGAACGGTATTACCGTTGAAGAAGTAGTTTCCCGTCGCGGCAACCGTGCCAGCCGCTGTAGCATTGATCGTAATGCCCTCGTCTGCAGCAATGTCGAGTCCGCTGTGGGGGTTGCGGGGTTGTTCATTCAGGAATCGTTTTAAGCCGAAGGGGCTGGATATCGGTCCATCGACCGGCAGGATGAAATTGGTATCGACCTTCTGACGCGGATCAAAATGGGTGAATGCCTTGTTCATCTCTTTTCGTTCCCTGGCAATTCTCTCAAGATCCTGTTTGTAGGGATTGACCTGACGATCGTTTTTGATTGTTAAATGCTGTTCTTTGTAACTCTTCGGTTCCACGGTGAATTGCCGGGTCTGGGTCTCTTGTTTCGTTCGAAGGCTAAGTTTGTGTGAACCTGGGGCCGCTGATAAGGGGATGCCGACAACAGCATAACGTTTCCCCTCTGAATCCAGAATCATCACCTGCCGCTTCTTATAGATCGCAGAGCCAACCGCATCAGGAATCGCAATAACGGCAATACCGCCGGGTACGGGCAGGTGTTCCGGCAGGGCAGATAACCTGACGGAAAAGAGAAGAAAAATTAGCGCAATCCCGGTTTGATACTTCATTCATCCTCATCAATTTTTGTAACTTCAGCCTCGAAACTACCCTGGTGCAGTCGGGCGACAATCCCGTCACCGATTTCAAGCGAGTCGGTGGATTTCATCACCTCACCTTCACGGCTGATAATTGAATAACCACTCTCCATGATACGAAGTGGACTCGCGCCATCGAGCCGGGTGGTTAAATGACTTAGGTTGTATCCTGCCAGTGAGGTTGACTGACGCACCAGTTCTATCAGGCGTTTGTTTATCCGCTGCAATGATCCGCTGTGTTGATCAATGGTTTGTCTCGGGCTGACAAACCTGGTTTGCAATAAATTCAGGTCGGATTGATGTCTTTCGAGCCTGGTGTTCATCGCGATCAGCAGTCTTCTGTAAGTGGCATCGAGGTCAAGACCTGCAAGTCCATGTCTGAACCCTGCCGTCAGCCTGGCTTCAAGATCGTCCAGTCGCTGGTGCAGATCCTGAAGTCTCTGCCCCGGATGTCTGAGCCTGCGCCAGAGATGATTTAATCTTTCTGAAAGCTGTTGCCGCTGATTTGAATTCGTTCGGATCAATATCCTCTCGATCTGGCTGATCGTAACCAACAGTGATTCTGCATCCGGGCTGATCAGTTCTGCTGCTGCAGAGGGCGTTGGTGCATGAATATCAGCAACAAAATCGGCGATGGTGACATCCGTATCATGCCCGACACCTGTAACCACGGGCAGATCACTGTCAAAGATTGCCCTTGCCACAGGCTCCGTATTAAATGACCACAGATCTTCAAGAGAGCCACCGCCCCGTGTGAGCAATATCGCATCGAAAGCCTGGTCGCTCTGGCGGTTGACGAACGAGAGGGCATCGACAATCTGTTGTACAGATTCTTCTCCCTGTACCTGTACCGGTACAATGGAGACAGCCATCGACGGAAAGCGTCGTTTCAGCACGTGTAATACATCACGCACCGCAGCGCCGGTTGGGGATGTAATAATGGCGAGTCGCTGGCAGAGCGCTGGTAACTGACGTTTCCTTTCTTTCTCAAAAAGTCCTTCTGATTGTAACTGCGCTTTCAGTTTCTCAAATGAACGCCGCAGTGCACCATCGCCTGCCTCCTCCATAAACTCCGCTATCATCTGAAATTCACCGCGACCTTCATAAAGACTGATTCGTCCGCGCACGATCACCTGCAGCCCGTTACCCGGTACAAAACGAAGCAGCCTGTTTCGATTCTTGAACATCGCACAACGTAACTGGGCACGATCATCTTTCAGGGTGAAGTACCAGTGACCCGAAGCAGGTGTTGAGAAGTTGGAAATCTCACCCTCGACGAAAACCATCGGGAACTCGCCCTCAAGCAACCGCTTCGCTGATCGGGTCAGATCAGAAACAGAAAGAATCTCACGATTAGAAGACATTTCACTCATAGGCATATCATACCTGATTGACATTTAAGTGGTGTCCAGCAGTTCTTGACTCACTCAATCCCCAGCTTTACAAGAAGCGAGAAGCTAGTAGCCAGAAGCGCGTATATGTATAATGCGATCCTTTGTGGCGTACTCAAAGTTATGACCCATCCTGAAGCGCAATCTTCTTTAATGACCTCCGGGCAAACTGATCACAACATACACGCCGAAAAGATTCTCATCCTGGATTTTGGTTCCCAATATACTCAATTGATCGCCCGTCGGGTGAGAGAAATTGGCGTCTACTGTGAAATCAGACCTTACGATATAAGTGCCGAAATAGTCGATGATTTCAATCCCAATGGTGTCATCCTCTCCGGCGGTCCCGAGTCAGTGACCCGGGATGATACCTTGCGCGCTCCTCAACATATATTTGAAATGGAAGTACCTGTGCTGGGGATCTGTTATGGCATGCAGACTATGGCACTACAACTTGGTGGCAAAGTCGAAGG
>CAZJRI010000168.1:9344-10731 GCA_964548025.1 uncultured Pseudomonadales bacterium
CACGAATTTGGATACGCAAGGGTAGTCCTCAAAGAAGACGGTGAACTGTTAAGAGATATCCATGATGAGAAGAAAGATGGGTCCCGCTTTCTGGATGTCTGGATGAGTCACGGCGATAAAGTTTCAGTACTTCCGCCAGGTTTCAGTCAACTTGCCAGTACAGATACCACCGAATTCGCGGCGATGTGTGATGAATCGCGCCACTACTATGGCGTTCAGTTTCATCCCGAAGTTAATAATACCCTGCAGGGCAAGGAGATCCTGGACCGGTTCATCAAAGGTATCTGTGGTTGTGAAGGTCTCTGGACCCCGGCTAATATCGTTGAGGATATCATCACCAATGTAAGAGCCATGGTCGGCAAGGAGAAGGTTGTTCTGGGACTGTCAGGGGGTGTGGATTCCTCGGTGGTGGCAGCCCTGCTGTCCCGGGCTATTGGAGATCAGCTTACCTGTGTCTTTGTCGACAACGGCTTGCTGAGGTTGCATGAAGGTGAGCAGGTAATCCGGATGCTGGGTAAGGGTTCGGATAATATCTTTGATCTTAATATCATCTCGGTAGATGCCGAGGAGCGGTTCCTGGGGAAATTAAAAGACGTAAGTGACCCGGAAGAGAAACGGAAAATAATTGGAAATACATTCATCGAGGTCTTTGATGATGAATCCCACAAGATCAAGGACGTTAATTATCTTGCCCAGGGCACAATCTATCCGGACGTCATTGAATCTGCAGGACACAAAGATGGAAAGGCTCATGTGATCAAGTCACATCATAACGTGGGTGGTCTGCCTGACTACATGAAACTGAAGCTGGTTGAGCCCTTGCGGGAACTCTTTAAAGACGAGGTTAGAAAGATTGGCATTGAGCTGGGCCTCTCAGACGAAATTGTATTTCGTCACCCATTCCCCGGTCCCGGGCTCGGTGTTCGAATTCTCGGTCCGGTAACCAAAGAATATGCCGACCTGCTTCGGCAGGCAGACGATATATTTATCGAAGAACTGCGAGCAGCCAATTTATATGACAAGGTGAGTCAGGCCTTCGCTGTGTTCCTGCCCGTCAAGTCTGTTGGGGTGGTGGGGGATGCCCGAAGGTACGAATATGTTATCAGCCTGAGAGCAGTCGAAACCATCGACTTTATGACGGCACGCTGGGCCCATCTCCCCTATGATTTTCTTGAGAAAGTTTCAAACAGAATTATTAATGAGATCAGGGGTATCTCCCGGGTTGCATACGATATATCCAGCAAACCGCCTGCAACGATTGAGTGGGAGTAGTCCCAGCTTCTGAAGCCATTGATTTCATTGGATTCAGTTAGTTACAAACTTTTACAAGCTCAATAATTTCTCTTTTAAAATCAATCCCAGCCGTTTTGCGGTTGCAAAGGTAGTT
>CAZJRI010000168.1:10764-11024 GCA_964548025.1 uncultured Pseudomonadales bacterium
GGACAGGTTAGTTGATGTTGATACGTATCGGTTGTCGGTTATCCTTTATGCATGAATACAAAATTGAAATTAGTAGCCAATAACAGCTCCCTCCCCGCAAAATCCTCATTCCTCACCGAAAAACACGACATCTACGGCGGTAAAGCGCTAGTTGTCAAAACCAAGCAGAGCGGAGACGTGTACCACTTGCGAATGTGGATACCGGCGGAACACAAGTATTACAGGGAGAGCTTGCGAACGAAGCACTGTACCCCGTCAGC
>CAZJRI010000169.1:0-10946 GCA_964548025.1 uncultured Pseudomonadales bacterium
AGAAGGTCTTTGCATATGCAGGAGCAGCCCTCACCACGCCATCTACGTCCTTATCAACGCCGACCAGACCGGATTCCGCTCCAGCCTCGATAAGTAGCGCCAGCGGTTCCAGTTCCATCATTCCTGAAAAAAATTGGGTGTTTCGCTCCACCATATCGCTAGCCAGCACTACGTTCCCAACTTCGCTGATGGCTTGTGCGAAGTAATCATCACCTTCAGAGTCTCTGGGATCAACAAACTGGATATCAAAGCCAACTTTAGCGGCTCCGAGCTCATCCAGGAGATAGAGCATTTCGCCATAATATTCTCTCGGCCATGGCCAAGTCTCTGGGAGAGCTTCTAACGTGGCCTCATCAATTCTTAAAATTACAACACTGCTCTCTATGTCGTCAGCTGGAGATAGCAGGCTTAGCAGGTCGTAGTTGAATCTGGAAATAGTGGATTGGAAAATCAGCCAGGTCACGCATGTCGCTATGACGGTTACGATGTATAAAAATCGGGCATCAGCTAACCATCCGACAAGTGGGTATAAGACTCTGGTGGCTTCTTGGTTGTTTTTATTTGGAGACATGGCTCTCGCTAGCGGTGGTGTTGTGGACCACATTACTTGTGACCACTTAACACTGTAACTTGAATTAGATAAATCTATCCAACTCTGCTGCCAATTAGGTGTGCCTCGTCATAACCTTTCGGACAGATCGCAGATTATCGTAATGCATCTTGCGGCGCATCGCCATGGCGGAGCACAGCTGCCAGGCCAGGATATAGCGGCAATAGTCATCCCTCTCCTCGAAGTCCATCCAGGACTATGCGGGTCTTTTCTTCAGCAGAATACTGGCGCCGGATAACTTCACAGTTAATTGTCATATTTGACAATTTATAAGTCAGGTAGTAGGTTGTCAGAAATGACAATTTATTAGATCGCCATGCCGAGACCAAGCATCGCCAACGAACGTCGCGAAGAAATCTTCGAAGCCTTTGAAGTTTGCGCACTAGAGAAGGGGCTTGACGCAACAACTCTTACGGATGTCGCCGAACAAGCCGGTCTACCCCGCTCCCTTGTGCGACACTTTATGGGCAATCGTGCCGACATGGTCACGGGTCTGATCGACAGAATGACGGACAGAGCAATTGCGGGTATTCACCAAGCACTTGATGCTGTCGAGGCATCTGATGAATACGAATGCCTCAAGATCGTCCTGACACAGTCCTTCATCGACCCTGTGACCAATCGCCTGATGATTCAGTTATGGCAGCAGAGCTGGCATGACCAGAAACTCCACAATCAATTGAAGGAAGTCTACGAACGCACTGTAGAAATGATTCATGATCGTATGATCCCCGAACCAACCGAAAATTCAAAAGACCTTGCTCACGCTATAACGTCAATGGCTTTGGGTAACGCCGTTCTGGATCAGTTCGCTGTACATCCCGCCAATAATAAATCGCTTATCGCAGTTGGCATGGAAATTACAAAACAAAACAGGAAATCCCAATGACAAACACAGCAGAGGCCGTATCAAACCTGCGAATGTTCAGCGGCGCCCGTCAGCATCATAACTTTTCAAACTTCAAAAACCTGTTGCCCGTCACTGAGATGCAACCAGCAGTGATGCCCTATATCTTTCCTCATGGTGCTGCCATCGAGCTACCCCGAGACTTTGATTTTGATGGAAGTACCGTTAAAACCGATGAGTTTTTGACACGAACTGATACCGGCGGGTTACTGGTTCTACAAGATGGGATAATCAGATTTGAAGACTACTGGCTGAGTGGTGGGCAGACTGTGCAATGGATTTCATGGTCGGTGGCGAAGAGCTTTATCTCAGCGATGGTTGGAATAGCGCTCGAAGAGGGTCACATTGGCAGTATTGATGATCCGATCAGTCAGTACATCCATGTAAACCCCGGATCAGCCTATGATGGCGTCCGGATCAAGCATGTTCTACAGATGTCCTCTGGTGCACGGTGGAACGAGGACTATGGGGACCCGAACTCAGACATCAATCGTTTTTCTGCCGCCATGGCGGGCGCTGGTACATTGGATAACCTCATCGTGTCCATGGTGCCTCAAGATGAACCCGGCACAGTCTGCCGATACAACTCGGCAGACACTCAGGCGCTTGGCAGCCTGCTGGTAAATGCGACTGGGCAACCCATCACCGATTATATGCAGTCTCGAATCTGCGAGCCGCTCGGTTTCGAAGCCGCTGGTTACTGGATGATTGACTCAGTTGGCCGGGAGATGGCGTTCGGGGGGCTCAACCTGATCGCGCGAGATTTCGCTAAGCTTGGCGAACTCTACAGATGTGGCGGGCTTTGGAACGGCCAGCAGATCATTCCTGAAGAATGGGTTCAGCAGTCAGTTGAGTCAAATGAAGCTCACCTGCAACCCGGCAAAGTAGAAGTCGGCGGCCTGAAATTTGGCATCGGTTATGGCTACCAGTGGTGGATTCCAGAAGGCGATCGTGGGGAATTCACAGGTATAGGCGTCTACAATCAATTTGTTTATGTCGACCCAACGCGCAACCTCACCATTGTGAAGCTAACGGCGAACCCAGTTTACGGCTCTCCAGAAGATGATCACAAAAGCGAGTTGGAAACGCTCGAATTTCTACGCGCAGCCGCCGCACTTTGTGACAGCTAGCCACTAACCAGTCATCACACAATCATAATGAGCAGCAACGAAGAGGAATTGTTATGCCAAGTTCAGCAGATATTGTCCGAGAGGCGTGTCGCGTTATTTGGTCGGAAGGCCAGGTGGAGCGCGTGCCTGAGTTTTACTCGGAGGATTTCAAATCAGATTATCCAGTGACTGATTGGGGAACCGGCCTAGAAGGGGTAGCTGCGCTTGCTGCCAATGTCAGAGTCCAGATGCCGGAATACACCGAGCATATAGAGGAACTGATTGAGGCAGGAGAGGAAGTAGCGGTTCGCCTGCGCATCACTGGGCAGAATCCAAAGAGCGGTGAAGAAGTCAGTTTTCGCGACATGACGATGCTCACTGTCCGTAACGGCAAGATCTGTTTCCAGCGGGGACTGACAGACTACCTGTCACTATTCAAACAGCTCGGTACTGTTGATGTGTAGGGTAATCCGCGCACTTGCTTCCTTTCTTCAAAATCAGCTTCTGTGAGGGTATAAATAATTCTGTGTAAGTGGCCGGTTCATGTCAGACAGGCACCCTGTCTTCAAAAAGGATAATGAACTGGTTCAGCGCAGCTTTCCAGTCCCGGATCGGCATCGTCCATTTCTTTGATGCATTTCGCAGCCCCAGGTACAGCAGTTTCTTGATGGCGTCATCGTGCGGGAAGGCACCACGTCCCTTGATGATTTTTCGCAAGCTGTAGTTCAGTGACTCTATAGCATTCGTTGTGTAGACCACCTTGCGAATGGCCGGCGGGTACGCAAAGAACGGTGTCAGGCGATCCCAGTTCCGCTCCCAGCTTGGTGCAATGGCTGGAAACAGCTCGCCCCATTTTTCTGCAAAGCTCGTGAGAGCGTCGCTGGCCATTTCCTCAGTTGTCGCTGTGTAGATGGCCCTCAGGTCTGCAGCGACATGCTTACGATCTTTCCAGCTTACATACTTCAGGCTGTTGCGAACCTGGTGCACGATGCACAGCCTCTGTATCGCCGCCCTTGAAATCGTCAAGCAGCTCGTTGAGCGTCCGCGAGCAAGGGGGATTGATCAACACGAATGTGGGTGGACGCAATATCGTTATTGCCTGGGATGACGAATACGAGAGTCTCGGTATCTACTACAACGATACCGGACACCCTGTTTCGGCTGTCAACTTCCAGGGTGAAACCCAACGCGGAAAACTGGATCGCGTTGAGAATGTAAAAGCCGCTTCGTACTGGTGCGTATGGGTGAATTTCTTCCCTGAAACCGATATTAATCGGGCGGCTCAGATCGTGCTGGCTGAGGCAGTTTGAGCGGTGAACTCGACTACTGGTTCGCCTTGAACCTCCTACTCGAACACAACCGGATTACCTTCGCGGTCGAACACCAGGAATGAGGACAGGTCACCACCCTGCTGAACCGTATGTACCATCCTTTTCAACGGATCTTCCACGGCAGCGGAATCCGGTGCAATACCGTTCTTGCCCGCCATGACTGCGATCAGCACCATATGCCAGTCCTGACCGATTTGTGTCGACTCCTCGACAAGCCCCGCAAAATCAGCAAGCTCAGTCAGATCCTTATCAACACACATAACGGGTTCGAGCTGGCCACCCTGACCTGCTTGAAATCGATGACGTTCTTCTTCAGTGGCGTTTTCAGGCAGTGATACTCTAAGGAACACGAAGAGAAACCGTTGCGGTTCCGGTTGCTTTTTCGCCACCTCAAGAAGTGTTTCATAACTGGTGATCTTCATCGAAATGTTCCTTGCTGGAGTTTACTGATTTTGCGAGTAGCCATCTTCTTTCAGGAGACGCAGCGCCTGGGGAACATCCAGCTTTTCTGCCGGGAGAGTCAGGTAATAGGGCAGCTCCATGGGTTCGTCTGACACGAGGATAGTGCCTGTTTCAGAAAGGCGCTCTACCGCAGACTCTATGGTGGCAGTCAGGTTGTCCGGCGGACCTTGCCGATAATACCTTGCCGTATAGTCGATAAGGTCCTGAACGGTATGTTGACCATCCGCCAATGACACCACCAGGCCCAGCCATGGTTCATAGGTGTGAGGCTCTGCATCCGGATTCTGCAGATCTATCAGCGATACCTGGTCGCCATTTTTCGAAAAGACAACACAGCGGGCAATATATTGAGATCGGTCCATACTCGGGATTCCCTTTTGACTGATCGCGGAGTGTACCGTAAAGAGGAACTCCTAGATGCCCACTTCGATGATACGCGTCCTGGCTGGTCCCTCTTCGTATGGTGTCAGCATACGGATATTGAGTTTCAGGTGCTGATAGAGCCATTTGCCATCGACGCGTACGTACCTGTCATCATAGGTTGCTGACAACCAGAGAACATTGGTCAGTAATTTTCGTTAATTTGGAAACCTCCTCATAATTCCCCTGGGCTATGAACTCAGCTTTTTCCGCTTCCAAAGATTCGCGCACCACTTTCAAGTCTTTCACAGATTTACGTCGAAGAAGGTATTCATTAGCCCTGAGACTCTCCTTCTCAGCATATGATCTATACCCGGGAATGAGTTTTGAAATGGTCCTACATGCTCTGACGGCGCACACATCTAGTGCTGACGGGCTACAGATGTGGGAGTCAACAATGCTCGGCAATTCGAACCGCTGCTCTATCATATAGAGTGCAAGAGCCTTGACCATGGGTTCAGGCAGTGCCGCGTCTTCGATCAACTCCGAATGCCGATTACTTATTTGCTGGGTCAGTTCATTGGCTGATGAAACAGGAGAATCAAGCGCCAATAGATCCACGGCGCTGCCACCCGGCGCGTGACAAGATGCACAATGTTCAACAAATGCCAGTTTAGACGGCTCTCGCTGATCCCTCCCCTCCAGGTACCAAAGCGCAGCCAACACCACTGCGCCACTGAGCATCAACAGCCCTGCTGCGATCTTGAATAACTTCCCCATGCTCCAGGATTCAATAGTCTGAGAGACGATTGTGCGCTAAGACAGGGCAATGAGTCACTAGAAGCACATGCTGAATGCTGATCGGAAAGTCACGCCTATAAAAGCTAGTCACCTTCAGCCGGCAGGAAGTGAATCGGCGAAGACCAAGCACGTTCCTGCAACGTCTTGGCAAGATCAGGTCGAGGAGCGATGCCCGCACGAACTGCGTCCCAGGTAGACCAACGGCATGTTGGATTTTCGATAGCGCGAGCATAGTAGAAAGCTCGTTCAGTTGAATCGAAATCCGGGTCACGCCACAACACAGACAATTGCGCCTCACCGGTTGAAGCATTGATGGAGCAATCAGAAATATTCATTTTTGCACCATTGTCAGGACATCGATGAGTCTCGTTGGAAACGGCCGCTCCACCAGCACAGGCGACATCGAATACTTCTTCATGAGTGCTCCCATCTGCCTCGACCCAACCTTTGATGACCTGCAATCGTTGCAGCGGTGCACTCAGCGGATCAGCGGATGCCATCAGCAGGAAACCAGGCACAGCTTCTTCTCCATCTGACCCCTCCGGCTGAATGCTGCCACCCATACTCACACCCTTGGCATAAGCCTGCGCAACACCGTCAGCGGCCTCAAGCATACTGGTGTCCAGATCGTAGCCTGCAAAAAAGCGCAGCTGAATTCTTGGTCCTGAAGTCGCAAAAACTTCCTTGCGGCGGAATGCCCGATAAAGCGATTCTCGAGTATTCTCTTCGGCCCATGCAGCAGCGAGGCCAGATGCGCCAAAGGTGGGCGTTGCACCACTTGAGTAGACCTCTCCATTTATCTTGATAAAGGCAGCACCGCCGCGTGGCGACGGGTTCGTGATAGAGAGGACCTTGGTAGCATAGTAGGTAAGCTGACCATCGAATCCAGTTCGCGGGGTCGAACCACGCTGTGCACTGGTACTCGACAGCAAGCCTAGCTTTGAAACGAAGTTATCCTCTTCAACTTGAGACGCTGCTGAGTGCGTGTCACTGGATCCGATGAATCCAAATTGATACGGGTTCACGATTCCGCCCTGTTCCAGAGCGAGCCCATTCAACAATGCTTCGCGGACATATGAACCTTTAATCGCACTCAACGCATTGGTAGCCACGCGATAAGGCATGATTTCAAATCCCGCCAATTCGTCATTAGTCGACAGCAGCGGATGAGTTTCTGACGTTCCTTTAATCTGCGTGATTTCGACGATCGGTTCATTCCGCATGCGCTGCTCCGCATAATCGCTATCCAGGGGATCACCCGCCCAATCCTCCAGCTTGAACATCTGGCCGTTCGAACCATTGGAATTGTGAGGGATGGCAATACTCTCAACCCCTTTAGCCCTGAGTTCGTCCATCCACTGCCAGAGATCTTCCGGGTTCACCGAATGGAATCGAGAAAACGGTTCCCTTGGCAGCTGGTCACTGCCCCTGAAAATGACATTTCGATGCAAGTTGCCCATAGAGCCGGTCGACGACGTGTACTCATAGCCCACGAAAGTGGTAAATGTGCCTGGGTCGTAAAACGTCTCCGCTGCATCAATGGAATCATCCCAGGCGGTTCTAATCACCGCCAACACTGCGTCTCGATCGATACTGCCATCCCGAATCCCCGCTACCGCTCGTGGCAGAAAACTCGCAAAAGTCGACAATCGCCTGATCATGCTGCGGAAGTCAGTCCCAAAATTCTCCGGCGCGTTGAGATCATTGTAGGGTTCTGCGAATTCTGTCTTGGAGAAATCAGTACGGGTATCCGCTGCTGCCTTGGCTAAACCCAAGAACATGCCATGATCAGTGACCGCATAGAAATCGAGTGGCCGTGAGAGTTGCATCTCGAATCCAGCAGGATTACGTATCGCTTCACCGCGGGCAAAACGGTAAGCGTCATAGGGAGTGGCGAGCGTTCCCATGGCATAACCATCAAACGAGTATTCGGTATGGACATGCAGATCACCGAAATACGCATTTCGCTCACCAAAAGATTCATTGATCACACCGTCGGCAGCAGCGGGTGCCCCCTCAGGCCGCACTAACAATTCGGTCTCTGTTTCAAAAACCTGGGCTGCCCAATTGCCATCGGGGTCCTGATCGATCAGGAGTTGATCGATCTTTTCGGTATCTGCAACCACCGCTGGGTCAGTATGAACATCTGCGAGGCGACTAAACGAGTCACTCGATTCTTCGACTTCAGGTTCTGTGCAGGCAGTCAGCAAGAAGCCTGTCAGAATTGCCATAAACGGCAGTCCTGCTGATCTGATCAAATCCCTGGTCCCCATAGTCACCCCTCACCTGTCTGCACAGTCTATGTAACATGACTGCACATGACTAAAGCTATCACTCTGTTATTTTTATTAGCATTATGATAACTATTTTGATACAAGGTAACAATGAAGCAGCGTGCGAATAACGGGAAATGAGCGAGAAAGTTAAGCGCAACAGGGAAGCAACCGAGCAGAAACTGATCGATGTCGCCATCAAGATGATTCGCGAAAACGGTGTTCTGGCAGGTTTAAATCTACGCGAGGTCGCTGAAGGCGCTGGGGTCAATCGCGGCAACATCTACCACTACTTCGGCTCCAGGCAAGAACTGTTGCGCGCTGCAATAGCCCGGCGCTTCACGTCAATGACCAAAGCGATCGTACGTGATAACGACCATACTGAGCCGTTCGTGAAGCGTAGACTGCGAGCTTTTAGACAACACGGTAGCTTTCAAGACAGTCAACTACGTGCGTTACTCGTGGTCGACGGTGACAGTGAAGTCGACCCCATGCCCATGCATGAAGAAATGCTCAGTCTCCTTCGACGAGATGTCATCGACGGGCACATCGACCCCTCCCACGATCTTGAAGCACTGCAGGTGGCACTTAACTCCCTTCTTAGAGGTTATCGAATATTTCACGAGCAATACGCCCGGCGCATTGATACGGACACTGACGATCTTGATCGCCGAGTGTCTGAGATCGTCCGGGTATGGCTAAAAGCCATGAAGCAACCAAATGGAGTCAACACGCAGTGAGTATACGAGCCACGTTTTTGATCAGCTTCTCTGTGATGATCACAGCCTGTTCTGAGGCTGATCTGCCAACTCATCTCAGCCAGTCAACACCGACCGACAAGCCTGCCCAACAATCGGAACCGCCAATCAGACCTGCACCCAATCCAAACAAAAACGCTTATTTCGGTGACCTACACGTTCACACAGCGAACTCCTTTGATGCTTATACGTTTGGGACAATCAGCACACCCGAAGATGCTTATCGATATGCCCAGGGCGAGGCTATTGCTCATCCCAGTGGCTATCAGATTCAGCTGAGCAGGCCCTTGGATTTTTACGCTGTTACTGACCATGCGATTTTTCTTGGCCTACTCAAAGAAGCAGCCGACACCAACTCAGCATTCTCGAAATATGAAATTGCGAAACCGCTGCATAATCTCAACGAGTCAGTCAGCACCAGCCTCTTCTCAATATTGCAAAGAGCCAATCTGTTCAGACCCTTTGCCAACTCAGTTTTCGAAGGTCTCGAGGACGGCACCATTGATGAATCGTTGGTAGATATTGTCGGCCGGTCAGTCTGGCAAGAGACGATAAGAGCGGCCGACGACGCCTATGCCCCAGGCACTTTTACAACGTTCGCCGGCTACGAGTACACATCCAGTATCGATCTGTATGAAAAGTATCTGCACAGAAATGTCATATTTCGCGGGACAGGAAACCTGCCGGAACAACTGTTTTCAAGACGGGACAGTCGGGACCCTGAAAAGCTCTGGGACTGGATGGATGAACTTCGATCTGAGGGTGTGGAAAGTTTAGCCATCCCTCACAACTCCAATATATCTGGCGGAGCTGCTTTTTCTCTAAACGATTACAATGACATGCCGATCGATGATGCCTACGCCAGGAAGCGGGCACTCAATGAACCACTGACGGAAATTACCCAGGTAAAAGGCACTTCAGAGACGCATCCCTTACTTTCTAAAAACGATGAATGGGCAGCGTTTGAAACAACAACAGCGCATCCAGGAGAGAAAATACAAAGCAATCTGCCGGGCAGTTACGTTAGAGATGCCTATCTCCGCGGTTTGACTCTGTCGGAACAAGGCATCACGAACCCTTTCAAATTTGGGGTCATTGGAGCAAGTGACACCCATGTTGCTGGTGGCTCTGACAGCGAGGAAGTTTATTTCTCGAAAATTGGCGTGCTGGATGGAACAGCTGAATTGAGAGGGTCTGTCCCGTTCAATCGATTCTATGGAACCATTGCGAAGCTATTCAGGCCTCAATCTATCAAGGAGGTGGATGGCAAAGACTATCTCGCCGTGAGCCCCCGACTGATTCGATTTTCAGCATCAGGTCTGGCAGGTGTCTGGGCAGAAGAGAACACACGCGAAGCTATCTATGATGCTTTCAAGCGCAAGGAAACTTTTGCTACCAGTGGCCCTCGAATCAAAATCCGATTATTTGCCGGCTATAACCTTCAAAGCCAAAGCCTGGATGACCTGAATCTCCTGACAAATGCTTATGCCAAGAGTACGCCGATGGGTGGTACCCTCGAGACAAAAGAAAATCAGGCTCCAACGTTTCTGGCATGGGCGATGGCTGATCCTTTCGGCGCTCCCCTGCAAAGACTTCAGGTCATCAAAGGATGGTTAGAAAACAGCGAACAAAGAGAGAAGGTCTTTGATATTGCCTGCTCTGATGGACTCACTGTCGACCCAGAGACACATCGCTGCCCTGACAATGGCGCACGCGTCGATCTTAGCGACTGTTCGATCAGTGCTCATCAAAATGCAAAAGAGCTAAAGGTACTCTGGCAGGACCCAGAGTTTCAGCAAGATCAGGAAAGTTTCTACTACGCCAGAGTGATTGAGAATCCCGTGTGCCGATGGTCGTCTTGGGATGCGGTTCGCATCGGTGAAAAACCCAGGTCTGATATACCGGCAACTATTCAGGAACGAGCCTGGTCGTCTCCTATTTGGCTCGCACCATAATCAGCTTAAACAATTATACAAGGGGGCATCATTCACGAATTTTCTAGCTCGGTAAAAAAGTTCGAGCGATCCAGACAAAGCTCACCCTAAAGGTTGAAAAAATGCTTCGTTGAATCAAAGCTACAAGAAAAAATCAGTGGGGTTTGCAGGTCTTATAATTTATGGTGACGGAACTCCGTGTGAAGAGATAGGGGTACTAGCACCGCAAAAAATCTGCCAGCTTTAGAAGAAAAAAGATCGAGGGGGAAACTATGAGAAGAACGATTTTGCCATTCGCGGTAAGAATAAACACCCTTTTTCAACATTCAGAAAAGTATCGTAATCTCCGGGAGTCGCCTGTCACCCCCTCTTTCCGCTGCCTCATCCACGAATTGAATGAG
>CAZJRI010000170.1:0-10907 GCA_964548025.1 uncultured Pseudomonadales bacterium
CACTTCATAGATGTTTGCGATACCGGTCGCACCAAGAGGATGCCCTTTTGAAAGCAGTCCACCTGAAACATTTACCGGTACCTTGCCACCCAAAGCCACGTCCCCATCATCGATCATACGACCTGCTTCACCATCAGCACATAATCCGAGATTCTCATAGTGCAGTATTTCAGCAGTTGCGAAACAATCGTGCAGTTCCACAAGGTCGATATCTTCAGGTCCGACACCAGCCATCTCATATGCTTTTTTAGCTGCAATCCTTGTTACGGCATTAACATCCGGCATGACAAGATCCCGGTCTGTATAAGGGTCTGATGCCAGAATTGATGCCCGGACTTTAATAGCCCGATCAAGTCCAAGTTCTTTTGCTTTCTTCTCGGATACGAGTACTGCCGCGGCAGAACCATCGACATTGACTGAACACATCAACTTCGTATTCGGATAGGAAATCATTTCAGCATTCATCACGACATCGAGAGGTGTTTCAATCTGATACATCGCCTTGGGATTCAACGTTGAATGGTGGTGATTCTTAACAGATACCTTGGCGAATTGCTCAAAGGTCGTGCCGTACTGACGCGCATGCTCCATGCCTGCTTCAGCAAAAACTGCTGGCATCGTACCAGAGCCCAACAAGCCTTCTTTCGGAATACCGGTACCGCCACCGCCGCCGCCGAGCAGCCCTTTACCCATCTGTTCAACACCAACTGCCAGTACCACATCGTTGACACCCGCTTTGATTGACATCCAGGCTTCCCGGAACGCTGTCGCACCAGTCGCACAGGCGTTTGCGCAATTCACGACACCAATACCCGTCTGACCAATTTCCTGCAGGATGCGTTGACCGACCATCCCATTGGCCTGTCCCAGATTGCCGCAATATAAAGCCTGCATATCCTTTATTGACATCCCGGCGTCATCCAATGCCATAAGCGCGGCTTGAGCGCCTATCTGCGGTACGGTTTTCTCAGGGAATCGACCAAATTTGATCATATCGACGCCCATTATATATACATCACTCATGAGACTCTCCTCGTGTGAAATTCTAATAATCTATTAAGAAGCTGGTTGGAAAAAGTAGCTTATGTAGCTATTCCCATCCGAATCTTTTCTGCCGAGAGCGTCCTTGTAGACGACGTCGACTTCCATATCAAACTCAATATTCTCCGGATCTGGTTCAATGCCGATAAGATTACCCTTCACGGTACCCCCGCCGTCGAGATCAACGATTGCTGAAATATACGGCACATCGATACCTGGAAAACTTCGGTAAACAATCGAATATGAATACAATTTACCCTTGTTGGACAGTTTTGTCGCCTTTAATTGGTCCCTGGCCCCGCAATTGGAGCAGACACTTCTTTCCCCCAGGAAAACCGCATCACAGGCACCACAACGATGACCTTCAAGAAATGGATCACCTCCATCAGGTAGTTTTAACCAATCTACTACAGGCAAAGGTCCTGTAACTTCTGCTTGCTCTGACATATCTTCCCTCTTTTTCTTACCTAAACGCGAAGAGTAAACCCGAAACGCTTGTGGATTCAACCTTCACTATTATTTAGCTGGTGAGATTAGTGATAATCAGCCACCAAAATTGTTCTATATCAATGATTGTCCAGCCATTGATGACTGCTGACATCGAGACTGATGGATAAGAGCTTGTTAAACTAAGCGACCTTGATACGCAGATATTAACCAGCAGAGGCGATTCCGCTCTCGAAACATGACAAGATCAGGTAACGAACATGACTGGCAAACCGCTGACACTGACCTGAACCTCATCTACACGATGGAATACTGGCTTGGTGTTGTTGACGGCATTCTTAAATGTTCCCATTGTCAGTCATATGCTGCGATCAGGCTGCTCGACTGGAGAGACAGCAATCTTGAGACCCGGGTTTTTTCAGTGGCAATCCTCCCCGCGGAAACCGCGCGAGTGTTTCTCCGGAATATGGCCAGCGACTATTGTGATCTTGCCAGAAAGGGTCATGAGGTAGAGGCATTGAAGTCCGCCTTGCAAACAGAGTCTCAAATTGTCGCACTGCAACTGCCTGATCTAAAAATACTGGCCTCCGTTCCTGCCGGGGCATACTTGCCCCTGAAATACCCTGATTGGCGCAATTTGACCTCAGAATCTGGATCCACCGGATGGTTTAGACAACTGGGACTTGAGAGATAAATTAATCAGTCTCATGTTCCCACAGTCAGGGAATATTTAACCTGCACCTGGGGTCTTATTACGTATGCATGAAAAACGAATACGATTCGAGAATCTCGTAAACGCCTATAGCAGTTGGCTATACCGCTATGCCTATTGGCTCTGCGGCGAAAAAGCGACATCTGAAGATCTGGTTCAGGAAACCTATCTAAGGGCCTGGCGGTTTCTCGACTCCTTAAAAGAGGAAGGATCTGCCAAAAGTTGGCTAACCACGATTCTCAGGCGTGAAAATGCAAGACGATTCGAACGAAAACAACTGGAGTATTCGGACGTTGAGCTGGATACCCTCGCCTCTGACAAAGAGGATTTTGATACCCGGCCGGAGATTCTGGCGCTGCGAAACGCGCTGAGAATGCTGCCGGTTAAATACAGAGAACCACTGATATTGCAGGTACTGGAAGGATTCAATCTGGAAGAAATTGCAGCTATCTTTGATCTACCAAGAAACACCGTGGCAACACGATTGCACCGCGCCAGACAGAAGTTGAAAAAACATCTCAACGGCGACGAGGAATTGGCAAACATAAATGAATTGCATTGAATTTAGACAAAAAATACTGAGTGATCCGTACAGCGAGTCTGCACTGGCAGATGCGCATCGAGACAATTGCGAACGCTGCCGAGAGTTTGAGGACGAAATTTCAAACCTCGACGGCAATATCAATCAAGCGATGTCAGTTGAGGTACCTGAAGGACTTGCGGCCAGAGTAATGCTTAATCACTCCTTACAACAAACCCCGCGTAAGCCCACGCGCAGGTTATGGTTAAGCATGGCCGCATCCCTTTTTGCAGCGACCGTTATAGCATATCAGGTCTTCTTCCAACAAAACGGGATGCAAGAGCCCATTCTGGCCCATGCGGATCATCAACCTCACGAGTTCTATAGCGCAGAACATTTGCCGATTTCAAATGATCAGCTTGAATCAGTACTCGGCGCCTTCAATGCCAGCGGAAGTATTGAGAACGTGGTCTATGCCTCAATATGCCCGCTGAACGGAGAACGCGCTGCACATCTTGTTATAAAGGATGGTGAAGATCAGTATACGGTGATGCTGATTCCGGACAGATCACCCGGAAAGGTATTTGAGATGAACAATGCCATCTGGCGTGGATTTGTCAGCCCGCATCCTGCCGGTGCACTGGCGGTACTTGCAGATGCATCTCATCTGAATGCGGTTGCGAGACTAGAAACCATGCGAACCCGGTTCCAGGATTCGGTATACCTCTCAGCGGAACTTTAACGGGTTTCATTTCTCATGGCTGCTTAACTGCAGTGCGCCGGAGGGGAGCTCGTTCAACACGCTCGATTAAAATCGTGACTACAATTTGAGACGACAGGATAGTCGTTGCGCCATCCTTCATAGTTATCGTTGCAACAATCTGATTTTCTGGTCTTGACCTACTTCACTTATCACCCCGCTCAACTCAAATTCGTCCTCCACCAGTCAGTAAGTTATGATGAACCACCAATAACCTGACAGGCGAATTCGGACCCGGCATTCGGATTCATGGAGTAAATCGTGAATGATTCAAATGATGGACCAGGTGCAATAAGTACAACCGAAGTAGGTCATTTTACAATCGCCAGTACCGTTATGCTTGATAGCAGACGCATTATGGCGTACGCCGCGGGGATCAACGATGCCAACGAAGCCTATTTTGACGATACCAGATCCGGTGGATTAAACGTCCATCCGGGAATCTCGTTTTCACTTCAGTGGGGCAGTCGATTCCATATAGACATCCCGCCCAACCGGCGTGCAGCACCATATGGTGTGCACGCGGAAACAGATCTTCGAATATATCAACCATTCAAACACGGAGAGGCTGTAACGACACAGGGTCGGATCGTCGGCAGAAAACAAATCCCGCCAGGCGTCTATACCGTAGAGAGATACCGCATGACCAATAGCGCGGGTGTGCTCCTGGCTGAATTGGATTACAACGGTATAACCCGGGGGGCAGTACTCAACGGCGACGACGCCATGCTGGAGGATAACCCGGATCAGCCAACCTGCGATCAGATCTCTAACGATATCATCTGGTCTGAGGACGTCTTTATTCCGGTTCATGCCGGACAGCAGTATACAGAATGTGCTGATATCTATAATCCGATCCATACGGAGCCGAGTGTAGCCAAGGCTGCAGGACTACCTGATATAATTCTACATGGGAGCGCAACTAAAGCGATTGCATTAACACAAGTCATCAATCATTGTTTTGAGGGTGATGCATCACGTATTACAAGGCTTTGCGGTCAGCTACGCGGCATGGTTCTGATGGATACGACTATCCGGGTTCAATGCGTTCACGAACAGGTGTCAAATAACGAACGTCAGGTATTTTTCAGAGTCCTTAACCAGGAAGACCAACTCGCAATAGCCAATGGTGTGGTTGTTGGCAATTGCTGAGAGTTACCGTTGCAGGAAGTTAGGTGACATAAACCGAAATCATAGGGGACGATTGTTCTATGGCGGTTTCTGCATTTCGTGTCGGTGATATAAGAGTTATTTACCCGACAGAGATCAATGAGGAATTTTCCTATCAGTTTGCGCTGGCTTTCACTGAGCGGTTCAAACTGAGAGGCAAAGTCGCAACGGGACGAGACGTTCGCAGCTCTTCATCCTCTCTCCAGCAATCCCTCATTAGTGGTTTTACAGACGCGGGTATTAACGTCATTGATCTGGGGGTCTGTCCAACAGAAATAGGTTCATTTGCATCTACGAGAGAAGGAATTGACGCGGTCATCATCGTCACTGCCAGCCACAATGCGCCTGATTTCAATGGACTTAAGTGCATCCTGAATTCTGGAGAAGTCGTGAGTTATGAGACTGGTCTCAGTGATATCGAGCATATGCTGAGAATGGATCAGAAGTCATCCGGTGGCAACAAGGGAAACTCAATTCGGCAAAACTTCAATGAGCAATACATCGAACATATTGAGAAACTGTTTGAGCATAAAAATCTGAAATCAGGTCCAATCGCCGCTAATGGTCTGAACGGTACCGCGTCAACACTGGCCACATCGTTGGCGGAGGACCTTGATATCAACCTTGGCTGGTTAAGAAAGGAGCCGGGTCCCATACCTGATGAAGGTAGTGATCCGACTCATCCTGTTCTTGTGGCAGAAATGAAACGATTCATGCTCGGTAAGGGCTTTGAATTGGGTGTTGCCTGGGATGGCGACTGTGACAGATGTGTTTTTTTTGATCACGAAGGGAACCTGATTCCCTCCTATTACATGATTGGCCTTTTTACCAGGCACCTTCTGGATATCCAGCCGGGTGCGGCTATCGTCTACGACACGAAACTTTGCTGGAATACGCTACAGATAATCAACGAATGCGGTGGTGTGCCTGTTAGATCCAGAACCGGCCATGCGTTCATGAAACAGAAGATGCGCGAACACAGGGCAGTCTATGGCGGAGAGTTATCATCGCACCACTACTTTGGAGATTTTTTCTACTGTGATTCTGGGATGAATGCATGGCTTAAATGTCTGGAGCTCGTCAGCCAATCAAATCTACCGCTAGCAGAATTAGTCGACAAGATGCGCAAACAATATCAGTGCCTACCGGAAATCAGCCTTAATCTGGGTGATGTTGATCGTGCCTTTAACGAAATAGATAAATCATATTCTTCAATCGCTTCATCCAGGGACCCATTCGATGGCATCAGTTTTGAGTTCAACGGTACCTGGCGGTTCAGCCTGCGTCGATCTAAAACCGAGCCTCTGGTGAGGCTGAACTTTGAATCCAGATCAGCGGATGAAAGTATTCTCGAGGAAGCGAGGAAACTGCTCATTCACCTTAAGTCATTCCAGGTAGATGACGAGAACTGGCAGGACCTGCTTTGCTTTCAATAAAGTACCCAGCGAAAGAGTAATCAGGATCTGAGGAGTTGGTCCAGTACGAAATCCACAACCAATTCTGATGCATCCAGGTCACTGCTTTCGAGGAGTCCTCTGTATCCGCCAAATGCCGAGACCTCGAATACGATAGAACCCATTTCTCTGCTTTCAGCAATATCAACACATGCGAAATCCAGCCCAAAAGATGCCTGGGCACGAGTCGCCATCTCTATTTGTTCCCTTGTCGGCTGGAACGGCTTATATGCCCCTCCCTTTTCGGTTGTTGTATGCCAGCTTGTACCATCACCAACCCTTGAGTAGGCACCAATATAAGTACCGTCAAGAAAAGCCAGTGCATAGTCAGTGCCAGACAGTTCAAGCTTTTTTTGCAAATATATAGTTCGCTCACCGGCTGCGAGATATTCTTCAAGGACTTTTCTGCCTGTCCCAGGATCCTCAATTAAAACCATGCCTCGTGCCTTCGTACTGTATAACGGCTTCAGGATTGTTGTGCCCTGCTCAACTATCCAGTTCACGGCACTTTCAATGTCCTGGGTAACGTAGGTAGGGGGCATGGGTATATTGTTTTCCCGAAGAATCAACGTACAACCCAACCGGCTGATCATCTTCTTTATCTCTCCCGGAGAGGACGAAAACCTGATTCCCTTTCTTTCCAGCAATGCCAGAAGATCGAGCTGATCTACCAGGTCACTCGAGTAATGAGAGCCCAGTTTCTTGATAATGAATCCATCAAAGTCATTAATACTATGCTCGGAATGGGAGAAAGCACCTGTCGAACCATCGTATGATATCTCTGAAAGTTCAATCACCGCGCCACCTGCATTCCGACGGGCCAGGTGATCGCTTATTTTTTCAGTAGACCAGGCGCCCCTCAATCCAATTACCCCTATATTCGGCACTGCAGTCATTTAATCAGGTCCCGGCAGAAGCCATAAATCAACCATATAGGAAGTAGTCCCTGGATAACCTGAATTTCCTGAGGTTGTCCTTGCTGTCAAGCACATCACGAAGAACCGCATTTGCGCGCAAAAACATGTCAGCGGAGAATTTTTTATCGAACATGAATCTTGTCGAGGTAATCAGAGACCGGAACAACCCGAGAGCAAGTCTTACCTCAAATGTTTCGTCTTTGTTCTTTCTTGCAAAACTAAGCGCGCATTCATAGACGCTGATATTTGCCTCGTTCAGTCTTTTCCTGATATCAGGGCTGAAAATCGGTACCCGAAAATTGGAAACCAGGAATACCGAAACATCCTGACTATAGTCGCCATAGCCTGATCTGTGCACGTCAATGAAGAACATTCTCTTGTGATCGTTCGAAAAAATTATATTGTCAACATTAAAATCGCCGTGTAACAGTACGGAAAAGGGAGCCTTCAACTCACGCTCCATTTTTCGCGCTTCAGACAACATTGCATCGAGATCTTCATTCAACTCGAATAGCTGGTCGTGTACGAGTTTTACATCAGATTTTCGACTAACAAGCTGCTTAATATGATTTGGACTGGCTGGTCTGTGCTTCAGACTTGACTGCCAGAAATTCCTTAGAGATTTAGTCAGCAACTTGAGACACGGGTCTATACTTCTGCCGTCTTTGATGAGTATTTCCAGGAGGTCATCTCCCTGGATATATTCAAGCAGAATTGTCGAATGATCCTTGTGTCCCTCATGCCACAGAACTTCCGGTGTACTTCCAGGATATTTGGACTGCCAGCGTCGCAGTCCGGTGACTTCCTGGTCTATCTTTTTTCTCGCTCCTTCTTTGTAGAAAACTGTTTGCCCGTTGCTGCCACTACCTCTCTGGATTTTTGCAACCCGGCTACCGGAACGGGTATCCATGATTGGCTTGAATTCAACGTCTTCGGAACTGATATCTATACCCTGTGATTCAAGCCCTCTTAGCAAATGGCGAAATTGTTTTATCCCCATTTTTTCGCCAACGTGTATATCCAGAATCGCTTCCCCGATATTCAAAAATGAATCACCTACCCTTTCTAAATACCGGGTAATGAACAAAAGACTGAGCATGTCATCAACCTGTTCACGTTTACGCAATTTACCTCGTATAGCCTCGAAGGATTCGGCATAGAGTACATCCAGCTCTTCTTCGTAATCACATATCTCCTGCGCCAGTTCAAGATTGTTACCAGTCAATGCCGGATGAATGATTGCAAGCGCGCTGTTGATAACCTTATAGTATTGCCTCAAATCAAAAGAATCGAAGCTGCCAGGATCTGTCACATAATCCATCTGGTTAGCGACACGCTCGAAGTAGTCTGCACAGTGCTCCAGATTCTGTGCAATGGTGATAAGTGCCCGAAAATAATTAACCTGTTTCTTTTCATCTTCAAGATTCAGATTAAAGTAGCTCTTGTTTTCAAGTGTCTTTTTTAGATTATTAACGTAGTTTTCGCGGCCCAGGATTTTCGCCAGCTTCTGTTTTGTCGGCTTTTCAATATAACTGAGGGAAGCCTGCGCCTGTTTCTTTACTTCCAGTATCAGAAACTGAAGATCAACATTAACACCTTCATCGATGGGCATAGCAGGTCACAAATTGCAGAGTTTGACAGATTACAACAGAAATGCGCTTATTTAGCCAACCGGAGAGAATACCTTGATAAAGGGGTAGTCTGTGCTTATCCCCTTTACTGTTCCGTCTGGCGAAAATATTACAACGGCAGCACCAGGACCGGCTATTCCCTCTACATACCGGGTATTGCGATCTATCGTCGCATTACATTCTATATTCAACATTCCCTCGCGAATAACGATTTGCTGTCCGTCATTTGTGCTGCAGTGACCGTGAACAACCGCGTAAATACCTTCATCATGCAATAGTCTGGAAGCCTGCCTGCTAAAAGAATAGTCAGTCTCTCTGTATTTGGTTCTAAAAGCGTTACCGATCGGCGTGTGATACAAGGTAAACGGATCCTCAGCCAGGAGTCGTCGAAATCCGCTATTGACCCCCTCTATTCCCTCGTCTGAGATAGTGCGGGCAACAACATCATCCAGACCTGCATGAACGAACAGATAAGAGCCAGCCCTGAATCCGAGTCGCATCGTGTCAAAGAACCAGTGATATCGACCACCGGGTTCAAGAAACAGTTCTTTAAACTTGGCTAGCGCTGCGTAAATCTGGCGATAATCCAGATCCAGTTCTCTCACTCGCTGCTCAAGTTCCCCGGACTTGTTTTTAATTCGTTGAATCTCTTTCTCGAGTCGTGCCGGGCTCAATACTGAACTGGCTGATATTGCAAAATTCTCATACCACGCCTCGTCCGGCAAAAGTAGCTGCCTGATCTCAGATTCATTAAGCGACGGTGAGACATCCATTGGATCGACAAAATTGTCGTATATTTCTCGAAACAGAGGTACCGCCTTCTGACCCATTCTCACAAAGAGATGATCGGATAGGGGATCTTTATTTTCGGCGAGCAGAATTCCGATATAGGTTCGCACATCATGATTACCCGCAAGTATTATCAGATCCGCACCTTTTGATTTGAGCTGATAAATCAGATCAAGCAGCCTTAGTGTGCTTGGACCTTTATCAAAACAGTCGCCGCCAATGATAAAGAGCGCCTTTCTACCTTCGGGCGTCAACTCAAACTCACCTTCTGATGGTTCAACAACACTGACCCCACCAGAGGCGATAAGTGAGAGGAAGAATGCATCCACATCGGCGTGAATATCACAGAAAAAATAGATTGTCTGACGAGACCATTCCCACTGCTTTGATTGCGTATAAGTGGTTATCGCTGAACCAGACAGGTGATCGTGATGGTCCTTCGAAGACGATCCTTCTGCGACTGACTTCGGCCATAACTCCTGTTCAGTCGGCAATATCGAAGCTATATTTGCGGTCGACTTTAACTCCCACACTGAACTCATCTCCATCTTTTCCCAATATGATTTATTGAGTTATTGCAGTACCACAATGGTATTTTCCACGTTATTGCTTGAACCTATCAGGAATAGATTAATTTTATCTGACATTTGGATAATGAACACCTTTTTGGGAACTAACGCGGTTATTGACGTAATTGATGAAGGGGCAAATCCAGAACCGTCGGGATTTGATATTCAACCGGTACTCTTGCATGTTGACCGACAAGATAACACCTCATCCCCACCTGGGTTGCCCCCACGTAGTCTGCCTGGTAGTTATCACCGACATATACGGCTTCAGAATGTGCAATACCCAGTTGATCCAGGGTGTCATTGAAAATGTCCGGATGGGGCTTTAATCGCCCATGGACGATCGAAGTCATAACTATCTCAAACAAACCCTCAATATCCATCTCGATGAGTAAACGCTGTACCAGCGGCAGGTAGTGTGTATTTGTAATGAGGCCGAGTCGAAAATCTCGCTCCAGTCTGGTCAGAAAACGTCTGACATCGGTAACGGGTACAACATTGCTTGACCACTCCTTCGTATAACTCTCCGCAAGACTGGCCAGTGCTTGTTCGTCCAGATCGATTTCCATCAGATCACCCAATGCCTGCATTACCTGCGCCATCGAAAATTCTATCTGGTCGCGTTTTGAATCCCGTTCAAAATCTGCAAAAACCACCTCAGCGAGTTTCAGAAAGTCGAGATACTCTGTCTTCGCACCATAAGACTTCAGCATTTCATGAGTATGCGTATAGTCGATTTCGTTTCTTATCCTGCCGTAGTCCACCAGCGTGCCGAAAAAATCAAACAACACGCTGGTAATCACCGAAACGTCACTCTATACCAGGTACTGGGAACTGCTTGCAGAAAGCTTCAACATCATTACGTACGCCGGCCAGTTTCTTGTCATCGGCTGGATT
>CAZJRI010000171.1:0-10902 GCA_964548025.1 uncultured Pseudomonadales bacterium
TACTGGCCGGACCGATAAGCAGTGACGATCTAGCCTGGCCCAGCAACTTCCGCGGTGTTGGCGCCATGGTGCCCACTGCAATCAAAATTGATGAGCGTACCAAACCACTTGAGAACAACGGGTTTACGCTACTGGATATTGATCCTGAGGGTATCAGTGTTCGCCAGTTTGCATGGCATAAAAGTCGTGGAATTGGCGAAATAGACAGTCTAGATCCTATATCTACATTCAGGCTCTAGGCAGCCAACGTACTCGCTTCAGGTAGGTGTTTATCGAATCGGAGCTACCGGGCTGACAACCTTCACTTTGAAGTGTCCCTGCCCCTGCACCGCCTGGATACCTTTCTAGCAAACTCCTTCTCACTATTGGTGATCCTGAAGTAAGAGTTCAGGTAATTGATCGATTCTCTCTTTTTCTTACCCCGCAGTAGTTCATTGTCTTCAAACAGCGCATAGATCTCGTCCTTCATCTGCTCAATCCTTGCAAGCGCTGGCGCCATACCGACCAGGTCCGCTTTGCAGAATCCCCTGTAACGACGAATTCTCACCGATTTCAGACGAAGTGCCGCTTGAGGTATCGCATATTTGGCATTTACCATGCCTGAGTAATCAAAGTCGTAGGGAACAGGCGTATGGGCTTCACCCACTTTTCCCAAAACTTTGGTATTGTGACAGCAGTCTTCATCTCCCTCGCCTTTCTTTACGGACCAGTCTGTATTGCCAATCAGAAACTGGAACATTGCAACCAGTGATATTTTTTCAGGATCAAGCAAATCTGAAGAAATCCTGTTGCCCCTGATTCTTTTAAGTCCCAACCGCTTCGCAAGCCTTTTCTGGTCTTCGATAAAAAAGCCATGGCTCGTTTCTGATTTCAAGCTGCCAGCTTCCACATAAGTGATCTCGGCAAGTCTCACCCTGAAGCTTTCATCTGTAAGCAGGTTATAGATTTTGTAAATCAGGAATTCCTGTATCACATAATCCCTGTAGGCCTGTTGCTTTCGACACAGAAGAACCAACTTGAGTTTCTGCTGATTCTCAAACAGGGTACCGGTAGCCTGATCTTTGTTAAACAGCACCCTGAGCGGCGCCCTTTTACATTGATCCTTCTGCAGACGAAAATTTCCCCTTGCCTGAAGTTCAACGGGCATGCTGACGACATTACCCTCTTCGGCGGTGTAGGCTAGCTCTGCATTCCGATAGACGACTTCCTTGTCTCGTTCGCGATTAATCTGCCTGAAAGGGCCTGTTAGGGTAATAGAGATTGTAGAGTCTTTTTCGAACAGTGGATCATGTACGGCTTTAGCATGAAAGGCAGCCACAAGTCCCAGCCAGAGTACAAGAAACCTGATCATCGATAGTTGAGCCACAATTATTTGCAATCGTTACGATGCCCTGAATCTTATCATCCCGCAATGAGACGTCGAAACTAAATTCCGGGTAATCAGGTGTGATTATCAGCAATCGCCTGATGCAACAGTTCATTGAGTTTGTCGATCTCAATGGGCTTCGTTATCAATTCATCCATTCCTGCTTCGAAACAGGTTTCTTTCTGTTCGGGTAGTATATGAGCCGAGAGAGCGATAACGGGCGTACGTGGTTTCTGATGGCTGTCTTCCCAGTCACGCAGGTACTTGGTCGCCGTATATCCATCCATAATCGGCATTTCACAATCCATCAGAACCGCATCGAATTGGCTATCAGTCTCTTTCACTTTTTGGATAGCTTCCTCACCATTTTCTGCGATGGTGATCGTATGATTGGATTTGTTTAGCAATCCCCGAATAACCAGTTGGTTAAACGCATTGTCCTCCGCCACGAGTATATTGAGTGGCGCTGACGCTTCAAAGTCACTATCGCCAATTTTCTCGACAGACTCCCCAACAATTGAGTTCGAATCAAGTGCAGATTTAAAGATACCCCAATAGTCATCAAGCACCATGGGTTTTGATTGGATCTCGGCAATCTCCACGATGTTATCCGAATTCTGGTCACTGATCTGGTGCGAAAGAAAAACCAGTTTTGAATCTTTCTGAAGCGCTCTCAGATGTCTCAGGGCACTGATATAGTCGCCGGAACCAGCGCCTAAATCGACTGCAATTAGATCGAATGGTTGTTGTTTTGCCGCATTTTCATCCGCGATTCTCTTGCCATCCCGGAAGTTGGCAGTGCATAGAGTATGCATTCCCCAGCCAGTTGATGCCTTCTCCAACAAGGAACCAAGACCATCATTATCAGTAATTAACATAAGACGTTTGCCTAATAGACCACTGTCCTGAACCGGTGACTCTTGCACTTCGGGTAGCCTCAGGTTAAACCAACGTTCAGCCCCATCACCTCCTGAACTACGAATCCCGAAATCCCCCCCCATTAACTCCGTTAGCTTTCTGCTAATGGATAGCCCGAGGCCGCTTCCTGCGTAGTTTGCGGAGTCAATCTGATCAGTTTGTTGTATATACTCGGCCAACGACTTTTGTTCAGCCTGTGAAACACCAGTGCCTGAATCCTGAACAGATAACCTGAGTAGATCTTTCTCCCGGTTTTCGTAATACAGTCTGATGTAGATAACACCACTCTCGGTTGACTTGAGCGCATTGCCAATCAGGTTCACTATGACGTGCCCAAAGAGTGCTGGATCTCCCCTAACCAGGGCTGGTACATCGGCTTCAATCTCAGCAATCACTTCCAGTCCGGGTCGCGTGAGCATCTTCACGTGGAAAACGTCGACCGCACCAGCCACAACCAGCCTCGGATCAAATTCAGAGATTTCCACTTCCATCTTGCCGGTTTCGATTTTCAGATAATCGATCATCTCTTCAATGATCGTAAGTGCCTTATTGGTACCTTCTCTGATCATACGGGTATATTGAAGACTACCTTGCTCATTCAGCCTGGCTGCCAGCAACCCTGTTAGTCCAAGAAAGCTGCTCATCGGCATTCGCAGGTCATGAACCATTGTCATAAAGAAGGAGAGCTGTGCTTTGTTCTCGATTAACGCCTGCCTGCCTTCTGCTTCAATACTTCTGTATTTCGCTGCAAGCGCAAATGCACAAAAAATAATATGAGACGAACAGGCCAACTGAATGGATAGAAACATCTCAAATCTGAATGGGATAGTCCCGGAGAGACTTAAGAATATTGGAATGGCTGTTAACAGAACGCCTGAACAGCCCAGAGAATAGTAGGCGCCGTAAACTCTCCCTTCCAGATAAGCACCGATACCCACTACCATTAAGCCCGTCCATGCAATGAGGCCAGACAGCCTGGCGACCCCGGCTACCTGCCCGTGATACCCAAACAGAGTCAGCATAGCGGTGGTCAAACCCATTACAACGATAGCTGTCAGGAAATAATAACGTCGTTGAGGGGATTTGAATCCGAGTAAATCTATCGCGAATAACGCTGAAAACATGACAATTGCACTACCAAAAAACCAGTGCGAGATCGAATGCCACAATGGTGCATCAGACCAGATAAACTGGTAGCTGATACCATTGATACCGGCGAGAATGAAAGCCGAACTCAATGCGATAGCGGCACAGTAGAGACTGGCAACATGTCGGTTGGCCAGATAATTGAGCAGGTTATAAACAAGCATCGCAATTGCCAGGCCTATATTTATCGACAGGAACAACAACAGTTTCTGATCGAGTTTCAGAAATTCAGCTTTGGGTGTCAGCTCAATGGGAAAAATCAAACTTTCCCGGGCGTTAGTTCTTAGATAAAGATCAACAACTGAATGACTTCCAAGGCCCAGTGGAAAAATCAGATTGCGATGAGAAATTATGCGGGCATTGAAGTTAACGTTAGTCCCCGCATCCATTGCCTGTATGACTTCCCCGCCGGACACAAGATAGATATGAACCTCATCAGCAAATCCGTTCTTCAAATCCAGTATCCACGCATCTTCCTGCATCTGTCCGCTATGAATCGTCGTCTTATACCAGATCGTACCTTCGGGCATATCGGCTTGCCTGCTGCCATGTTCCAATGTCTGCCAGCTTGAGTCCTGAACCTCGATAACGTCCTCAATATCAAGGGCTGAGGTATCATCTCGATATTGTGACAGGTATCGGGTGAGATCTGAGATACCTGTTGGGGACGATATAAGCAGTTCTTTCGCCACAGCAACAGACCCTGCGGAGAGCAAAATGACAAATATCAGAAAGCGAAAGAACTTCATCACAAAAAAACGCAGGAACGTCCTGTAGAGGCACGTCCTGAACAGGCATGTCCTGTACAGGCATGTCCTGTACAGGCATGTCCTAAATAAGCATGTACTAAAAGTTTAGTTCACTTTGTCTGAAGGTCTATTCCGGAAAACAGGCATGCTGTTCAATAAGGAAGTCGATCAAAGAGGATGTCGAAAAAATGACACTTGCCTGAATATGTCGATTAATTTGTCGATTGTGTCAAAATTCTAAGCCAGTGGATTGCCGTAGATATCAACTCTGTCATAGCGCAACCAGGAAGTATCGTAGTTCTCGTCTCTGTCAAACCGCTGGGGTGATGACCACTCAGGTTTTATCGATGGATCGAAATCCAGGGGCAACTCCCCGGAGGTTCTTTTGGACAATTCATCGTGCAGGGGCATAAATATACGCGCAAGCTCTGCTGGCATATCACCTCTGCCTGATGGAGAAGATTTGTCCACCGTCGCTTTTTTCGCAATCTTGTCGTAGCGAAATGCCGTCTTGCTATAGGCCGCCAGCTCCGCCTGATCTTCTTCAGTCAAACTGGCATTTACTGTTCTGCCTACCGGCACCACCGGCGTATAGTCTCCTTTCGTGAGTGCATCGGCCGGTTCAAGTTCCTTCGGCAACGGACCCGCACCCACGGTTATCTGCCCTCGATTACATTTCACCCAGAACCCGCCATGACTACCATCCGGAAAGGCATAACGAGGTGTGTTTATAAATTCTTCAGAGAAGGTATAGACGAGATCACTGATACCTTCGGCGTATTTATCGGAAGCCGCCCGGGTAGAGAGTAAATATCTTGCGGAACTTACCCACTCCGGTGTCATGAATACGAACCGGGGCATGGTTCGCTCGGACATCATATCGTGCAGACTATTGAGAACAGCCTGCAGAACTTTATGCTCGGGCATTTTGCCGTCTATTTTCCATTTCGACAGCTTATTGAGCCTCGCTTGCGCCAGTGCTACAAGTTCCGGGTCATTGCCATGGTACCTGATTCTTGCAAGATTACTGATGATGGAGTGATCGCCCTGCATTTTGAAATCGCATTCTTCTGCAGGTAGTTCACCCGAACTCACCTCAACATTCGCCCCATCAAACCTGGCAAACCAGGCCAGTTTTGATCCGCTCTTCAGATGTACGGGTGGATTGTGCCCGACTTCACAGAGGGTAAACTTGCCCAGGTCGGAAAGGCCCTGCGCATAGCGTGCCACGGCATTGCCCAGCACCTCTGCAGCAGCTTTAACCCACCCCTCTGAAGCAAAACTCAGATCACCAATTCCATCTGGCATCACCGCCAGTACTTCAGAGGGCTGCGCTATCGTGTTGGGCATTCTTGCTACTCCTGCACCGAACTTTCGGGCCTGGTTTATTACCAACAGTCCTGGCTATGAGAGCAGGCCAAGAGCGATATATGAATCTCCAGTCGCCTTAACAGTTTCGTCAATAGAATAGGTGGTCAATCCAAGCTCCTCTTTAGCAAGCAGGCAATAGGATCTGGGGGAGTCATAGGTTTTCTCTGCGGGTTGATCGCCTTCCATCAGTTCACCACCGATCTCCTTAATTGCCGGAAACAGCTCCCTCAATTTAGCCTGTAGCTCGAAGGTGAACAGCTCTCCCGAGCGATCACTGGCGGAAAGAATATATCTGGACCCATTACGGGCCACGGTGCTCTCGGCAGAAAGCCGGTGAGCTCTGGCCACATCCCGAACATCAACATTGTTCCACAACATGCGGCCTCCCTTATTCTTGCGGTAAGCCTTGCCGAGTAACATAAACTTGATACAGTTTTGCCAACTCCAACCCTGATCGTGATTTGCGCACATCAATGGTCCGATCACATGCAGAGGTAATATCGCCATGGCATCGAAATTGCCGTTCTCTTGCGCCCTGGCATAAATCATCCGTTCGGTATTAGCCTTTGCCATCGCGTAGGCGATATCCCTGTTCTTGGATATATTCTCCTCAGTCCACGCACCCCGATAACCATCGACGTTGTCACCGCACCAATCTTTCTCGGTAAATACATAGCCTTCGGGTCTGGGATGGCTCACGGCAGCAAAAGAACTGGTAAAGACGAACCGCTTTACGGTGCCGGACTTGACGACAGACTCAACGAGATGTTCCACCTCGGTGAAACATCCGTCGTAGACTTCCTGTGGTGTCTCCTTGTTATATCCCACAGCAGCGCCAGCATGGATCACCGCACAGCAACCTTTGAATGCCTCATCGTAACTGCCCGTTTCGTGAAGGTCTGCTTCGAACAATTCCACACTGCCACGCAATCCCGAATTATTCATTGCAAGCAGATGATCCACCTTCTCGGGTTTCAACTTATCACGCACACAGGCACGGACGAGATAGCCCTGTTCCACAAGGTCCTGGACGATCCACGATCCGATGTAGCCACTAGCGCCTGTCACTGCCACGGGGCCGTCGGCTGGTGATACAGCCGTGCTGCTGTTTCGTTCTGAGTCTGTCATTTTGCTTTGCTGCCTCGTCGCTGATTACATGGATTATCTATGTGCCGTGTCGCAATACCTTTCCGGCCCGTGTTCCGGTCAACTCTCCGTCAAGTAAACTCACCTGCCCGTTAACTATCGTTGCCTTGAAGCCTGTGGACTTCTGGATATAACGAGCGGCACCATGAGGAAAGTCATGTACCAGCTCAGGTTGTAACTCAGCAACTTTATCTGCATTAAATACGTTGATATCGGCCCTCATACCTTCCTTGAGCAAGCCTCGATCATCCAGTCCAATTACCTTGGCTGGCCCGGATGTCATCTTCTGAATTGTTTCACCGAGGGTGAATCTGCCTGTTTCTCGCTGCCAGTATGAGAGCATGAAAGTCGACCAACCAGCATCCATAATCTGACCAACGTGAGCACCGGCATCACCAAGTCCAGGGTAGATATTATCGCTGCTAAATAGATCACCCTGTTCTTTGAGGTTGGTTGCAAACATACGAAAGGTAAACAAGCCCTTGCCTGCACTCTCACGAGACAAACGCAGAAAAGTTTCTGACCAATGCTCTCCGGCATCATCAGCCATCGATTGCAGATTTTCATTGCTTGCGTAATCAGGCGATTCACCTGCACCCAGGTAATAAACCTTGGACATCGGAATATTGGTGGCTTTTTCTCTTTTCGCTTCATCAATCAACTTCGCGACCGTATCACTGTCATTGATGGCTGCGAGCCGATCCGCCAGGTCAAGCGCAGCAACCTCTCGCCAGGTGCCACCGCCGACAGGTAATCCGGACTGTAATCCAAACATATAACCTGAGCCCCGGACATGCGAAATAGCCGTGATATCTCGACCGTCACATAATTCATCAAGGGCTTCGGCGGATAGCTGACCGGACCCTTCCTCCCCGCTTGTTCCATAGCTGAAAAGCACGCGGCCATTTGCACTGTCTGCAATTTGTTTCAAGGTATTGAAGTCTGCACCGACTGCCTGCACCAGCCCCTTCCTGGGGGCAACCACTTCTGCGATCTCTACCAACTCATCTACTTTTGCAAAGGTACCTGGAATGCTACGGCCATCCGGCCCCTTGTGGGGTTCATAGCGATTGGTGGAAAATCCGAAAGCACCCCGGTCAATGGCTTTACCTACCAGTTCAGCCATCTGATGCTTTTCTTCTTCAGTTGGCTGACCGTCAACGGCACGATCCCCCATCACGTAGTACCGAATGGCACAGTGGCCAACCAGACCTGCAACGTTAACCGCGGTTCCCAGTCTTTCAATTGAATCTAGATAATCGCCGTACTGCTCCCAATCCCACGACAATCCACTCAGAATCGCATCCTTGGGAATATCTTCAACGGTTTCCATCATGCCAGCTAACAATTCACGATCTTCAGGTTTGCAGGGTGCGAAAGTGACACCGCAGTTGCCGATCAGGGCTGTGGTGACACCATGCCAGCTAATGGGAGTCATATCAGGATCCCATCCTATCTGTGCATCCAGGTGTGTATGAATATCAATGAAACCAGGAGAGACGATATGACCCGTGGCATCAATCTCTTGCGCGGCTTCTCCATTTACTTCACCAACCGCGACAATCAAACCGTCCTTGATCGCCAGATCACCGGGTACAGGTTCACTGCCTGAACCGTCAACAATAGAACCACCTCGAACTACAATATCAAACATCATCACTTTCCTCCTAAGTGTGAATGGGATTTATTCTTGTACAAACTATCCTGCTGGAACTATCGCTTCTTGTCTAATAAATTCTTGTCACCATAAAATCTGATGATGCCGCTTCATTAGTCACCAAGACGTTTGAAATTCGGCTTACGTTTCTCCAGAAGTGCATTCGCTCCTTCTGTTGCATCAGGGGCTGCCACAAACCGATTCTGAGACTCGTTTGCCTCATGTAGAGCCTCAACGTAATTGGTTCCGGTATGCCGGTAGACCAATTTTTTTGTCTCAGCTATTGCAAGTGGCGCAGAAGTCTCTGACAAGCGTTGAATATAGGCTCGTGCATCGTCTAGCAGGTTCTCAGGCTCTGTGAGTTTTTCCACAAGGCCCAGTTCGTGCGCAGTTACCGCATCAATTTTGTCACTCATCCAAAGTAGATCAAGCGCGCGTCCAGTACCAACCAGCCTCGGCAGTATCCAACTCGAACCATGTTCGGCAATAAGACCACGTTTTAAGAAGACGGTAAGAAAACTTGCATCAGTTGATGCAATCCTGATATCGCTCATCAATGCCAATATCAATCCTCCACCAGCGGCTACACCATTAACGGCAGCAATGACTGGTTTTGGTACCTCCAGCAAATAGCTAAATATTCCAGGGAGTTCATTTGTCGAATCAGCCTTTGAACTTGACGGTGCATCACCGCTGGTAACACTGGCAAGCACCTGCGCATCCAAACCGGACGAAAAACCTCGCCCATTGCCCGTGACTATAATTCCCACCACATTTGCGTCAGCGACCGCCTGGTCAACAGCGGCTCTGATTTCAGATAAAGTATGATAGGTAAACGCATTCAACGTCTCTGGACGATTTAGCGTAATAATAGCCGCTGTGCCATCAACCTGATATTCAACATCCGTGAAGTCACTCATAATAGATTTATCCTCATACCGCATATATAAATTTGATTTTCACCGCTGATAACTTCGTTTTCCCTGGCTGCAGCCAAAATTGCATCTCGGTCGGAAGCTTTCACATCAATCGCACCCAGGCCCTCAGGGCGACCATCTTCACAGGGTACAAATCTCACATAGGCGTTGTCTAATCTCATTCTGATCTGGCCATCAACCTCGGTAAGCGGAATCTGCGCTATCTCACTCCAGCGATCAGCAACCTGCCCGGGATTATCACATTGTATTTCCGCAGCGAGTATTCCTGTCACCCGATCCAGCACTCTTCCGGCTTGCCAGTCTCCACCGGCGGGTTCCCATGGTCCGTCCGCATCGTGAGCGCCGTCTCCAATTTGCTCGTCGATTTCAAAAAACGAGCCGCCTGTATCTTTTGGATGCAATTGCATATTGCGAAATTCATCAGTTTCAAACTGTCCAACCACACGAATACCGAGTTCCTCAATCCTCTTGCGCCTGGGCGAATGCTCATCACACTGGGTAATGACCATATAACCGCCGTCTCCACCTCGCCGTTCAAGATATCGCCCCCCTGCAGTTTCTTCCTTTGTGGGCGCCACAACCTCCAGCAATTGGTTACCGATTGGCAGGAGTGCGTTTTCCAGGCCGAAATGCGCAACACCCGGATCTCTGAAACAGACTTTAATACCGAGTACCTCAGTCAGTTGCTTCTCCACCGGCGCCAGATTTTCGGCAACCAACGCTATTTGCCTGAGTCTAAGCCACATTTGATTCTCCTCATTTACTAACAGTCTAAACTAAGTCGCTAACGTGTTTTCGTCGCCAGGCCCTGGCTCACACGAAGCTCCATTGTATGAGCAGTTTTCTTTTGACCGGCGAGGAAAACAGCCGCCTCTGCTATATCCTCCGCCTGAATAATTGTATTCGGATCTTCATCGGGGAAACCCTCTGAACGCATCTGAGAAACCGTTGCGTCAGGGAGGATCACATGAGATCTGATACCGAGTCTAAGATATTCTGCAATGAGCGTTTTGGTGAGTCCCATAACGCCGTGTTTGGATGCCGCATAGGCTGAACGGTTCGGCGGCCCCACAACACCGGCGCCAGAAGAAATATTTATGATGCAACCACTACCGTTATCCAACATGGATGGCAGTGCATATTTCGTACAAAGGAAAACACCACGCAGATTGACGTTAATCACGTTGTCCCAGTCTTCAGTTGGCAACTCATGTGTCGGTAGACGGGCCACTGCGCCTGCATTGTTAACCAGTATGTCGATGCGGCCGAATGTGGAGTGTGTCTCGTCAATCAGGGCCTTTATCTGATCTTCGTCATTAATATCGCATCGAATGGCTTTGCCGTTGACCTCATTCGCCACTGACGCTATCTCATCTTCAGTTCGGGCCGAACATACCACTTTTGCTCCCTCGTTAGCGAAAGCAACTGCAATTGCCTTGCCTATTCCCCTCCCCGCGCCTGTAACCAGGGCTACCTTATCCTCAAGTTGCATCTACATCTTCCCGATAATAAGAATACCGGGACGAGAGTAACACGTCTGGGAAGAGCCTTCAGCGGCTCTTAAGTAAAGAGCCTTCAGCCGCTCTTAAGTAAAGAGCCTTCAGCCGCTCT
>CAZJRI010000172.1:0-10754 GCA_964548025.1 uncultured Pseudomonadales bacterium
AGTGTCTCTTAGCTCGAAGGACTAACTGTCCAAAAGGTTTTGACGACGTACAGTCGTTAAGTAAGTGCCATTCTATGCCAAATCTATTTGTTCTCTTCGACATCTAATGGCTGTCCGGGCATAATCCACCCGCGATATTTAAGGAGCTATACCATGTCTGTAAGGAAAGTACTTTTGCGAAAATCCCCTCTGATCCTCTTTCTAACTTTTATATTTATGCCAACCAGTCTTGTCTTCGCCGCAAGCGAGTCTGTGATGGAGGAAATCATCGTTACCGCCCAGAAGCGGACGGAAAACCTCCAGGATACCCCGGTGTCGGTGACTGCGTTCACGGCTGATGCGATTGAAGCGCTGGGATTTCGCCAATCGGTTGATGTCACTGCCCAGACACCTAACTTCAGTGTTGGCTATCCCAATGGTGATACAGGTGTACCTGCGCCGTTTATAAGGGGTGTGGGACTGAATGATTTTGGCGTTCTGAACCAGGGGCCGATAGCGGCCTATTCCGATCAGACCTATATCTCGTCGAATGCGGCGCAGATTTTCCAGTTATTAGACGTGGAACGTGTGGAAGTGCTCCGTGGACCTCAGGGGACCTTATATGGCCGTAATGCAACCGGTGGGGCTGTTAACTTTATATCACGAAAACCAACGGAGTCCTGGGAAGGCTGGGCGCGAGCCGGTGCCGGTAGCTGGGATCTGACCAAGTTTGAAGGCGCTGTTGGCGGACCGCTGGGTGAAAATACAGGCATTCGCGCTGCCGTGCTGAAGACGGATTCAGATGGCTGGATGAAAAACAGGTTCACAGGAAACGACCAACAGGGCATTGATGAACTTGCCTGGCGGATACTGATTGAATCCCAGCCAACAAGTGATATTAATTTAATGCTCAATGTGCATGGCGGTAAAACTGAATCCGATGCAGTGCAATACAGGCATCTTGGTGTCTGGGATGCGAACGGCGAAATGTGTTCAAACCCGGATATCCTGGCAGGTCGCTGTGCCGACATATTCGGTTATTCCGAGGAAGCTGCTTATACAACATTGAATGGTCTCTCTGCACCAGCAACCCCAGACTACGATGAGGGTAATTACGACTTTGAAGCAGAAAATGACACCGACTTCTGGGGCGTATCTCTCAGCATCAACTGGACAGTGGGTGACTATCTCATCACCTCCATTACATCATTCGACGATATGGAAGATTTCAGGCCTGAAGAGACTGACGATGGCCCGAATGATATCTTAACCGGTGAGCTTTCTGTCGATCAGGAAACCTGGTCACAGGAATTGCGGGTAACCTGGGAAGATGATAACTGGTCATGGATCGTTGGCGCCTACTATCTCAGTGATGAGGCAACTGACAATACAGCCTTCGATATCCTGCATGACTTCAGGCCCTTCTTCATTGGCGACGATGTCAGTTGTTCTGCACCAGCAGGGAATCCAAGCGGTTTTTGTCCTGAAGAGTTTGTATTTAAAACAAAGTCAGGCACCGATCAGGATATAACAAGTTTTGCATTGTTCTTTGATACCTCAGTTGATCTGTCAGACCAGTTAAAACTGTCGATGGGGCTACGCTATACGGATGAAGAAATTGACCATGACAGTTTCTTTTTCTACGACGAACCTGAAGCAGGTAATCCTGCGCAACCAGGATTTCCGGATTCATCAAGCAATGATTTCCAGAATGTTTCCGGTCGATTGGTTCTGGACTATCAGATGAATGATGATGTGCTGGTCTACGGTAGCGTCACCAGTGGATTCAAGGCTGGAGGTATTCAGAGTACCAGCGATGGTATCGCGCCCTATGACGAAGAAGAATTAATCAGTTATGAGGCCGGATTCAAATCCATGCTGAACGAAGGTCGCATCAGATTAAATGGCTCGGTTTTTTACTATGACTATTCTGATTTGCAGGTATTTGCCTTTGTTATCGTCGACGGGATTGGATTTTCGACAATTTCAAACGCTGCTGATGCAACAATCACAGGTGCAGAACTTGAGCTTCAGTGGCTGCCAACAGACGATCTGTTCGTTAATCTTGGTCTGGGCCTGTTAGATACGGAATATGAAGATTTCGTTATCCCAACCGGGGATTTTTCAGGTAACGATATCACAATGTCGCCGGAAGTAACCTTCAACGGGTTGATACAATACGATATACATCTGGCTAACAACGGCCGGGTTACTCTGCAAACCGATTTCAATTATCAGGATGAGGTCTGGTTTGATGCACTTAACAATCCACTCCTGAGCGAGGATGACTACTGGATCTGGAATGCAAGGATTACCTGGACATCAGCAGACGATACCTGGGAGGTAGCCGCTTTCGGCAGGAACCTGGGTGACGAAGAATATATGGTTTATGCCTTCGATTTGTCATTCTTCGGTTTCAATGAAGAAATGCTGGGTACGCCGAGAGCCTATGGGGTCGATGTGACCTATCGCTACCGATGAGAAAACTATTATCCATAGCCGTGTCATTACTGATTTGTTGTGGCCTGGTCGGTTGCAACGGTGAAGCGGTCGAGAAGCCCGCGGAGAAGGCACAGGCTGTAGATACAGCGGATAGTGTGTCGGTGCTTTCCGATCGGCAGCAGCAACTCTGGTCGAATAACTGTGCACTCTGTCATGTGGCAGGCGAAGGCGGTGCACCCCGCATCGCCATCAGTGAAGACTGGGTGGAGAGAAAAGCCAAAGGCAGGGACGTGCTGCTTAAACATACGATTGAGGGATTTAATAATATGCCGCCACTGGGATATTGCATGGCTTGTGAGCGCGATGATCTAGTCGCGTTGATCGGATTTATGTCGGGTGATCAACTATGAAAAAATTCAGCCGACGTACATTCCTTGCAAGTAGCGCTCTCTCCGCAATGTTTGGCCTGGCAAGGCCAGTGTTTGGACAAAGCTCGGGTGGCTCAATCCCGTGGAGAAACTGGTCAGGCGGAGTAACCGCAAATCCTGCGGGGCGGTATTCGCCAGCCAATGAGGAACAACTCAGTGACTTTCTGGCTTCCGGCACTGGACCCTTGCGTCCGGTAGGCTCAGGTCATTCGTTTACACCCCTGGTACCTACCGATGGTCATTTGTTGGTAATCGATCAGTTAAATGGCCTTCTTGCGCACGATCCGGATAAAAACCAGGCGACCTTTGGTGCCGGGACTCGCCTCGGTGATATGGGCGCACCGCTCAAGGCGATCGACCAGGCGATGATTAATCTGCCGGATATAGACCGCCAGACCCTTGCAGGCGCCACCGCAACGGCCACACATGGTACGGGGATCGAATTCAAATGCCTGTCCGGGTATATCACCGAGCTGCGGCTGATTACACCGGACGGTAAAGTGCATGACGTGGATGAGGCATCTAATCCTGATCTTTTCGCGGCAGCAAGGGTCAGTGTTGGCTCCCTGGGAGTGATAACACGGATGACGATGCAGAACCGACCCGAATACCGGTTGAAACAGACCACCTGGGTCGAGAAAACAAAAGAACTGCTGCACAAGTTTGACAGCCTTGCTGCCTCCCACAGGCATTTCGAGTTGTTCCCGCTAACGCATTCCGACTATTCGATGGCGCTTGCGACGGATGAAACGACTGATGCTATTAATAATCCTCCTGCCTCACCGGAAGAAGAGGCTGGTTTTGACGACGCCATGCGAAGCTGGATGGACATAGAACCAGCAGATCGACTCCCCCTTATAAATGGGTTGGCAGAACAGATAGAGCCAAGTGAACGGGTTGATGAATCCTATAAAATCCTCTCAAGTGTTCGAAGCAATCGTTTCAATGAAATGGAATATTCAGTACCGCTTGAAGCGGGAGCAGAATGTCTGGAGGAGATTCTGCGGACGATTATCGAAAAAGAAGTCGATGTGGTTTTCCCGCTGGAGTATCGATACGTATCCCGTGACGATACGATGCTTTCCATGAGTTCCGGTGATGAGGACCACGCGGCAATTTCCATACATCGTGTCGCAACAGAGGACTATCGTCCCTATTTTGATCTGATCGAACCCATCTTCTGGAAATATGGCGGGCGGCCTCACTGGGGAAAGATCCATACCCTTGGCCTGGAACAGTTGACCAAACTCTATCCTCGTTTTTCGGAATTCAATTCAATACGCCAAAAATTCGATCCGAAAGGCAGAATGTTGAACCAGCACTTGCGAAAATTATTCGAGGCATAGTCGATGAAACGAAGAACAGTTTTGCTGGGGGGTGCGGGATTGGCGGTCGCTGCAGGCGGATCGGCAATGTTGTGGAAGCCAACAGATAACGGCAAGCCACATAACCCCTACTTCTCTTCACTAAATAGTATGCTTAAAAGTCAGGGTCCGGGGCGGCCTGTGATGCTGATCGATATAGATCGGATCAACTCGAATATCGATGCCATTGCCGGTTCTGTTGGTAGCGATAAGACTTATCGGGTGGTGGTAAAGTCTCTGCCTTCTGTACCTCTTTTGCAGCATGTCATGGCGCGTGCAAAAACAAATGCACTAATGGTATTTCATCAGCCATTTCTGAATGCGATTGCAGAAACCTTCCCTGAAGCTGATACGCTACTCGGCAAACCCATGCCGGTATCTGCGGCAGCCACCTTCTATAAAAAACTGGATCACTCGAGGTATGACGCTGAAAACAAGGTTCAGTGGCTGATTGACAGCCAGCAGCGATTTGATCAATACCATGCCTTAGCTCGTCAACTCGGCATAAAAATGAACCTGAACTTTGAGATAGATGTGGGTCTTCACAGGGGGGGATTTGAAAAGCCCGAGTCAATCAGGAGTATTCTCGAAACCATTGAATCGGACCCGGAGCATCTGGGGCTTTCAGGATTAATGGGCTACGAGCCACACTTGACGGGTTTAAAGGCGACGTTAAAGCATCCCGCTGTCGGTTCAGTTCTGGATGTTTATCAGGGTTTCCTGGACGAGTTGAAACAAAACGGATATGACCCGTCTCAACTTACATTAAATGGGGCAGGCAGCCATACCCTTGGCATCTACGAGGGTGACAGGACAATGAATGATCTGTCAGCCGGTTCAGGCGTGGTAAAGCCAACTGACTTTGATACCTTCCATCTGACCAATAATCTCCCGGCAATTTTTATCGCGACGCCGATTTTGAAGCGATACGATGAACTCAAATTTGCTGGTGATCCCTGGATTGCAGATGCCATGCAATTCTGGAATCCGAATATGCGAAGGCTTTACTATATATACGGTGGATACTGGAAGGCGAAGATGACCTCGCCAGCCGGTGTCGCCGACCCCATTTATGAAAGCACCAACCAGAGTCCAGTGACCACATCGACCTCGGTTGATCTTAAAGTAGACGACTATATGTTCCTCCGGCCAACCCAGAGCGAACACGTGATGTTGCAGTTCGGCGATCTGCTGGCGTTTAAAGGCAATGATCTTGTGGAAACCTGGCCGGTTTTCCATCAAACAGGCTGAACTTTCAATTAACAGTTAAGTGAATAAGAATGACATTGGGTGTCGGACGATTCCAGCGCTGATTAAAAGCGTGGTTTAATCCCTGATTGGTGGGTGACCTGAGGAATACAAGTGAGCAATAAAGCAAATCTCTTTGAAATTGAAACTGGTGTGACAGCGAGTGGAGATGGGCGATGGTCAGGTCGCATAAACCAGCACTGGAGCATAGGAGACAATACCCATGGCGGCTACCTCGTGGCATTTGCGCTGGGTGCGTTGAGAGAACTTTCGCCCCAACACCCTGACCCGCTGAGTGTGACCACCCATTTCCTGCGTCCCGGTCTGCCAGGTCAACCCTGTGAAATAGTGACTGAAAGTGTGCGCTCAGGCAGAACCCTCAGTAACAGTCGAGCGACACTACTTCAGGATGGCAAACCCAGAATTGAGGTAATTGCGGCATTTGGCAATCTGGATTCATCCGCTGATAACGATCCGACACTGTCGATTAAAGCCCCTGAAATTCCACCCCCTGATAAGTGCATCGTACGTTCAGGTGAAGAACAGGGTGTAGAACTGCCGTTGCTCAATCGAATGGACATCATGTTACATCCCAATGAAGCCCGTGCAGGTGATGCAGGTGAAGCTCAGGTTTCAGGTTGGATCAGGCTCAAGGATGGTCAGCCGCCGGATCCCCGGTCCGCCATCATGTTTGTCGATGCATTCCCACCTTCGGTATTTGGCCTGCTAGGCGTGGTCGGCTGGGTACCCACGCTTGAACTGACAGTTCATGTTCGGCGCAGACCAGCTCCGGGCTGGATGCAGGGTCAGTTTCGAACAGATGATCTTTCAGATGGACGGATGATTGAAAATGGTCTTCTCTGGGACTCGCATGGCCATCTCATTGCCCAGTCACGTCAAATGGCTCTGGTCATGGCTCGTTAGAGCACCCTGGTTGGATATTGCGGAAGCATCCCACCGCTCAATTCATCAAAATTACCTGATCCGAACAAATATCTGGTATAAACAGTTAATCAAGACAAACCCTGGGTGTTCTGAACCGCTTTAAATCGCTTCTGGCTCACGCACAACCCAGGATCGAACCTCAACGATCAACATGGCAGATGAATGTTCAGCGTTGGTTTGTTCAATGCATATATACGATTATAAATATTGCGGGAGATACAGATGGCTGCACTAGATGGAATGAGAGTTCTCGACATGACTCAGTACGAGGCCGGTACCTCGTGCACCCAGGCCCTTGCCTGGATGGGGGCTGATGTCGTGAAAGTGGAGGGGCCTGAATACGGGGACCCGGGTCGGGGTGTCGGCAGAACAGGCAACATGGATTATTCCGCGTACTTCTGTGCCTGGAATGCCAACAAGCGCAGTATTGCCTTAAACCTCAGATCAGAAGAGGGTCGTGAGATTCTCTTGAAGATGATTCCGAATTTTGATGTTTTTGTCGAGAATTATGGTCCGGGAGTCACCGAGAGGCTGAATATCACCTATGAAGATCTGAGCGCTGTCAATCCCGGTCTTGTCTATGCTCGCATTAAGGGTTTCGGTACCACGGGACCCTATTCCGGCTATCGATGTATGGATATGGTAGCGCAGGCCGCGGCGGGCGCCTTTTCAATTACGGGAGAAGCCGACGGACCTCCCATGATGCCCGGGCCAACAACGGGTGATGCAGGTACCGGTGTGCAGACGGCAATGGCAATTCTGGCGGCCTACATACAAAAGCAGCGTACGGGAAAAGGCCAGGAAATAGACATATCAATGCAGGAAGCGATGATCTATTACGTTCGAACCCGGGCTTATATAGGCTCTGAATGGGGCACCAAAGCCACAGCAAGACACGGTAACGCTGGTGGATTGCCACCAGTTAATATCTATCCGTGCAAACCCTTTGGCCCCAATGATTATATCTACCTGATGCCCGTCAATGAGGATCACTGGGATGGACTGGTCGCAGCCATTGACCGACCCGATTTACTGATTGATAAACGATTTGAAACGAATTCTGCGCGGGCTGAAAACGGTGACGCGCTATATGAAGAAATTAGAAACTGGACGGGCCAGCGAACTAAATACGAAGCCATGGAAGCCATTGCAGGCGCAGGTGTGCCCTGTTCGGCTTGCCTTGATACTGCAGAGATCCATCACAATGAGCATTTAAAGGCACGAAATTTCATACATGAGATGGACCTGCCTGTGCATGGCAAGGTGCCAATGCTGGGATTTGCACCTCAGTTCTCGGATTCCAATGTAGATATGAAAGCGCCGCCTCGCCTCGGTGAACATACTGATGAGGTACTCGCTTCTGAACTTGGGTTGGCGGAAGAGCAGATCAGTCGCCTGCGTGACGAGGGTGTCATCGGCGATTCGCATCGATTTACCTGATACCCCATGGAATTACTCGGGCATGGATTCTACTACCAGGACTGGCATGAAGGGTATGAGTTTCAGACGCTGGGCAGAACTGTCACTGAGACGGATATTCTGAACTTTGTCGGGGTATCCGGCATGACGGAAGAACTGTTTACGTCAGAGGAATACCTTGAGAAGCATACTGATTTCAAAGGTCGCCTGGTTCCCGGTGCGTTGGTTTTTTCAATGGCTGAGGGACTTGTGGTACCGGCGACCATATCGAGGACTGGCATCGCATTTTTGAACTGCGAGATAAATATTGCGGGACCCACCTTTGCCGGAGACACAATCCATGTAGAAGCGAAGGTAGTGCAGATCAAACCAGCGTCAAAGGGTAATCGGGCCCTTGTCAGAACCGAAAACCGGGTTGTGAATCAAAAAGGAGAAACGACGCTAACCTACAATCCGTTAAGAATGATGAAAGGAAGACCGGAAGACTGATCAAGTCAATCAGTCTTCTCTCTGCAGCTAGATGGCAGGGATATTCACTAACATAATAGCTAAATTCAGGAGTCAACCATGTCAATACCTGCCCACCTATCCGCCCTGGAACTCGCACAGAAAATCAGGGACAAGGAGATTAGTTCAGTTGAGTTGACCCAGACCTATATAGACCGAATTGAAAAATACGATGGTGAAATCAATGCCGTGGTTGTTCGCACATTTGATGATGCAAAGAAGCAGGCCAAACTGGCTGATGAAGCTATTGAGAAAGGCGAAAAACTCGGACCCCTGCATGGCGTGCCTATGACGATAAAGGAGTCCTATGTAATTGCCGGAACACCTTCTACCTGGGGTCAGGAAGCATTTCGAAACAACGTGGCAAAAGAAGATGGTCTGGCAGTAAGACGCTTTCGTGAAGCAGGTGCACACTTTCTCGGTAAAACAAACGTACCGGTGGACCTGGCTGACTTTCAAAGTTATAACCCGATATACGGCACCACTGGTAACCCCTGGGATACTTCCCGCACCCCTGGTGGTTCGTCTGGCGGCAGTGCGGCTTCGTTAGCTGCTGGATTCTGCGGACTTGAAGCAGGCTCTGATATAGGTGGGTCTATCCGTAACCCCGCTCATTTCTGTGGCGTCTACGGTCATAAACCGACTTACGGTATCATCCCGATGCAAGGTCATGAACTGGTGAGCAATATTCCCGAGGCAGATCTTGCGGTATGCGGACCCCTCGCACGAAGTGCCGACGACCTGCACGTTGCACTTGATATTATGGCGGGTCCCGCCGATCGTGAAGCATTGGGTTGGCAGCTATCTCTTCCGGCTGCAGATTTCAAAAGCCTCAAAGATCTGCGAGTTGCGATCTGGGCTAACGACGAAATGGCACCCGTGACCGCTGAAACAGCAGAACGAGCAGCGATGGTAGGCGAAACACTCGCAAAGTTGGGTGCCACTGTATCCGATACCGCACGCCCGGAGATTGATCCCGTGAGTGCTCAACAGAACTATCAAACCCTGCTTACTTCGGTGATGTCTGCAGCGTTGCCTGACGATGTTGTTAAGGAAGCCGAAGCTAGGGCGGCAGCTCTTGATCCTGAAGACTTTTCGAGCGAAGCAGTCAATGCCCGGGCAACCGTACTTTCTCATCGGGAGTGGATTCGAACCAATACCCAGCGGGAAAAACTTCGGGGAGCCTGGGGCCGGTTCTTTGACGAGTGGGATATCCTCATCTGCCCACAGATGGCGACGCCTGCCTTCCCCCACGATCACAGAAACTTCGGCGCTCGCACCATCAAGGTCGATAATGACGAACAACCTTATTTCCAGCAGTTGTTCTGGGCCGGGATGATCGTAAATGCCTACCTGCCGAGTACCGTATTCCCAACAGGGCCATCAAAGGAGGGTCTCCCGATTGGTCTGCAGGCGGTAAGCGCTCCTTACAGAGATCATCGGACCATAGAATTTGCCAGTCAACTCGCAAAGGAAATCGGCGGATTTGTACCGCCACCGAACTATGACTAGACGACATTAGTTCGATAAATGCTGAAGGGTGAATCTCGAGAGGGTTCTCATATAACAATACCTGCTGTCATAATCCTGGCATGAACTGGCCAGAAATTCGTGAATTAGGTCGATTGGGTCTGCCGATTGTGGCAACCCAGTTCTTCATCATGGCCATGGGTTTTCTTGATACCGCCATGGCGGGGCACTATGCATCTGTAGATCTTGCAGGCGTCGCGCTTGGCGGAAATATTCTCTGGCCGGTATTTATGCTGCTATCCGGACTGAATATGGCTTTGACGCCAATGGCAGCTCATCTCCGTGGTGAAAAGAATATAAGAAAGATTGGAGAACTGGCGAGACAGGGATTGTGGCTGGCAGTATTTGCCTCGGTGCTGACGATCGTTATCATCACTAATGCCGCACCGATCTTTGAGTGGTTTGGGGTTGATACCGGTGCAGCGGAGATTGGCACAAGGTACCTTGATGCAGTTGCCTGGGGCATACCGGGTGTCATGCTATATGTCACTATTCGATATGTCTGTGAAGGTCTGGGGCATACAGTAGAACCCATGTTGATAGCCGGTTCGGCGCTCATTATCAATGGATTCTTAAATTACATACTGATCTATGGCAAGTTCGGGATTCCAGAGATGGGCGGTGAAGGCTGTGGCTGGGCAACGGCGCTCACCATGTGGTTTGAGCTGATTATAATCACAACCTTGTTGTTTAAATCCTGGTTTCGAGAGACCGGCATCATCGATCGATTTGAGTGGCTTCACCTGGACAATATCAAAAGTATCATCCAGGTGGGCCTACCGATCGGTTTGACTGTATTTCTGGAGATGGCGATTTTTTCGGTTATCGGCCTGCTGGTTGGTTCACTTGGCGTAACTGCGTTGGCAGCGCACAGTATAGCGGGCAATATCAA
>CAZJRI010000173.1:0-583 GCA_964548025.1 uncultured Pseudomonadales bacterium
CGTGTTATTAAATATGATCTTGACGGCAACCTGCTGGACACCTTTGGGTCCAACGGATCAGGGGCAGGCCAGTTCAATCAACCAGCAGCATTAGCCGTCGATTCTGCAGGATCAATCTTCGTCAGTGATAACAAGAATCACCGTGTGCAGAAATTCAATACAGCCGGGGACTACCTGCTTGAGTGGGAACTTATCATAGAGTCAACCGGTGCAGGACCTGAAGGAATTACTGTTGACGATGAAGGCTCGGTTTATATCTGCATAGGTGAAAATCGAATCCGCAAATTTACTGGTGAGGGTGAGCTCATTACCGAATGGCAGGCCGATCTTGCTGTATTTCAGGGTAATTGCCGGGCGCTTGTAACAACCACAATCAATCAGCAACAGCGAATTGTCTCTGCCTTTGCCAGTAGTATCGATGTGTTTACCAATACAGGCACTCGCACCCATCGCTTTGGAGCATCCAATATCGGGTCTGCAGGTATTACAGAACCAGGCGGGGTTGCAGTCGACTCTGATGGCACCGTCTTCGTATCAGACCGGTTTGAAGGCGAGGTGAAGAAATTTAACAGTGACCTCCTTT
>CAZJRI010000173.1:593-8118 GCA_964548025.1 uncultured Pseudomonadales bacterium
CCAAACTGATTCTGCGGCATGACAGTATCTATGCAATTGACTCCGACCCGTACATGTCCAGGTATACCAAAGAAGGGCTTCTCATGCGGGACTTTCCAATACTGGGTGACGCCGGTTTTGACGTTGACAGTGAGGGTAACGTTTACGTTGCAACTGCCGACAATCTTGTTAAGTATTCCAGCGCCGGTTCGATTCTTGACTTCAATGACGAATCCCTCCTCGATCTCGCCTTCGATCCCGTTGATCGACTCTTTGGCATAAGAAGCGATTCAAGCGGCTATGTCATTTTTGATTCCCAACTTGCAGCAGCAACTGTTTACGATCAAAACGGAACCGGAGATGGCGAATTTGTGCAGTCAGATCAGATCACCTTTGATACCGACGGTAATTTTTACATCTACGACTTCACCCGGAAAGATATCCAGAAATTCTCCTCATCCGGCGAATACCTGACGACAATCGGCGGTCCCGGATTTGGAACGGGCCTCTTTTCTGTTGTCAGCGGCATGTCAGCCGATTCGAATGGCAATATTTTTACCGTTGAGACAGGTACCAAACGAATTCAGAAATTCAGGAAAGTTACGACTACCGATAACAGCAAAGCAATCATACTGGCCGGTGGCGGTCCATATGCCGGAAACAATTTGTGGGATGCAACCCAACTATCGGCGAACTTCGCATACCGCGCCCTGGAACAGCAAGGATTTACCAAAGATCGTATTTTCTACCTGAGTTCTGATACCGATCTCGATCTGGACGGGAATGGTGAAGCTGATGATGTGGACGCAGATGCAACAAATGCCAACTTTGAGTCTGCCATTACCAATTGGGCCACCGATGCTGGCAGCGTCACCATCTATATGGTTGATCATGGCGGTGACGACACCTTCAGAATGAACGGTACCGAAATACTCACGGCAGAGGAGTTGTCGGGCTGGCTGGACCTCCTGCAGGTCTCGGTGCAGGGCGGCGTGACGTTTATCTACGATGCCTGTGAATCAGGTAGCTTTGTCGATTCTCTCGCCAATCCTGATCAGAATCGCGTCGTTATAACGAGTACACAGCCCCAGGAAAACGCCATATTCATCTCCCAGGGTGCCGTATCATTTTCCAGTTATTTCTGGACCCACATCTTTAACGGCAACGATGTTGATACTGCATTCAGGCTGACAACAGAAGCACTGGCAAACTCAACGGCCAGTCAGAACCCCATGCTTGACGCTGATGGTGATGGCCTGGCGAACGAATTGGAAGATCAGCAGATTGCCAGTCAGCTATTCATCGGAACGCGCAACGCAACCAACGCGGATATCCCGGTTATCGGGTCAATTTCAGCTTCACAGACAATTAGCGGTACAACGACCGCCACTCTGGTTGCCAGTGATGTTACCGATGATGACAAGATTGCCAGGGTTTGGGCTGTGCTTGTGCCTCCTGGCTATGCACCTGACAACCCCAGCAATCCCGTCACTGAATTGCCTACCATTGATCTGCAACCGGTCGGGGGTGACCGGTTTGAAGCGACCCACAACGGCTTTACCGTACCAGGAACCTACCAGGTTGGTATTTATGCCATGGACCGTAGAGGAGATACCTCGGCACCGAAACAATCCTCGGTCATAGTCGAAAGCCCGCTGGCAAAACGAGCAGTCATTGTTGTGGCGGGAGAGCAAACAGATATTAACCAGGCATCACTGGAGCGAAGCGGCAGAATCGTCTATGACGCTATTGTTGAACAGGGGTATTCAGACGATGAAATTTACTACCTCAATGCAACAGGTACTCCTGGTGTCGACGGAATACCTACCCGCAGCAATATCGAATTCGCACTGACTGACTGGGGTATGACGGACACCCGGGATATGTTGCTTTATATGGTGAGTGCTCCCGGAGGACAGACTACGAGGCTGAACGCAGATGAATCCCTGACTGCCGCTGATCTCGACAACTGGCTGGACACACTTGAGAGCGCAATTACCGGCCAGGTGACGGTTGTCGTTGATGCAACAGACAGCGGGTCAATGATTTCACAGCTCAGTACACCAGATGCATCCAGAATTATCATTACCAGCGCAGGCATCAACGAAGAAGCAAACTTTCTCTCAAACGGGGAAGTATCTTTCTCAAAATTCTTCTGGCAGCAGATCCTGAATGGCGCAACCTTGAGAGATGCATTTCTCCATGGTCGTCGGGCAATGGCATTTAATGCGAATGCACAGACTGCCCAACTTGACGATGACGGCAACGGCACACCCAATGAAAAATCAGATGGTGAACTCGCCCGTACACTGCGAATAGGTCAGGGCTATCAGTTTGCCGGAGACGACCCGTTTATAGGTTCTGTATCAATAACCCCCACACTGCAATCATCAGCCAGTGCAGAGATCGCAGCGCAACAGGTTATTTCCACAAGTACTATCACAAATGTCTGGGCGATTATAAGCCCACCGAGAGGTGGCACTCTCAAAACCATTACTCTGACCGAAGACGGGGGGAATTATTCAAATAATTATGATGAATTCAACCTGAATGGCACCTACCAGGTCGCCGTTTACGCCCAGGATGAAGATGGCAACGTTTCACTTCCTCAATTTGCCGATATTGAAGTAACCGATGGTGTTGAGGGTGATTCATTTGAACCCGATAACGAGATGAGTGAGGCGAAACTGATCGCGACCAATGCCAGGGCACCGCAGAACCACGACCTGTCGGTTGCCGGTGATGTTGATTGGGTAAAGTTCGTTGGCAGGCAAGATGAAATATACGACATTGAAGCGGACAATCTGGGTCTGGATGCAGATGTTATGCTTGATTTATACGATACCGCTGGCAATCTGCTGCTAAGCAGTGACCTGGATGGCAAACCTGATCCGGTACTTGGCGGTGGGGATGAACTGATGAGCTTTCGAACCCCGGCTGACGGGGTCTATTTCCTCAAGGTACGCAATTTCGACACTGAGGCATCCGGTGAAAATACCACCTATGATCTGAAAGTTTTCAGGCCAATTGGGCAGGAAGGTGGGCCGGATCTTTCAATTCTGCAATCGATCGCTGGAGCCAATGCAATTGAGCTGGTCACGACAACACTCAACGTAAACGTTGAGAACCTTGGCGGCCAGTTCGAAGACAATACTATCAGCAATGTGCTGATGAAATTATTCCTGCCATCGGGAACAGAAGTAGGCAGCGATCTGCCCGCAGATTGCAGTGAGGGTCAACTGGTTATCACGTGTTCGCTGGGAGATATTGCCGAATCCGCATCCAGGCTGGTGAATATACCCATGCAGTTCAATCTGGGTAATCAGACCATAATTGCAGCAGCATCCGGACACGTTGACAGCAGCTTTGAAAACCCGTCAACCGACGACAACTATGAGAACAACGTCCATGAGTTTGTCCTTTCCGTGGTCGATGTTTCGTCTGCCGATTCTGACAATGACGGTATTCCCAATTCAGAAGACGATGATGACGACGGAGATGGACTGCCGGATAGTTTCGAGATAGGAGGTCTTGATCCATTAGATGCGTCTGATCTAAATGAAGATGCCGATGGCGACGGTGCCACCAACCTGCAGGAATTTGAAACCAATACCGACCCCAATGATCCACTCAGCATAGACGGCTGTTTTGATGCCAATGCGACTGCTTCTGCGGCTGATGAATCCAGTCTGTCTATTGAAACCAGACTCTATGTCGCTAACCCCGGCAGCAACCTCAACCAGCAGACCTTCCTGCGTTTTGTGAATCCAAACGATGCAACTACAAATATCGAGGTCTATGGCATTGATGATGGTGGTAACCAGAGTCGCAAAGGGGCATTTACCTTCAGCCTAGACGCCCAGGCATCAAAACAGATCAATGCCCAGGATGTAGAGGCTGGTAACACTAACAAAGGATTGACCGACAACCTCTGCGATGGTCAGGGTAAATGGCAGTTCAGGATTCGGTCAGACAATCCCATCGAGGTGATGGGCCTGATCAGAACACCGGATGGATTCCTCACCGGGTTAAATGACGTGGTGCCGGGTTCCGGCAATGACGACAGCGCTTATTTTGTCAATCCTGCCAGCAATACTAATCAACAGACCTTCCTGCGGATAGTAAATCTGGGTACCGACAGCGGTACGGTTACGATAACCGGGATCGACGATGCGGGAATTACGTCAACCGGTACAGTCACTTTTAGCCTGGTTGGTTTTGAAGCAAAACAGATTACTGCCCAGGACCTTGAAAACGGCAATGCCAGCAAAGGTCTAACAGGTAACCTGGACGATGGAACCGGCAAGTGGCGGTTGACCTTAACCTCTTCACTCGACCTGAGAGTCATCAGCATGATCCGTACACCGGATGGATTTCTGACAAACCTCAGCGCCACAGTTGCCGCCAACGCAAACAACGACAAGGTTATCTACTTTGCCAACCCGGCCAGCGAGCCAACCCAGACGACCTTCCTGAGAGTGATCAATACTTCAAACCAGCTCAATACTGTGGTCATCAGTGGTGTAGATGAATCAGGAAATGCTGCACCGAATGGAGATGTACAGTTCGACCTGGCTGCCAATCAATCCATGCAGTTAACTGCGACGGATCTTGAAACAGGCAATCTGAACAAAGGTCTTTCTGGCATGCTGGGTGAAGGCAGCGGCAGATGGAAGCTGACCCTGTCATCGGATAATGAGATTGAAGTAATGAGTTTGATACGTACTCCGGATGGGTTCCTGACCAATCTGAGTCGCACAACGCCCATAGCATCAGGTACAAGCGAGGTCTATATCTTCAATCCGGGCAGCAATACCAACCAACGCAGTTCCCTATGGATTAGCAATGATTCAGCCCAGCAGGGGTCGGTGACTGTTTCAGGTATTGACGACAACGGCGAGGCTGCCCCCAATGGTACCGTGACGTTCAGTCTTGACGGCAGTAGCGCCATACAGATTACAGCCCAGGATCTTGAAACTGGCAACACAGACAAAGGATTAATTGGCTCACTTGGGGATGGCAGCGGTAAGTGGCACCTGCAGGTTAGTTCTGAATTGGATCTGAAAGTACAAAGCCTGCTGGATACGCCAAAAGGGTTTCTGACTAATCTGAGCCGACCCGTTCAGTAATCCGACAGGACTCTCCACTACAACCTCTATTCGATTCACCTATCCTGGTATTCACCAACGATTATCATGATTGCCTGCTGGTCAAAAACATGGTTAATTCACGATATCTTATTCAAATAACAAAACGAGCCTGTCGCCATGTCCATTAAGATTGATTCAGCCGATGCACCTTTTGACATATGTTGGGACAGCATTGGCATTCCTCACATATTCGCAACCACAGTCGCAGACGCTTTCCGAGGTATGGGTTTTGCCGAAGGTAGTGAACGATTATGGCAGATACATCTATCTACCCTTGTTTCCACAGGCGAGGCCGCCAGCGTACTGGGCAAGAGGTACGTGGCCCAGGACCTGCTACACCAGGCATTCAACGTAAATGCAACGGATCTACCCGATTCGCCAGGCGACTGGATCGTTGACGCCTACCTCGACGGGCTTAATACCTGTATCGAGAGACTCGATAACCTGCCGCCGGAATTTGAGCGTGCTGGTTGTGAGCCGAGACCCTTTACAAGACAGGATATCGCATCCCGTTATCGATTTACCGGCTGGTTCCAGCATAAGTCATGGATGAACAAAATATATCTCGGAAAGCTGATGGCAGAACATGGCGTTGATACCTTCCGAAATCTTGTGCATCGATTTACCGATGAGGACGCCTCGACAACTGAAGACCTTAAAGACGCATTACTGAAACTTGATCCGAGAGCAGGCAATCTTCTTTTTCCGGACGTGGACATCCAGAGCGGCAGCAATAACTGGGCAGTCAGGGCAGACCTCGCTAACTCCGGTTCACCTATGCTCGCCATGGACCCACACCAGGGTCATGTCATTCCCAATACATTCTTCTGCTCTCATTTGAGCGCACCCGGTCTTGACGCCTTTGGCGCCAGCTTCCCGGGTGTGCCCTATTTCATGATGGGACTCAATCAGGATCTGACCTGGGGGCTGACCACGGGCATGATCGATACCTACGACGTTTATGTTGAAAAGGAATCTCCGCAAAGTGCCGAAAGGAAAAATGAGCAATACGAGATTGAAGTGGCTGGAGAATCCTCCAGGAAATTTGACATAGAAGTATCAACCAACGGGCCAATTCTCGAATCTCTGACGGATGCGCTTGGTTTCACTGAGAAATCAGACCGGGAATACACGACCGCGCTTTACTGGTCCATGCGGGACATCCCGACTTCAGCCGGGACCCTGGCCCGTCTGCCGCTTGCATCGAACAGCGAAGAGTTCGGCGAGTACCTGTTCGAGGACGACGTGTCTCCGCTGGTAAATAATATTATCTGTGTGGACCAAAAAAACGACCTCAGACGATTTATTGCAGCAACCCTGCCAAAAAGAAGGGGCGTATCAGGATCAGTTCCGCTCGCAGGCTGGGAACCGGCACACAAATTTGAATTAAGCTCCGCCAATGAACTTCTTGTAGAGCACAATCCTGCGAATGGATATGCAATCACCGCGAACAATGAAACCCTTAGCGACTACCCCTTCCCTATCCACAACTTCCCGGCGCACCACGCGAGGTCAAGCAGAATCAGGGAACTGCTGTCTGCTCAATCCGGCAAATTCAGTACATCGGATTTTGAGCGTATGCAACTCGATCTGGTTGATATTAAAGCCAGGGAATCCGTCCCTTCAATTGTCGCCTGTCTCACAGAAGACTCTGAGGAGATAAACCGGGCGAGGGAGCTACTTGCAAACTGGGACTATCGCGCTGATACAGAATCACGAGCTGCCAGTATCTATTATCCCTTGCTCGATAAACACTGGCCCGTGCACTTCATGCATGCCTTACTTGATAATGACCTGGTTTTATCGATCCCGGACATTGCCCCGTCCGTCAGCTTCTTCAATATCACCGATTTCATTCATGAAGATTCACCCTGGGCTGAACACCGGGAAGTTCTGAATGAGATTCTCTGTGGCATCGTTAAAAAAATCGTTCAGTCTCTCGATCAGGAATTTGGTGACATCTGCAGCTTCGGCGAACTACAACAGATTCAGTTTCAACATTCTCTGGCGAGACACGAAACGTGGGAACACATGAAAGTTGGCCCACATCCACTCGGTGGCAGTGCCACGACATGGCAGCGCATACACCTGGACCATCCGGGGAGAGTGAGAGCATTACCGTTATGCATGGCCCTGTTTACCGCTGGGTGGTTGATCTTGCTGATCCAAAACACTTGAGATTTATATTGTCAGCCGGAAATGGCGGCAACGTCGATAGTCCATTTATTAGTGATCATTATGAATACTGGCGAACAGGCCAGTATCATGATTTATCGCTGGTCCGGGAAGAGCTTGAGGTGGTGAGGACTGACAAGTTCAGCGGCTAGCGCTGGAGCACTTCTCCCCATCGTTCGATTCGCGCGCGGATCCTGCGTTGACGGGCTTCTGTCAGCGGG
>CAZJRI010000173.1:8128-10711 GCA_964548025.1 uncultured Pseudomonadales bacterium
TGAACTTTATACCGGCAGGGATGATTGAATAAAGCAGGGTCACCCAGAGGAGTGCCCTTTCTGAATTACCGTCTGCGGTTCCTGCAAGGCTGACATCTGCCGTGGGATCAAATCCGAAGAAGGCGGCCGCTGCAAGACCAAGCGCACCTCCGGCTGCACCTGCACCTTTTTTTAGCATTCCCCATACCGAAAAGTAGAGTCCGGCTCTTTGTTCACCTGACCGGGCAGAATCAATATCAACCGCGTCAGCCGCCATCGAGGCTGGCAATGCCAGGAGCGCACCGACCGAAGAACCCTTGAAACACATGATGACAAGGAATAGCCCGAATTCACCGGCAGGTATGAACGGTATCCACGAAGCCCAGAATGCGAACCAGAGAATCGAGATGATAAATGTCTGATGTTTTCCAAACCGGCTTGCCAGTCTCATCCAGATAGGCAGTCCGGCAATCGAACTTAAGTAATAGACCAGCAGATAGATCGGATAGAGTTCACCCACCTGAACCACGTGCTTCACGAAAAAGTACGACAACGCAGCCGTCATGGCGGCACCGAAGGTACTAACGGTATAGCAGACGATCAGGCGGAGATATGGGCCATTTCTTTTGACAACCCGCAAGCTGGCCATGAACGTGGCTTTTCGTCTAACGATAACCTTCTGTTCTGGTTCAGGAACGAAAAAGAGAGCGAGGAAAACGGTGACGGGAATAGCCACCACGACAAAATTAGCCAGCCAGTTGAGAATGACATCGATATGCCCGGCCCTGGCTTTCATGATTTGCTGAAACTCGTCCGTGAAATTGCCCAGCATGGCAGCAATGCTGCTCTCTTCTACCGTTGCAAAGTAAATAAGCAATGCAGCCGTCAACGGCAGCAGGTTAAACGAAACGGTACCCGCGAAATGGAATTGTTCACGCCGACCAGTGATATGGGTTCTCTCATCATAGACGGGTGAGAGTTCTGCCCCCCAGGCAAAATAGGGTAAATCGATCACCGTGAAGGCAAAATAGAGGAGTACGATCCATATACCGAAGTACCATACCGACGGATTCTCCGGCGGGACGAACAGCATGTAGAGAGAAAGCATCAGGAGTGGTGCTCCTGCTAATATCCAGGGCTTTCTGCGACCCCAGCGAGAACTGGTCTTGTCCGACAACACGCCGATCAAAGGATCTGTAAAGGCATCAGATAACCGGGCACCAAATATGATGACAGACATGGCATACAGGCTGATGCCGAGTTCTGCATAGTAAGGCAGCACGTAGACACCGACGGGTAAGAGCACCATCGATACCGGCATGTACAGGGAGGAGTAACAGAGCACCCGAAATTCACCCACGCGTTCGCCGATTTCGGATTCCTCAGTCATATCTGCTTGAATATCAGTCATATTCCTCCAGGCAATTCAGGGGCCACCCAGTTGTCTACAGGGATAATTAACCATTTTTAACGCATTATGGCAAAACAATTAGGCTCAATTGCTAGTTTTTCTCGACCTTCATCACCTTCTGAACGCTCGCCCTTTCAAGCATCCTCTTACGATGATCATGTACTTTTGGGAATGCCGCCGGATCAACGCCATCTGCCTCAAGCCACTGGGCAATCGTGAATAAATAGGGATCGCAGATCGTATACTGATCTCCCATGACCCAGGGTGATTTGAACATCGTGTTTTCGATTAACTCGAAACATGCCTTCATGTTTTCTGGCACCTTGCGCCCCAGTTCAGCTATGGTTTCCGGGTCATCTGCCCATCTGGATCCCCTGGGGCCATGGGCATGAGCCACATGCACGGTAGAACTTAAATAAGCGTTGAAAGATAATACCTGAGCAAGTGCGTAGGCATCATAGAGGGGTGCCAGATTTGAACCAGGATATTTGTGGGCAATGTACATGAGGATGGCAGGGTTTTCGGTGATAACCCCCTCAGCGGTTATCAGCGCAGGCACCCTGCCCTTGGGATTGATATCCAGGTACGTATCCTCTCTTTGTGCATTCGACGTAAAATCCACGCGAATTGCCTCATAGTCTGCACCGACGTCTTCGAGTGCGATATGACTCGCCAGCGAACAGGCATTGGTAAAATAGTAGAGTTTCAGCATCAGTCACTCCTGGTTCCCGGCAATCAGCAACAGAATCAACAACAGAATCAGCAAGACTGCCAGACACATTCATAATGGTATTCAGCGAAGCAGGCATGGTACCACCAGTCATTATCCTGCAAATAGCACAAATAAGTTCAGATAGCAGTCAGCTATGATAGAGTCTGGCAACGATATGTCGACTGGAGATAAACAATCATGTCAGATCAATTACAGAACGCCTATGAGGTAATGACTTCACGCATCGGGGAACAGACCTCCCAGAGCGACTGGTTCGAAGTAACCCAGGATCGGGTCAATGAGTTCGCAGAAGTGACTATGGATCATCAGTGGATTCACGTTGACGTTGATCGGGCAAAGGCTGGTCCATTCGGGGCCCCCATCGCACACGGTCATCTTACTCTTTCAATCATGGGACACCTGCCGAAAGCGGCAGCGGCTGCGACCGAGGCTGTTCAGCTCGAGGGCCAAAAAATGGGCA
>CAZJRI010000174.1:0-10708 GCA_964548025.1 uncultured Pseudomonadales bacterium
AATTCATCCTTAACCAGTGCATGTACACCATCGAACAAATTGCCTGTTGCTATCGGCACGTTGTCACCGAGTCCGAGAGTATTGTGCTGATCCACCCAGGTGTAATAGCTTGATTCGACACTGAATTCAGGCAAGTCCGTGAAGCCGGGGCCCGGAAGATCATGAAACACCCATCCTTCAGGACAATGTTTGCCCGTTGCCAATGGTCCATTTAGAGGTCCATTACACCTTCGACGATCAAACTCACCCAAGTGTCCGCTCCCAAGTGATACCCACACGACACCATTGCGGTCGATATCGGCGCCTCTCACACCAAACCCGGGTAGTGGTACCTCATAAATCTCGCCCAATCCTGTCGTTGGGTCAAATCTGACAATATTACCTGGGTATCTGAAAGCATTTGATCCCCATACGCTACCGTCGACCGGGTTTGGCATAACGGCATAAAAAGCGGCAGGAACCCGTTTGTCCATGGCAGGGTCAACTGGTTCATCGGGTTCAACCCAGGCATCCTGCCTGCCATTGCCATTTGTATCCAGAATAAGGGGCGACCAGCCCTGTGATACTTCCGCATCTCCTGTCCTCAGAAACAACGCCGTATCCAGCCAGCCAACCACCTGACCTCCGCCGCTGGTCCAAAGGGTATTTCGATCATCCTCGGCGAACTGAAGATGATGCGTGCTGTAGCAGGTATCAACAAACCGGTACTCATCTGTCGTCGGGATATAAACAGAGACCTGGCGGCCGGATCTATCTACTGGAAACAATTTTGCTGAGGGGTGATCGGAACCTTCACGGCAGAAGTCAGGATTCCTGGAATCACGTATCCGGGCCGTTAGCCATACCCTTGATTCAGCATCAAGCATGGGATTGTGGATATTTGCCTTACTGTCCCATATTGCTTCATTACCCCAGTACGCTGATGCCGCGATAACCGGTTGACTCCTGGTCGTCGGCGTATCTTCGTCACGGACCGGTGTCATATAGTGAGTGGCACGATTATCGCGAGGATTCAAAATAGGCATCGCGTCTGTACTTAGCTCCGGTGCGCCATACAGATCCCCGAACCCATTCACTGTCGGGTTGCGGCGATCAGTACCCGAGAGATCATGCATATAGGCTTTAGCGGTCGACCAGTCGCGAATTGTTGCCACCATATGACGTTCCAACCCCTGTGGTCGTACCGGTTGCGCATGGGGAAGTTCGCCAGCGGCAATTCGATCAGTCCAATGGGCGAGATATTTGACCGGTAATCCCTGCAGCATTCCCGACAGTCTTATCATATTATTCCCTGCCTGCCCTGACTGTATTCTTTGGGTCCATGCTTCATGCGACGGCATGTCCGAGAATGCTGCAGGCAAAGTACGGGTAGAACGTTGGCCCAACTGATGACAACCCACACATCCCATATTCTTCATCCAGGTCAGGTAGAAGTTCAAACCACCATTGATGTCTGCAAGCTCCTGCTCAGATGGTAGGTTCATCATGGAATACCAGTAGGCAGCAGGATAGACCTCGGCTGCCTCGGCCAAATTGGCTGCAATTTCCACGGGGTGATCAACCCTGGCACCTGGTCGGGCGATTCGTTTCTCTGAGTCCGTCAATCCATAACCTCTGACCCAGATTTCATAGGATGCGGCGGGCAGATCCGGTATGACATAGCGACCCTGGACATCTGTCACAACAATGCGAATGAAGCGAGTTCCAAGTTCCGCGGTTTCTGCAATTACCCACACACCTGCTTCGGGGCCATTTTTACTAGATACTTTTCCAGCGATATCATCGCCATCGGCCGGGAGGTGACTGACTTTTTGTACACCGCAGGAAGACAACAGCAGGATAATCAATATCTGAGCGACTCGCATGATTCAACTCCCCGGTTAGACAGACTCAGAAGACTACCCGATCAATCAGGAAAATAGAATCTGGACACACATCGGGGGAGTTACTTAATTGAGAGACGAAATCGGGGACAGTGTTCTTAATTGAGGGCCAGCAAACTTCAGTGGGAACAAATAGGTATTATTGTCCCCAGAAGTCCAACGTGAGATCTGCAAGGAGTTGAACTGCCTTTGATCCAGGCAGTTCAAAACTCTCTTTTTACATTTCTCTTTTTACCGTTCTCTTTTTAGAGTAATGCGAAAGGTACTCCTAGTACGAAGCACCTTCCTCATTTAGTACATTCTGATCAGATTTGGCGTCTTCCATGGCATTGAGCACAGTCATGTCTTCGTTGATTGCGACACCCACACCTTCGAACAATTCCTTCGTTCTTGGCGTGATTAATCCAGCTCTTACCAGTGCCGGAATCATCAGGTCTTCTAACGAATGTACCTGTCCAGGTGGTAGCTTGTTAACCAGTCCCATCTCCGCAGCTTCTTTCATGCCTGCAGCAAAATCTTTTTCTTCGATCTCGCTGACCTCTAAGACCTTCAAGAATCCTTCTGTTCTTTGCGTCCGGCTCTGAACAAGGATGTTAACGCCATCGAAAGCAAATTGTGCCAGATCTTCAACATCATCCGGATGCATCTGGGCAACCACGGGTGTTAAGTAGGCATGTCCAAATGAAACATGTCGTGATTCATCACGCATAACGTTAAATGTGATTGATTTCAACAACGGCTCATCTGTCTGCCGATACATATTGTTAAATGCACCGAGTGCCAGACCTTCCACAATCATGTTCATTGCAATCATGACTTTCTTGTAGTTTTCCGTATTAAGGGCCACGTCAATGAGTTGCTTCAACCAGGGATTCATTGGGTAGTGAATGGCAATCTTGTTGACGTACCGATCATAGACTTCCACGTGCCTCGCCTCATCCATGGTCTGGGTCGCAGCATAGTATTTGGCATACATATCCGGTACACCGAGAGTTATTGCCGCTGCCGTGAAGGTGGCCCCCTGTTCTCCATGTAAAAACTGGGACAACATCTGGGCTGTTGAATGGGCTGTAAACGTTTCCTGTTGGGTCTGGGAAAGCCGCTTGAAAAATGGCATTTCAGAATAAAGCGTGTTATCCCGGTTCATGATGGGATTGGATGGATCAATCACCGTATCCCATTTCAGATCATCCGCATTCCATTGATTATTCTTCGCTCGTGTATATAAGTCACCCATCTTCGGAATGTTCGACTCATAGTCAAAATTCCAGGTTATATCTGTTACCGCCTTGTAACTGTCAATCAGATCTTCCTTCTGTTCGCCGGAATCGGCGGAATCTTCTAACGCGCTCATAACTCTCTCCGCGAGTATTTTGAACCTTTTAGCGTAGAGCGATAGGAATCTACAGACCTTGATGCAAATCAATTCATGTGGAATCCACGGGGTATTTTGCAAGCTAGAACCAATATGCAAGGGCTTAATTGGCATGTGATACAGTTTATTGTGGCTCCGGTAGGTAAATCGGTACGCAATCAGCAATAAAATGGCGACCATTTACCTGTTTCTCGCAGAAGGGATTGGTATTTGCGGTAACAAAACAGTCTTTGTCTGGGTTTTCCTCCGATCCTCTGCAATTTCATCTGTGGCAGGCAACAACTGGCAGGTAACGACAGAAGGTACGAGTCGTGGATGCAAAATCTCCAGGTTATGCCTTGCTATTGACGGATGCTGGCCCAACTAAAATTAGGTGCCGGACCGTACTCCAGGCGCCGTACATTGTTGACTTGTATATAGATAGATGAAGATTCATGAGTTGGAATTATCGCGGCCTCTTCAAGCAGGATATCTTGCATTCTGGCAAATGCCTTCATTCTGCGTTCAGGATCGTCGGTGGAACTGGTTAATTCGAACAGGTCGTCATATTCCTTGTTGGAAAAGCGTCCATCATTGTAGGGATGGGGCGTTGTATAGTTGACGACAGACATAAATGGATCATCCATGGTTCCGGCACAGAACCCCGAAAATGCCAGATCGAAATCACCATTGATGAGTCTTGCAATCGCTTGCTTGAACGACTGGCGATCAATTTTAACCTCGATGCCAAGGGTTTCCTTAAAAGCTGCCTGCAAATACTCATCCTGCCTTTGTGCATTCTCTCTTGAAAGCAGAACCAGCGGGGGCAGTTCTTTCAGCTCGGATTTCGCAAGATCAAGAAATGCTCTCGCCTTTTTTAAATCCGGGGTGCTGATCTGGGAAGGATATTGGTCTGCAAATGGTTTCCCGTCTGCTTTGACATAACTTGGGTATACGCCGAGAGTTGGTATCGTTCCCGGCAGGGCGATAATTTTATTCACATACATACTGGCATCAAAAGCGTATTGAAGTGCTTTGCGAAGGTGCTTGTTTGAAGTCGCCCTTTCCGCCCTGTGATTTAGCGTAATGATCGAGGCGCAGTTGTTTGGTTTCTTCCGGATTCGGTAGCCATGGTTGGTTGCCTCAAGAAGAATATCTGCATTGAGTGCCAGGGTGGCAATTTCATGACTGTTATAAAGATTTAAAAGTGCCCGCTTGTCGGTAGTCATATAGGGTACTTCGATTCGATTCAGTTTAACTTTTTGTGCATTCCAGTATTGCGGATTTTTTCTCAGGCTGAGAGAAGCACCATGTACCCAGGAATCAAGAACAAAGGGCCCGCTGAACAACATCGTTTCTGCCTCTGCTGCGTACCGGCTCCCTTGTTGCACGACAAAATCCTCTCGCAAGGGCGCGTAACTTACGCCGGAGAGTACCTGTAGCAAATACGGAATTGACCTGCTGGTTGTTACCTCAAGGGTATTGTCGTCCAGCGCTACAACTCCAAGACTCAGCTTGTCCATCTCTCCTTTTAGGATTGAAGTTGCATTCTTCAAAACATAAGCAAAGAAGGTGGAACCCGAAGCGCCAGTTTCAGGGTCAACCAGCCGTCGCCATGCATAGACAAAATCATGCGCAGTGATAGGTGTGCCGTCACTCCAACGAGCGTTTTTACGTAATTGGAACCTTGCGCCTGTCTTGCTCGTTGACCAGGTCTCGGCGATACCCGGCACGACCTTGCCTCTTGCATCAACCCGGACAAGTCGATCGTGGATCATGCCAAGAATGAATGAACTGGCAACATCCTCGGTTAATGAAGTGTCAAGGCTTGGCGGTTCTGAATCAATACTGATGCTGATCGAATTCGATTCAATATCGACGCCGATAGCCACCACCTGTTCACTTAGTGACGAGATGGCGAGTAGTGTGAAGAAAAGTATCTTCAATTTTGCAGGGATTTGCATCTTCTAAAGTTAACGATTCTTCTCCCGGGTGTCAAAATTAGTCTGGACTACTAATAACATATGAATCGGAAGTCCTGGAAAATCAGCGCGTCGTATTAACTGACCATAGGTATGGTCGAGATCTTACTTTCTATAACCGAGTGTCCAACGTTTCAACATGCTTGCGAAGTTTCTGAATGTTCGATATTGCGTTAATATGTTGCGCTTTGCGACAACGCGATCCCGTCAGGTAGAAATATTCCAGTTGCGCCACATATCATCCGTCACTGGTCGATCTTGTCTGAATAATCTGGCGTTCTTGAACCACTCGTATTGACCAGCTTCTTTATGTTCTTCTTCGCTTAAGACCTCAAGGTTCTCTGTAAAATCATCAATTAATGCCCAGCGAATACTGTTGCCTGTGTGGATGCCGCTCGAGTGCACGGTACGCCCGTGCCAGAAAATTACACTGCCTTTTTTGCCGATGAGTTCAAGGGGTTCTATCGTTTCAATGACTTCTTCCATGGCATCAACGAAGGAAAGCGAGGGCGAGTAATTTGCTTCAAATTCGTGGGCATGAAACATGATCTTGTGGCTGCCGGGATAAACCGTGAATCCGCCGCAGCGCTCCGGTACATCATCCAGATAGGCACAGGTATTCAACTGCTGGCAGACTTGATCTACATGGGGCCCAAGGGAAGTACCGCGCAATCGTCGGCTGCCGGATGGATCCGCCGGATTATTGGTCGGAAAAATACCATAAATACCGCGTGTCTGATGGCTTGGTCGAAGATCCTTTGACAGTATCGCTTCTGCGACCTGTCGGACACGGGGTTCATTCGGAAGCAGATCGAGTAAATAATCTGCATGACCAATATCATGCATCTTCAGAATGCGACCGAACTGTTCCATGGGCTGACGACCCTGGAAGTAACCAGCGGTCGGTGCCTCTGCCATGGGCGCCCACTGAGGGTTCAGCCAGGTGCCTTTATCGTCACGGCTGAGCTGCCAGTCTGAATTGGCTCCTACGTTTGCCAATAGATGCGTCCATATCCGATCGAACGCAATAGCGAGTTTTTCCTGATCCAGCAATCCGTGTTTGACGATGAAGCCGTTCACCTTAAAAAATTCCTTTTCGGCTTCTGAGATAACCTCACCGGTTACCGACAGATCGGGAGTCTCATAGACAATACTGAGCTTTTGTTTGTCGCGTAACGCTTTGAGTCGTTGAATCTGATCTTCTTGCATAGATCATCCAAGAATTGGGGTCGGAGTAAAATCTACATTCACCAGTGGTTTCGGCTCATATAAACTGTTTGTGAATTTTACTCCGACCCCAATTCTAATTTCAATTCTCCCAAATGATGGTCTCGTAGGGTCCTTCGGGCAATTTGTCGATGGTGTAGTCAACCGGAATTTCACTTTCGACTAAAGAAGGCCATAAGGGTTCCACCATCTGATCATCGAGCGAATAGAGCAGCGTGCGTAGTTCGTTCAGCTTCTCAGGATTTGATGAAGAAAGATCTTGCTGTTCTGTTGGGTCTTCAGTCAGATTGAAGAGCCAGGTTTTACCGTTATGTTCCAGCAGTTGGAGTTTCCAGCCATCATATTGCACAACCTTATAGCCACCGGATCTCCAGAAAAGAGGCCTGTCCAGTGGTGGTTGTTCCGGATCGAGTGCGACCTCGAGAATGTCTTTGCCATCGATGATGCGGTCATCTGGTGGTGCAATTCCTGCTGCGGAAAGAACGGTTGTAAAAATGTCGATATGAGCAACCGGTGAATCGTATTGGCTACCTGCATCAATTTTCTCTGGCCACCTGATAAAGTAGGGCGTATGAATGCCACCTTCGAAGAGGGTAATTTTCCAACCGCGGTATGGCTTGTTCAGGTCAGGCAAGCCAACGTAACCTGCGCCCCCATTGTCTGATGTAAATATAACAATGGTGTTGTCCGAAATGCCATTATCATCAATAGCTGCCAGTACCTGGCCGATACCACGATCGAGCCCTCGTATCATACCGGCGTAGGTCCGTTCCGTATGATCTTCGATGTGACTTAGAGCGTCGTAGTCCTTTTTCTCAGACTGCAGGGGTGTATGCGGTGCGTTGTAGGCCAGATACATAAAGAATGGTCTGTTGCGGTTTGCCTTGATCACCTTGACGGCTTCGCGACTGAGATAATCTGTTACATGTGAATCAGGTTTGAACCGTTCACCCTTGTTGAACCTCACGCCGTATTTAAGGTTAGGCCAGAGAAATCTGTCAATCGGATCGAAATCCTGTTTTGAGTTAACGACGTCAGGATCATCTTCCTCCATAAACATCGCGCCGCCTGCGTGGAACCCCAGAAATTCATCAAACCCCTGATCATTCGGCAACATGCCTTCATCACCGCCAAGATGCCATTTACCGAGGGCAATAGAGTGATAGCCTTTTTCTTTGAGTGCTTCAGGTAACGTCCTTTCACTGCCCGGCAAACCCAGCGAACTTGCCGGTGGATAATTGTCTGCGTTTTCCTCTTTAAAACTATCCCCGCCAACCATTCTCATAAACGCTGGTGATGCTGGTGTGAATTCAAAGCCGACCCGGGTGGGATAACGCCCAGTTAACAGCGCTGCGCGAGAGGGGGCACAGGTTCCATTGCCCGTATAACCATTGGTGAAATGGATACCTTGTGCTGCGATTGAATCAATCTGGGGTGTCGGCACAGTGCCGCCGCCAATGCCACCTCCGTAGTAAGTAATATCATTGAATCCAAGATCATCAACAACAATGAGGACGACATTAGGAAGCTTGTCGCCACCTGCTTGTGAAGGTTCAGTTGGTCCCTGCTCCCAACTAACAGCCTGGTTTTCACCGATTGGACTCACAATGTCAAAGATAATCCCCGGCAGGTAATACCAGTATTGTGATAGCACTAGCCCACCAACAACGAGCACCCCGGCAAGGCCAATCAATACCTTCTTCAATATTCCCTCCAACTTCATTGGATCGTGATATGCGACAGGTGATTTAACCAAACAACGTACAGCATTGACAGATTCAAATTCAGTGTATTGAACTCGTTATGACGGTCTCATGGTTTGAGCTGTTAGTAAAAAAACAATTGCATTGAGTTCTACTTAAATCAGTTTGCTGTCACATCCGGTGACTGTTGCTATGTTCCGATATGGGGTTGATCGTCGGGTTTCTTACCACGTTCACTATAAAGTGCTAAGTGCGTCGGCTAGAGGCCTGTCACCGTCAAGCAGGCTGAATGACTTACCTATGCTATTGTCGCAGTCCAGACATGCAACGAGTGCTGCTGCCAGATTTTCACGAGACGTTAGCCCGTTTCCCTTGAGTTCGGTGCTTATGGAAACCAATTCGGTACCTTCCTCGTCAGTCAGACCACCAGGGCAGATGATCGTATAGTCAAGACCGGATTCAACGAGATGATTATCTGCGTGCGCCTTCGCGCGGTGATAGTGCGCGATGGGTGACTGACTGTTTATATCGTTGTTGATTGAGCTGAGCATGATATATCGGTGAACGTCATTCACTTGCGCTGCAACCATTGAACGAATCGCACCAATATGATCGACCAGTACAGTCTTGTCCTTTCCTGTCTTGCCACCTGATCCTGCTGCAAAGATAATCGCATCGCAACCTTGTACAGCGTGATCAATCGGGTATTCAAGGTCTGCAAGAACCGTTGGTACGCCCAGTTTGTCGAACTTGGCTCGATGCGACGGGTTTCTGATCATGGCAACCGGATCATGGTTGCTTTCAGCCAAACGCCTGATGACGCGCGTAGCAGTGTTCCCATTTGCGCCAATAACCAGTACCTTCATATTCACCTCACTTGGTAAGCTGTTGGCTGACTAGTAAGCATTAGAGTTCTGTTGGAATCAAGCGGCCAAACAATCTCCGCTATAAAAAACCGTGGTATCCGGAGTGTGCAACATTCGTAAAAAGGTATGCCACATGTGATTGTAAATGGTCAATTCGTAAAAAAAGATAGTAAGGCAACTGATGTAATGACGGGATTGCCAGTTCGTTTCCCCGAAGAAGAACCCCGCTTCGTTGAAGCCACGCAAGAGCAGTGGCTGGACGAAGTGTTAAGTGCTGCTGACGATGCTGCTGTTCATCCTCGTACAAATTGATTATTTCTGGGAGAATTTCCATCCGCAAACCAAGTATGTTCAAATTTGCGACATATATTACAAATCGAACTGTCGAGAGATCTAAATCGACTTCACATGGTATGAGCGCGGATTGGGCCATCGGGTCAACAATAGATGGTAAGCTCAGCATGACCATTTGGACTGCTGGTTTTAGTTGATGTTTGACTATCGGGCACCAGCCCTGAATAGAACACACCCGGAGGACATGAACATGCAACGAAATACACCGTTGATACTGGTGATTCTTCTAGCCGCGATCTCGGCACAGATACAAGCCAAGACTGACGAGTCGGCGTACGTACCTGTTAAAACTCCGTGGGGCACCCCGGATCTTGAAGGGGTATGGAACTTCAGCACGCTCACGCCATTGGAGAGACCGTTGGAGTTGGGCGACAAGGCGTTTCTCACGGCGGAGGAGGCAAGCGCGCTGCTCAATAAGATCCTCCCACCGGATCGGGTAGACGAACCCACGGGCGTCGCAGTCCAGGATGTGGAAAGGTATAACGATTTCTGGCTCGATGCGGGTGAGAGTCTCGACAAAGAATTGCGGACATCACTCATTGTTGATCCAATAAATGGTCGGTTACCTGAAGTCCTGCCTGAGGCGAACGCCCGCAGACTCGCCCAGAACAAACAGCGTAGTGCACCCGTGCGTGATGTCTTGTCGTATAGTGTAGGCCCGAACTATCTGCACCAGGATCCAGAAACGCTGGGGCTTTCTGAACGATGCCTGCTTGGGTTTAATGCAGGACCTCCTATCACACCCAGCGCATACAATAACAACCTGCGCATCGTGCAGACACCAACCCATGTGGTGCTGATGACCGAGATGATCCATGATGCGCGCATCATACCTACTGATGGTCGCCCGCAGCTACCCGAGGAGATTCGACGATGGTACGGCAGTTCGCGAGGATACTGGGAAGGTAATACGTTGGTTATCGAGACCACCCATTTCACTGACAAAACCCCGGCGTTCCATCTCCCAGTGCAGTTTGAGAATCCCGGAGCCAATGGTGTTGTTGGCTCCGGATTGAACCTGCGAATTACTGAACGCTTCACTCGAACTGATGATGGTCAGCTTAGCTATGAGGCAACCGTGGATGCACCTGACAGCTTTGAGCAGCCGTTTACACTGCGAGTGATCATGCAGTCATCGGAGCACCGGATATTCGAATATGCATGTCATGAGGGCAATTATGCAATGGGCGGTATACTTAGAGGCGCCCGCCTGCATGAGCGTGAGAACAGCCGTTAGATTTTCTGATTGTAGTGACTGGAAAATGATAAATTGGGGTCGGAGTAGAATGGCACTTACTTAAGCTTCTTCGGATGACCAAAATCAAGGACCATCTGTCGA
>CAZJRI010000175.1:0-10574 GCA_964548025.1 uncultured Pseudomonadales bacterium
GAGCCTGGGCGATACAGGAAGCAGACCACATCCCATTTGCCAGCAGAGAGGTATGTACCTTTGCACCTTTGCCGGTTCGTTCGCGTCTTAATAATGCCGTGACAATATTGGCGTACATGGCAATAGCTGTTGGGTGGTCGCCCATACCGGGTAGAGACTGCGCGGGTTCTCCGTTAATGGGTCTCACCAGATCCATCAGGCCGGACCGGGCCCAGTAGGCCACAAGGTCAAAGCCTTCCCGGTCTTTCTCGGGTCCTTCTTCCCCATAGGCGGTGAGAGAACCGTATATCATCCTCTCGTTTAGGGGTTTCAGGTCTTCGTACATGAGTCCCAGTTCCCGTCTCATGGGTTGAGGTTGATTGGTGATATAGACATCACATTCCGAGGCGAGCTGTTTAAGAATCCCAAGCCCTTCTTCTGACTTCAGATCAAGAGCCAGCGAACGTTTGTTTCGTGCATCCATCCCCCAGGCATAATTGGCTTTAGCAGTCGGTGTTGCGGGATTCAATGCCAGATTTCGATACGCGTCCCCAACTCCGGGTTGCTCAATCTTGATGACGGTGGCACCGAAGTCAGCAAGAATGGTCGTTGCGACCGGTGCTGCGATCCAGGTGCCGACATCCAGCACTTTCAATCCTTCAAACAGAAATCCGTCATCATTCATGTCATCTGCCATATTGGTAAGGTCTCCTGTTTGGCCAATAGACTTGTAATTGTCATTATCACTTTAGCTGGCATCGCTTTTTTCCAGAAAACGGTCCAATTCTGATTGGAAACTGGATGGGAAATATCCCTGCGCTTTCCATTGCTCAAGAGATTCTCTCGAGGTTTCTCGCATCAATATACCAATCTGAGATTCCACTTCAGTATCTGATACGTCTAAAGCACCGAGGTTCTTTTGGTACATGGCATTCTCCAGCATGCTGATACCGAAAAAAGAGTATGCTTCCAACTGGAGCGACTCCATATCCGTCAGGGAATCACCGGCAAAATTCTTTCGTAACACTTCAGCAAATTGCGGATTCTCCACTCGCCAACCGATGTACTTTGCCAGGGGGTCCAACCTTGCCTGAAATGCAGTTGAGAGTAGTAGTTTTTGCTGGTGCCTGTTCTGAATGGCCAGGTAAACAAGTGTCACAAGTATCAGCATGGAGCCGATAAACTCGCCAATTGAGCCAATATCCTGAATTGTCATAGCATACCTCCTGAATTATTGAGGTGATGGTACAACAGAATCTGCATAGCTAGACAATCTCAAAATAGAGTACGGGAAAATCAGAACCTTTGAATGGTGATTCGCCCACCTTGGAACATCGCTTTTTCAGATTTTTGGATAAAGAATTAACTGTGGATTCGTCAATTAATATCTGATCTGCCTCCGCTTTACCTGTCATCTCCGAGGCAATATTTACCGTGTTCCCCAGGACATCTCGATCTGGTGTTCGGATAGCTGGACCAAAGCCCAATCCCATCCTTACACGAATGGCGATAGATTCACCCCTCAGACCGATAGAGATTTCTTCTCTGATTTCAGTTGCCGCCATCACGCAGTCGTCGGATGTCTCGAAAGCGCACATGATTTCATCACCAAGTGCTTTGATTACCCAACCAGAATGCTGCTCGGTGATTTTAGTCCAGTCACGGATTGCCTTCTGCAAGATTCGCGCGGCAATTTCATCTCCGTGTTCCTTGAATAATTTTGAACTGCCCGCGATATCGATGAACAATATTGCTGTCTCCATGGAAGTTGACTCGTTAACAACCGTTCTTTGTTTCTGACGTTGCCTGCTGGGTGATTGTTCGGGTTCATTCAAATCCAGCGCACTGATGATGAACTGCCCTGCCTGAATGATCCCCTCCCGATGGTAATCAAATGCCTGGGTTTGCCGAAGGGCTCTCGGCAGGTTAGCTGGCTTTAAGCCAGAAATGAGTGATACGACCTGACTATCCGGCTTGATTCCACTGATGATGTCATTGAAAAAGCCGTCCCATTCATATCTTACCCATTCAGACTCCAGGTTCTCACGGCTGGTTCCGACGGCCACGAGTATCTGAGCCTGATCCAGCGCATCATCGATAGCCTGCTTGTATCTGCCTGCACCTTGTTGAATAAGCGATACATCGTCCAGAAAAGTACTCACGCCTAACGAAGTCAGATGATCATACAACTGATGCGCAATCTCTACGTCCTCAGTTGTCTGTCCCTTATCATCAAGGTTCTTTCGGGATATGAAGACTCTATATTCAGACATAAGGGTTTTAGTATAAAGGCTGTCCTGATATTAGAGCAGGATACTCAAATTGTGGGCAATACGCATCTATCATGATTCCAGAGAAAGCAAGCGGATTACTGGATCACGTCTGGTTGTAGGGTTAGCATCACTGAACTCGGCCGTCTGGACCCAAGTTGAATCATGATTGACATATTTGTCGGTAGAGAAAATACAGATTCAATACAAGCGAGTCAGAATGGTTCAAGGATTCTTTCGTAACATTGATTCCTGCTTGGTGCTCGCGATGAGTTGTCCGTCTTGCGAATAGATTTCACCCTCATTAAGACCTCTTCCACCTGCAGCAGCGATACTTCGCTGGTCATATACCATCCAGTTTCCTGGATCAACGCTTCGATGAAACCAGGTACTCTGGTCCAGGCTGGTTAACCGATGAGTCTGAAATGGCAGTCCATAGGGTAGTACAGAATTAAACATCAAAGTGGCATCAGATAGGTATGAGAGCACTACTTGCCAACCTCGCTCACCAATATTCTCGCAACCCGGGACTCTCATCCATAGCTGCAGGTATGGATCTCTGTCTGGTATAAATTCTCTAAATGAATCGCTGATAAATTCCATCTCCACGCGACCATGCTGTGCCATTGGGAATGGAAAGGATTGCTCTCCTCTTTGCTGTCTTTCCTGAATTATCTCATCCGGCGTCTTAACAAGCGGAGCTGATTTCTGATGTTCTTCTCCTTCTTCGGGCATTTTAAATGCTGCCATCATGATGAAGACGGTCTCACCCTCCTGGATTGCTGCAATGCTGCGAGTATCAGAACCCCTGCTTTCTCTGAGCCTCGTGACCTGGTATTCGATGGGTGTATTGGGATTACCAGCCTTCATAAAATACGTGTGGAATGAGTTGGCCAGTTTCGGCTCGTCTACTGTCGCAAGACCAGCAGCGAGAGCCTGACCCAGGAAGTGGCCACCGTAGATACCGAGAGCGCCGTAGCTTTCAGCCTGCCCGATAAAGAGGTCAGACTTTCCATGAGGGGTGACTTGCATCAGCTCTGGCAAGGTGAGTGTTTCTGTCATCTGGCTATCTCTACTTCTGACTACTGGGCGTTAGTTAATTGATAGCAAGTCTAACAATGACCTCTATTGATGGTAATAGTCTGGTATCCGATATTGGTGCGCTGAATGAACAAAGATTCTCAACACGGTTAACACCGCACGAGCCTTGATCAGAGGGATTCATTCCACAGAGGTGAAGAGTTCTTCATTAATCTGTCCATCTTGATCATGCGTGCTATCTGCTGGTCTCCTTGCAATAATTCCAGCTCGCGCCACAAAATTTCTGTTTGCGGGCTGTCTGAGAGCCCCACTACTTTACCCTGGCTTTCATAGTCGGTTGCTGAAAACACGGGCCCATTGATAAATTCGATCTCTATTGCGCCATAAAGTCCGACAAAAGGGGGTTCGATGCTTATTGCAATAACCTGTTCGGCTGGGTCAAAAGCGCCAACGATTCTGGTCAATGGCAGCACTCTGCCGCCAAAACGATCAGGTGTTTTGTAGCAGTCAAGGGCTTCTGTAATAACGCCCAGTTGTTGGTCAACACTGTCATCAGATATCCGTGTTGCAACATTTGATGCTGAATTACCCAGCCTTGTGTTAGCGAGCATCCTTAACTCTGTAGACGGACGGATATTCTGAAGGCGCTTGCGTAACTCTGTCTCAGTATCATGACCACCGCATGAAGCTGTCCCTGAAAGTACAAGAGTTCCATCTTCTTTCTCCATCCACACTGATGATCGTCTGATAGATCCGGATGTTTCAGGTTCACCGACAAAACATCGGACCGGTTCGCGATCAACCGTGGCGCTTTTGAAATAGAGAGAAAGTGTGCCGTTGCGCCACCAGTCTTCACCGAATACTTGCTCGAGCAACGGAGGGAATTGCTCCATATGAATTGAACCGGCTACCGTGCCACCTCTGAATCCAAGATCTGTGGCTGTGTCGTCATCGTGAATACCGCCTTTCTGGTGCGATGCCGTATTTACCGGTTTGCGCCATTCACCGGTCAGCTTAGCCTGTGTGTTCATCGTTGCTCCATTCATACTCAGTTACCGAAGAGATGGTACCAGACTATATGCAGTCACACGCGCTAAAAAGGCATGATTCAGGTAATTGGTGCTATGGCTTTCTGCTCTTCAATATAGTCAACGAAATCATTCTGGAATTCCTGCCGGCCAATAGCCCAGTATTCATCGAAGTATCTGGTTTTGGTGAACATACGAACGATGAGGGTATAGGATTGAGCAATATTTTCATCAAGCAGTCCCTGGCCATGTAGATTGAACTGAAGTTCGTAAAGCCTGAAAAAGGATGCATAAAATGTATAACGTCTTGTCAGCTCCGGGTTGTCAAATTCGCGAATCTCGGTATAGAGCCCGTTGAGCTCGGGATTACCGGCGATCTCCATAATCGCGGATCTTGAGGCAAGGAAGAGATCCTTGGTCATATCGGCCCGGGCAACCTTGGTGTTTTGCTTAATCTGTAACCCAACATAGACAAGTGATACGAGTAGAAGAAAAGCTGCAGTAAATTCCCCCAGCGCACCCAATTCAAAGATAGTCATAGTTATCCTCCTTTTTATCAGGGTGATATTACAACAAATCTGAATTGGTCCTATTTATGACCCATTTTGCCTGGACTGCTCGACGAATCCCGGATTGTCTGCTGCGGGGAATATTTCAGCCGATTTCTCGAGATAATTTCCAGCCTGTTGTTTGTCCGGCTCAATCAGGAAGAGATAATAGTAAAAGAGCGCTTCCTGCAGGTTGTCTGATTCGACAGGTATGTTTTCTATATGCGGCTTTGCGAGAACCAGCAGCATTTCCACGGGAGGGTTGAACTGATTGTTTGACAAAGCGATTGCAAGCGTTGCAAGAGCGCCGGGAAATGTCGTCTGTAGATTCAATAAAAGATTCAGTTCATCTTCATTGAGCTGGTTAATCGTTGAGTATTCAATCAGATGCAGACTGGCGTCGTACAATAGTTGCTGAAGGAAGTAGATATTGTGGGGTTGCCGTGATTCCTGGTTGATATAGTTGAACAGCAGTTGCTCGACGAACTTGTTAAGCGTTGGATTTGAAGCCCACGAGCGTCCCTGGTTGTTATTTTCGCGCGTCAGAATCCCAAGATCTTCACCGTCTTGCAGCCAGGGTATGCCGATTGAATAAACCGGTCTCTGATTGAGCATGTGGTTTACCGATTCTGCGAATTCCTCGTAACTGGCACCGATCAGTTTGTCCTTAAAAAAAAGATTCTGACCATGGTAAAGGCTGACATCCGGTCTGACACCGGCAACATTGTGCAGGTAACCAATAGGAAAAGTCTGGGGGTCAGATACGATAATCAGTGCAGCCTCCTCATCAAGAACGGACAGAATCTGATCCGCGTAGTTGTGGGCGAGGGTATCGTCACTTCTGTTGTTGAACTGTGCGTTAACTAAAATACTAAAACCAGTGAAGGCGATAAGGACTGCTATCGATCCCCGCTTGAGTCTTGAGTCGCTTATCCTCGACCAGGTCAGTTGAATACCCGAGACGATGAAAATGATGAAAACTATCTGGGCTGTCAGTAGGTAGGTGGCCATGACTGCCTGGTATAGATAATCATAATCAAAGCCCAGTAGAAGACAGAGCACAACGGTATGAAATATCAGAATAAGCAGAAGACCAGACCAGATGCTGACGCCCCAGAGTCTAAATGTCAGAAAAACTCCTGGAACAGCGAACAATCCAAACCACAAACCGTCCTGCATGATCAATTGGCGGCCTGACCAGATAATAAAACTCAAACTATCGCCCATATCTGCTACAGCCTGTTGATCGACACTCGCAAAGGACTCCCTTAGAAAATAGGTGACAAATACTGCCAGGCTTGTGACAGGTCCTGAATAACTGAAGGGCGGATCTGCCTGGAATAACCAGAAGTAGGGCGACAGGCCAAGCAGTGCGCATAGCAGGCTGCCACCAATAAACCTGGGTGACCTCAACTGTTGAAGAAGCTGCGGCCATTTTGCCGCAAGCATCATTCCAAATCCGGGCACACAAAGAACCATCAACGGCCAGTGGTTCGACAATCCCAGGCAAAAACAGAAAGTCAGGAGATGTAAAACAATCGGTTCGGTCTCCTGCTGAAATCTAATTACAAGATATAAACAGATGAGTGTGAGGAAGGTGTTTAAGGTATAGACCTCGACGATAATTGCCTGACTCCAGAAGTCCTTCGCGATGATGAGAAGCACAGCCCCAAGGACAGTGAACCAGTATGAAATCTCAAGCCTTCGTAGAATCACGTACAGAACACAAGCTGTGAGTGCGCCAAAGACGGCACTAATGCCGTTGCCGATTAACACCGGATCAAAAGGCAAAGCCGCAAACAAGGGGGAGCAGAGGATTGTGAAAAGCGGATAGCCGGGTGGATGAGCTATGCCGCCGAAGTGGCAGACTTGCAGAAACAATCCTGAATCCTCGAAAGTAACGGTTCGAGGCATCGTGAGACCATAGAGCAGAATACCGGAGAAAAATAAACCGGATAGCGTCAACAGGTGAATCCGCTGCGTCTTCATCACTTGCTTAATTGACCAGCCAGATCAGCAGGCCACCGAGCAGTACGCGATAGATAACGAAGGGCGTAAATCCGATTCGCTGAATAAAACCCAGGAAAAGCCGGATGCATAGATAGGCACTGACAAATGAAACGATGACACCGAGAAGAAGTGAGACCCAGTCGACTGTTGCTGGTGATTGAATGAGGTTAAAAGCCTTGAAAGCACTCGCACCACCGATAGCCGGTATTGCCAGCAGAAATGAAATTCTTGTGGAGCTCTCCCTTGAGTATCCGAGTATCAGCGCCATCGTCATGGTGATGCCTGACCTTGAGGTGCCGGGGATAAGCGCAATGCATTGGGCCAGACCGATGAACAGCGCATCTCGCCAGTTAAGCTCATCCTGCATTTTCTGCTGGCTTCCCTTTTTGTCTGCAATAAAAAGCAGAACGGCAAATATGAGGGTTGTGACAATAATGACATTCACGCTTCTAAATTCGTTTTCCGCAAGTTCGCTCAAAAGAAACCCGGCCGGAATAATCGGCAAACTTGCGATAACAAGACTGATCGCAAAGCGGCTCTCGTCGGTGGCAGTGCCTTTAAGGTGAAGGAGTGCCGCGCGGCAGAGTGATACAAGATCAGCTCTCAGGAACCAGATAACCGCAATCAGACTACCAAGATGAACCGCGATATCGAATGCGAGTCCCTGATCAGGCCAACCCAGCAGATTGAAGGGTAGTATCAGGTGTGCAGAACTCGAAATTGGCAAAAACTCCGTCAATCCCTGGATGAGTGCTAGCAGGATAATCTGAAAATATTCCAAGAGATCGCCTTAGTGAATTTCGCCCGAAGAGGTATTAGTCTTGAAGTGCATGGCTCCACGACATTTCAACATCGTTAGCGTCCTGAATCAATCACTTACCGCTGAAATGCGCGCAACATCACCTTATTAACACGCTTATGGTAAGTCAATCTTTCAAAATTAACATTTGCAGATCAGCATGAGGTGTCGCAATGAGGTACACTTGACCCATGGCAGAAATACCCTTGTTCCCGTTACCCGCGGTTCTCTTTCCCGGTGGCAAATTACCGTTACAGATCTTTGAACAGCGTTATCTTGATATGGTGACAAATTGTATGAGAGATGACGTGGGCTTCGGCATCATTATGATTACCGAGGGAAGCCAGGTGCTGAGCGATTCTGAACGGCAATTACCCAGCGTTGCGCAATGCGGTACCTATGCCAGGATCGTCGATTTTGATCAGAGAACAGACGGTGTACTGCAGATTATGGTTGAAGGTGAACTCAAGTTTTCTCTGCGTAATCAGCATGAAAGTGCTGTCAAACTGATGCTCGGTCAGGTTGAATTTCTGCCATTGGAAGCCAGGGATTCAGTACCGGACGACAAACATCATCTCGTTGAACTGCTGAAATCTCTGGCCGCTCACGAAGCCATCAAATCCCTGAACCTGCAGTTCAGCCCTGACATTGCCAGTGATGTGGGTGCAAGGCTGACGGAACTGCTTCCCTGCCCGAATGAATTCAAACAACGGATGCTCGAGATGAAGGATCCGCTGGACAGGCTGGTAGAACTGGAAAAAGAACTCCTGCGCATGCAGGCTTCCCGCCAGTAGCAAGCTCTCAGATTTACTCCGGGGACTCATCCGGTTTAAGCAGTAGATAGTCAGTCTCACGTTTTCGGAGCGGATTACTCGTGCAATATTCCGCGTGCTCATAGTCAATGAATCGATAGGCAAGATCATGATCCCGTCCAACCGGAATACCAAGACGCGCGCACTGTATGACCTGATCAGGCCTATAACCCACATCCTCCACACAGAATGTTGAAGCATCGGTCGTTTTCTTATCCCAGTCAGTCACCTTCAGGTTGAGTGACTTGCACAGCAAGGTCTGACCCCCACATAATTTCTCCCTGGTTCGCGGTCCACGGGGCCCGGGATTCAATGATTGCATAGCAGACAGGGTTGAAGATGGTGAAATGGTATCGAAGTGAGTATAGGCACTCTTGATGAGTACCCCGTTACCTTCTCCCCTGGCTGAGAAATTGAGCGAGTCTTTTCCCCTGGCGTAGTACATATAGATTGTACCTGGTGCCATGAACATGGCCTTTCGCTTTTCCGTATAGCCAAGGGACGAATGGCTCCCTTTTTCGGCCATCTCATAGGCTTCGGTTTCGATTATGCGGGCAGCCAGCCAGGTTGATTTACCTGACTTCGATTCGATTCGACGTCTAAGCACCTTACCCAGCAGATTTATCGCTAGATTCCGGGCTGGCTGGTCAAAGAAGTCTGCCATCAAAATACGACGATTCATCGGGTATAATGTGCCTTTTTTAGCTTTAGACAGAAATTACTGAAATTATATATGAGTATTAAAGATCAGATGCAGGCGATGGGAATCGCGGCGAGGCAGGCATCAAAAGAGATCAACAAGGCAACAACCGGGCAAAAAAACGATGCATTGGGTGCAATAGCATCTGAAATAACAACCAATCGTGATGCACTGATGCTTGAGAACGAGAAAGATCTTGCGGCAGCTCGTGCCAACGGTATCAGCGATGCCATGCTTGATCGGCTCACATTCACAGAGGCTCGGTTTGACAGCATGGTGGAAGGGCTTCTCCAGGTCGCCGGTCTGGATGACCCGGTGGGTGAGATTTCAGATCTCGCCTATCAGCCGAGTGGTATACAGGTTGGCCGTATGCGGGTACCCCTTGGTGTGATTGGTATCATTTATGAGTCAAGGCCCAATGTCACCATTGATGCCGCCAGCCTTTGCCTGAAGTCTGGCAATGCAACGATATTAAGAGGTGGTTCAGAAGCGATCCATTCCAATCGTGCGCTGGCTGTCTGCATCCAGAAGGGTCTCAAATCAGCAAGCCTGCCTGAAGACGTAGTACAACTGGTTCCGATGACGGACCGTTCCGCCGTTGGTGAGCTTATAACGATGAAGCAGTTTGTCGACGTCATCGTGCCCCGGGGTGGCATCAGCCTGACCGAGCGAATTGCGAACGAAGCGACAATTCCTGTCATTAAACACCTTGACGGGATATGCCACGTCTATATAGATGATGCGGCTGACCATCAGATGGCAATTGATATTGCCTTCAATGCCAAATGTAACCGTTATGCAGTTTGCAATGCCATGGAATCGTTGCTGGTTGCAGATTCGATCGCAAACGATGTGCTCCCGGAACTGGCTGATAAATATGCCCAGAAAGAGGTGGAGTTACGAGGTTGCGATAAAACCAGGAAAATTCTCTCCAATACCTGTCAGGTAAATGAGGCGTCTGAAGAAGACTGGTCGACCGAATACGTTGGTCCGGTTTTATCGATTCGAATTGTCGGTAATGTTGATGAGGCAATCGATCATATCAATACTTACGGTTCTCAACATACTGATACTATTGTGACTGAAAACTACGCCCGGGGACGCAGGTTCCTCCGCGAGGTGGATTCGAGTTCGGTGATGATTAATGCCTCTCCTCGATTTTCAGATGGATTTGAATTTGGCCTGGGTGCAGAGATCGGGATATCTACCGACAAACTGCATGCCCGGGGACCTGTCGGGCTTGAGGGTTTGACCTCGCAGAAATACGTCGTGCTGGGGGATGGGCACGTTCGTCAATGAGTGTCTCTTTAGCAGAAAATACTGATTCAGGCGTGGCTGTATTTGGTGGCACCTTTGACCCGGTTCACTTTGGCCATTTAAGATCTGC
>CAZJRI010000176.1:0-10376 GCA_964548025.1 uncultured Pseudomonadales bacterium
CCGAAACCAGATATGGAACAATAAACCTGGTCTGGTCTGGCTGCTTTGACAGATTGGTAGTCAAGGCTAAATTGCTTCATGACACCAGGGCGAAAATTCTCAATAACCACATCGGCTTCTGCTATCAGGTCCCGGGCCAGTGCCTGACCCGATGTTTGCTTTAGATCAATAGCAATGCTTCTTTTACCCGCATTGAAATGGGCGAATATGCGACTGGTACCGTCTGGGCCTCTGGTCTGATCGCCAACAACCGGCGTTTCAACCTTAATGACCTCTGCACCACAATCCGATAACAATCTCGCACAGATGGGTCCTGCATAGACCGCTGAAAAATCGATTACTTTCAGTCCCGCTAGTGGTTTGCCGGTTACCATGGGCGTGCCTCTGGAGTCGAAACGTCCAGATTACACTAATTCATGGTTCGTGACTTTTGGTTCCCGGCATTTAAGAGGCAAAGATCCGACGCTGACTATTTAGTTTTCAGCGATGTCCTTCAGGTTGCTCCCGGACGTGACTTTGAGTCCGGTTATGGCGTTTGAGAGTTGTGAGGTAACAATTGGTATCCCGGCGGTTAATTCCGGTGCGCGAATCAGAACATTGAGATTCCCACGATCATCCTTCAGCTCGCCGAGTCTTTCAACAGTGACACCTTTAAGCCTGTCCTCTGCAACAACGAAAACACGTTCATGCCCGTACATCGATTGAACGGGTACCAGCAGCGAGTCGCTGATTTCAGGTAAGATGAGTACAAGACTGATCGCCCGGCCAAGCTCAAGATAGCTGTTACCTGCGACCGTGAATATGCCGTCAACGGAAGAACGACCTCGAACAACTTCCCCTGAGAGTCTGGCAAGTGTTGCATCCAGCACCTCATCACCCAGATTTATCCTGGCAGACAATGTCCTGCCGCTTTCTATTGCTTGCTTAATGGTGCTGAGATTACTTGCAGGAATCTGTGATCGAATTTCCATATGATTCGCATCGTACATTTCTACGATAATATTTCCGGGGCCGACAAGTTCACCTGGGGACACTTTTACAGAAGTTACCCGACCTGAAAACGGCGCGACTATCCGCGTTCGTTCAAGATTGACCTCTGCTTCCTCAAGCATCGCCTCGGTCCTGCTGACTTGAGCCATGGCTCTTGCGAGTTGGTTGTCTGCATCCTTAACCAATCGTTCTTGTCGGCCCAGCGAGATCGCCTGCCGGTTGGTTTCACTAAGAACGGCATTGAGTGTCTCTTCTGAAATTGACAGTTGCTTTCTCAGTTGCTCGTGTCTGGCTGATTTCTTTTTTGCCAGAGAATAGAGGTTTCGTTCGTGCTCCAGGTTTTGACGATTTTCATCAACCGTGAGTTCTAGTGTTGCAAGATTAGCTCTGCTTTCGGCAAGATCCGCCTGCCTTCTCTGTACCATTAATGTTGTATCTGTTGGATCCAGTTGTATCAATAGATCGCCTTTATTTACCCAACTACCTTCAAGCGCAGGCACCGTTTCAACGTGAGATGTAATCGCAGGTGTTAGAGAAGATTGCCTTGGTGTCTCGACGCGACCGTAGAGACTGAGTTCAGGAGCAAATTTTCGGGGGAGTGCAGACATTGTGGTAACGGGCCAGGCAGTTTCAAGCACCTCTTTCTTGTCAGGTTGGGGCGCGAAAGTTATCACCAGGGCAAGAATGGCACCAGCGGTACCGACGACGCCAACAAGAATCTTGTTCTTTGCCGTTAGAAGGCTGCTTACGCGAGTCTTTATATTAGACATTGTATTGGACAGCATCGTCATAGCTCTTTTGCCCTTTCTTGTTAGTCCAATCAGTAATCGTGATTACGGAAGACAGCAGTGCAGGAATCACCAACAGCACCAGCACAGTGCCGTACACCATGCCGAAACAGATAGCGGCTGCAAGCGGTGTAAACATTGCTGCAATAGGAGCCTGCTCCAGCATCAGCGGGAAGAGACCGGCAACTGTTGTTACAGACGTCAGAATGACCGCTCTTAATCTCAGACACACAGCGTCTTCAATTGCCTGCTGTGGGGCGATACCTTCCTCGACGAGATGTTTGTATGCACTTACCAGAATGATTGAGTCGTTCACGATAAGCCTGTCAGTGTAAATAGCCCAAGCATTGACATGGGTCCGACTACCATGTCCATCACAAAATGACCGAGTAGTGCACCGGTTAGTCCAAGTGGAATGGCTGTCATGACTGCCAGTGGCCAGGTATAGGATGAAAAAATCCACGCAAGGACGATGTAAATCAGTGTCAATGCAATCAGGAATTGAGTAAGAAAATCTGAGCCTGTTTCTTGCTGGGCAAGGCTCATGTCATCGAGCCCTGACGTAATTCCATATTTTTTGAGAAGTTCCTCCTTGATGTTTTCGTCAAAATATTCAATGACCTCAAGGCCTGATATTAGATCCAGGTCTACATCACCGCTGATTTTGATGGTCTTCTCAGCATTGTGATGACGGATGATGTCGATACCTCTTTTACCTTCCCAGGTCGCGATATTGCGTAAGGGCAGCATCTGTCCATTGGGCGTCTTGATCGGGAATTGACCCAGCAATGCGAGATCGGTTCGTTCATGTTCCGGCAACAAGAGACGGACTTCGATTTCGTTCTGTTCCTGCTGGAATATTTGAATTCGTTTCCCGTCGTAAGCTGCCCTTAGTTGCCTGCCGACGCTGGCAGTGGTTAGTCCAAGCGATCGTCCTTCCGTTGTTAGCTTGAATATCCACTGGTCCTTGCCGTAAGGCAGATCATCGTAGATATTCGATACACCTTTCAGGGTTGAGAGTTCAGCCATCAGTTCTTCACCAGCCTGTTTGAGTACCTCGGCTTCAGCGCCTTTCAACAGAATTGCGAAATCTCCCCAGTATTCTGCTGATTTCTTTATCGTCAGAGAATCAACAATATGTGATCGCTCTACCATCGCGAGCCACTCGATGGCAAAGTCGTCGGCAGAGATGGCTCTTTGTTCGGGAGAGACCAGTTCGAGAACCATGCTTGCGTATTGCGCGCCGGTTTTTCTTTCGTTGTTGATATTCGCATAGTTGTTGACAGTAACGTGGTTGACGAGATTATTGCCACCAAGTTTTTTGTCTGCCAGATCAAGTGTGCCTTCGAGATATGCCAGGAATTCTCGCTTGTCCTTTTCGGATGTTCCTCCTACAAATCTGACATCTGCATTGATTTGATCGAAATTAAGATTCAGGTTGAACTCTGTTTTGATCCAGCCTGTTGTCCAGAGTGCAACGGTCAGCATAAATAGTGAGAACGCGCTTCCAATGACAACCCGACGATTCTGCATAGCCAGCCTTACGACAGGGCGAAAATTGTTCTCGCGAAAGCTCTCAAAACCTCTGGAGAATCGCTTTCTGAAATCGGTCGGTTCCTTGTTCAGGCTTTCTCAAAAGCGGATCGCAAATGCCCTGGCAGGACAAGGAAGCATTCGACCAGGGAGGCCGCAATCACGCACATCATCATGAGTGGAATCTCCACAATTGGTGTGCCTGGACTGTTCAGTAGAGGCGTAAAAGCGCATAGCGTGGTGAGCGATGAAGCAACGACAGGGGCAAACATTCGATTAGCGCCAATTCTTGCTGCTTCGCCTGGTGATTTTCCATTTTGGAACTGGGTGAGTGATTCTTCGCCGACGACGATCGCGTCATCGACGACGATGCCGAGTGCCATCACTATGCCAATGAGGCTGATTGCATTGAGAGAACCACCGAGATAGTAAAAGCCAAGCAGCGCAGCCAGAAATGTGACCGGCATGCCGACCATGACCCAAAAAGCCACTCGGAATTGAAGGAATACGAGTAAAGCGATGATGACCAATACCAGGCCGGTCACACCGTTTTCTATTATCAGGTTTATTTCATCCCTGATAAAAATCCATGCCTCTGCGAATTTTGACACCGTGACTCCTGGTGGCAAGCTGTCTTGTTTTTGTTCTACCCACCTGTTTAGTATCCTGGCAGATTCGAGCGCATCAGTTTCGATACCGCGCAACACCATCATCTGTACAGCGGGTTCACCGCCAACGGTTAAATAGGGCTGATCAACCAGTGGCCGTTTTTCTATTGAGGCGATTTCACCAAGGTGCATCAGATTGTCACCGTTGGTGGTAAACAGGGGCAGATTGTTAAATTCCACCGCATCGCGCCTTTGATCAAGGCTGCGTATCTGGCGGGACATCTGTCCTCTGCCAATCGTACCGCCGGGTGAATCCTGGCTGAGTTGGGATAGTTCACTACCCAATTCGTTAAAGGACATTCCGAGTTCGAAGAGGGTTTGTGAGGGAATCTGAATTGCAATCTCCTGCTTCGGCAGAGACGTGAATTCAACGATATCCGCCCCCTGAGCAATGAGTTCTGATTCGAACTGTCTCGCTACAGGAATCAGTTCCTCCAGACTGCCTTTACCCCTGATTAGCACTGCTGAGACCAGTTCCTTTCTTTCATTGGCACTGATCATCGGAGGTTCTATTTCAACAGGAAAACTGCGGATCTGACTGATGCGCTGCTTCACTTCATCGATTGCTTTTTGCATGTCAGAACCGCGTTCCATCTCTACGTTGACGTAGGCATTCATATCCCGCGTTGTTGAACGCACGGTTTTGACATTTTGCAGGGTTCGGAGCTGTTGCTCGAGGGGATTGGTAATGAGTTTTTCGACATCCTCAGCACTGGCACCTCGCCAGGTGATATTGATGCTGATGAAGTTTTGTTCCTGAACTGGGTTCAGGCTGACATTGAGGCTGATTATCGCCCAGACGCCACACAAAACCATGACCATCATGGTCAGGGTCGCTGCGAGTTTATGATCAGCGAACAGATTTATCAGATTCATACGTTTCTGCTTAAAATCACTCAGTCCCTTGATACATGATTCGTGCCAACATTAATGCACTGATTTATAAGGTTTTCTGTCTATCGGCTCTTCATGAAATGTGAGGAACACCAAACATAGGTTGAATTTACCAATTATCGTTATTGTCGATGGCAATAACCAGCAACTGCTCGTACTATAACGAGATTCGATTCAGGTTCAGTTCAGATTCAGCCAAATTCACTGCTTTAGGAGGTGATAATGATTAGCTACCATGATCCTCAGGCTGAGGTTGATGTTAAGAAGATTCCATATGATCTCGGCATCAAACTCAAGGGGAGTAACAAGAGTACTGTTGGTTTATTAGCCAATGGATTTCCTGATTCAGAAAATTTCCTCAGTTGCATCGCAGAAGTGCTGCAAAGTCAGGAACCCGGCATAAAGGTGGAACGATACAACAAAGGTAATGCGTCGGTACCGGCTAACGATGAAATTCTTGGAGAGATCAGCGGAAGTTGTCAGGCGGTAATTACCGCCTACGGGCACTGAGGTAGCTGCACAACCGGCACCGTGCGTGACGGAATTTCAGTAGCCAAGCTTGGTATACCAGCAGTGGCACTAGTGACAGAAGACTTCTGGCCCCAGGGAGATTTTGTGGCTGAGTCTCTGGGTATGCCAGATATCCCGCGAATAAAACTTCCGCATCCTGTTGCAGGCAGTGGTACGGAAAATATGAAAAAGGTTGCAGCGGAGATTACGCCGAAGATCCTCGAAGCACCGGAAGTCTCTGCATGACCCTGCTCGAAGCAGTTGATGAAGCCGCCGCACTTGAAGAACTCCATAGTCGAGGCTGCACCGACGGCCTGCCCGTTGTAATTCCTACAGCGCAAAGGGTTGCTCGGATGGTTCTGGCTTCAGGTATCGAGTCAGATATGGTGCTGGGCACCATGGGTCCGGCAGGCGGTGTTGCGACGATTGAGAAAGTCGCCGTTGCCGCTGTTATGGCTGGATGCCTGCCGGATTACATGCCGGTGGTTGTCGCGGCTGTTAAGGCGGTTATCGATCCCACCTTCGATCTCACAGAGATGCAGTCAACCACTCACTGTACCGCGCCATTGATTATCGTCAATGGTCCTGCACGACACAATTGCGGGCCCATCTCTTCGGGTTTTGGTGCACTTGGTCCCGGTAACAGGGCAAATGCCTCTATCGGACGTGCACTTCGTCTGGCAATGATTAATATTGGTGGGGCACATCCGGGTGAATCTGATATGGCTCTGCTTGGACATCCAGGTAAATTTACCTATTGCCTGGCTGAGGACGAAGAGCATAGTCCGTTCACACCATTGCATGTTGGCAGAGGGTTTAACGAGGATGATAGTGTCGTTACCGTTGTCGGTGCAGAGGCACCTCACTCGGTCATCTTCATTGGTAATGCAGACGACCCCTCCAATCACGAACGTCTGCTGGAATTACTTGCGATTGGTCTTTGCAATCTGGCAACTAACAATGCGACGTTGGGGAACGGGTCTGCCACGGTCATCCTCAATCCTGATCATGCCCAGGTACTCATTGATGCAGGTTTAAACCGTGAAGACCTCGCCAAGGCACTATATGAGTATTGCCATCATTCAACTACCGAGATAGCTCGCCTGATACCAGGATTTGCAGGGTCACAGTCTGCAGACGAGAAACGATACTGCTTTGAATCCCCTGATCAGATTCTCATTCTGATGGCAGGTGGTAGTGGTCTGTATTCCATGGTGATGCCTTCGTGGTGTGCTGGTGCAAATAAGAACTCTGCTGTGAGTAAACTCGTGGAGTCAGATCAGTTTTGTGAGGTCCCTGCGCTAGCTGAAATTGCAGATCGATCACTGGCTGAAGTCTAACGGCCTGGTATTGTCTCGCCGATTGGACCAGAGGAGGGTGATATGACAGATGAGCTGATTAGGGGTGGATGTTTTTGCGGTGCTATAAGATATGAAATCTCTGGCGGCGACTATACGGTGGCAAATTGCCATTGCAGCATGTGCCGCAAAACCTCAGGCGCCCCTTTTGTCAGTTGGCTTGTGGTGCCCGGCACTGAATTCAGCTATAGCGAAGGTGCTCCGCAAAAACTGCAGTCATCAGATGAAGGTAGCCGGTATTTCTGCAGCGAATGTGGTACGCCGGTGGTCTGTATTTCTACCCGGCATCCAGAAATCGTGGACGTAACCGTTGGCAGTCTCGATCAGCCAGCCGATTTTTCGCCCACGATGGATGTCTACGAAGATAGTCGCCTACCCTGGGTATAATTGCAGGATTTAAGTACTAGCCAAATGGCACGGTGAAGCCATTTGCCATCGACATCAGGGCTTTGGCTTCTACGCCACCCTTGATTCGTTCCAGTTCCCCGCCATCGAGCCATACTCCGCTGCACTTTGGGCATCGGTCAATAACAATCATGTGGGCAATTTCCTTCTTCATTGTTTCGCCATCAACAGGGCAGGGTCTAACGCTTTCTCCTTCAGCGTCAACCAGAAGGGCCATTTCCTGTTCACAGGGCTCACAGATCGGCTTATCCTCATGCTTGTGCCTGGTCTTGATACCGCACCGATCGCAAGCTTCGCCAAATAATGCCATGGTAGTTCCTTTCTAGTTTTGTTGTTGTAGCGCGGATTGTTAACTGCCGCCTGATCTAATGTCAACCTTCTGCGGCTGAACTCATTGAATAAGTCAGAGAATGAGGAAGATTGGAATCCCGATCGTCGTCGACTTGAGATTAGTGCAGATCCAGATCAGAGATATACATTGGTGCAGTTGAACGCAACTGGATAAATTCACTAATCTTGTGCAGAGCATCTGTGGCTTCAGGCAGATCGGGTCCGAATGCCTGAAAGACATGCACCATTGTTGGCCAGACCTGCAACTCAACCTCGCTGCCACTTTCTATGGCCTTGTTGGCATATCGCTGGGCATCGTCGAATAGCATTTCATGTCGGCTTGCCTGAATGAGGGTATGACGCAGATTGGAAAGATCCCCCAACAAGGGTGAAAGAGCGGGGTCATTGACCGCAGCGCCCGCTGTAATCCTTGAGAAAAGGCTGATCATAAAATTCGGCATCATCAATAACCTGCCGAGTGTCGGACCAAGAAATGGATCAGTCTTCTGATTTGTCGCCCAGCTTGGGCTACTCAAAGTTGCATCTGTCAAGGGGGCTAAAGCGATCGCACCATTGCAGGCAGGCAATTTATTGTCACGAGCCCAGGCAATAACAGAGAGTGTGAGATTCCCACCCGCGGAATCACCGGCCACGAAAAGGTGCTCTGGCTGTGTTTCTCCCCGTGGACCGTTATTCAGTATCCACTGATAGGCTTTACGTGCATCCTCGTGGCAGTGAATCGTCTTGAATTCAGGTTGCATACGATAGTCAACTGCAAGTACGGCAACGCCAGCTCGCCTTGAGATCTCTGATGTTATGTATCGATGACTCTTCGGACTGCCAACGCGAAATGCACCACCATGAAGGTACAGAAGACGACGATTCGGATTCGCCCCTTCCCCCAGAACCCATTCGCCAGGTATGCCATCAATTTCTACCGGCGTGATTTCAGCCTCAACTTCCCTTGCGAATAAATCCTCCATATTCTTTCTGGCGATTTTCACATCCAGGCTGACATTTTGGTGGAATCCTGACAGTTTCTTCAATACATCCTGATGTTCTGAACTGACTTCAGAAGCAGGTTTCACGAGGGGGGAAACCGGGGTGTCGTATTGGCTGTGATCTCCTGCTTTGTAGAGGATTCCCAGAACGATGATAATCAGGATTAGTGCGATGAGAAGGGAAACAAAGACCACCATGAGATCTGCATCCAAAAAGCCGGTTTTTCTGGAACATACACCTGCATCAGAATCCGTGCAACGATCTGGGTAAATTATGGAGCAGTGGAACTCGTGAAATCCATCGGTTGAATATGCCCCTGACTTTCGCTAGTATGCTGGGCCTCTGATTTGGGGCTATAGCTCAGTTGGGTAAATCGTTGCAGACGATTTACGCGTTTGAAGCAAGGGCCTCAGAGCGCGAAGCGCGTGCCCTTGCGTTGATTCAAACGCCGGGCGATTCGCCAGGGATGGCACAACAATCTCTGGTGCGAATACAGGAATATTGGGGCTATAGCTCAGCTGGGAGAGCGCGTGACTGGCAGTCACGAGGTCGGCGGTTCGATCCCGCCTAGCTCCACCAAATTCACGTGGTGTGTACCGGAGACATCCTTTACACTTTATACCGGGCACATGGTTTACAGTTTATCCATGTTCTGGGCGTTCGGTAGAAAAGGATTAGTTGTCGGTTCGACACGATTTTCCTCATCATCAAAGTAACCCAAATCATAGCCCATAAAGCTGACCAACCACATACCGTCAGCCACTTCACGTATACCAACAAACTGCCCTGCAAACACTTTGCTAAGACTTATCTTTCTTCGACCGATACAGATCCGGCCACACCTAGTTACCCGAATCACTCGATCATGGAACGGATAGTCCAACTCATCTGGCTCAACATAAACCTTGGGCGAAGGTGTATATAGCTCGCCAGGATAGCGTCCTGCTAAAGCTTGGTGAGGTCTCTCGTTATTGTAAACCTCCACAAATTTGTCAAAACGCTCTTGTTGCTGCAAAAAGTTAAAGCTGGCTGGCTGAGTCGCTTCCTTCTTCAATGTCAGATGCATTCTCTCATGTCGACCGTTCTGTTGCGGATTGCCTGGTTTGATGCGTTCTATGTTGATACCAAGACGAAGCCACCACACTGATAAAGTACTGAGACCGAAAAAAGCGTTCGGTGCAGCGAATGGCACACCATTATCCGTCCGGATCGCATCAGGGAGTCCATAGTCCTTGAATACTCGCTCAAACACCGAGAAAGCAAACTTGCTTTTGGTTGAATCAAGTCCTTCACAAGCTAAAAGAAATCGTGAGCTATAGTCAGTGACTGTTAAGGGATAACAATACTTATGATTACCCAGTCGAAACTCACCTTTGTAGTCAGCGCACCAAAGACCATTGGGCTGATAGGATGCTGTGAGCAGCGTACCTTGTGCGCGATAGCGTCTACGTTTGCGACGCTTAACGAGTCCATGCCGATCAAGGACGGCATGCACCGTGCTTTTAGCAGGCGCTTTGAACATCGGATAGTCCCGGATTAACTTCTCTCGGATCTTGGGAGCGCCCCAGCTCGGATACTCTTGTTTGAGCTGCAAAATCGTTCGCTCAATCTGAAAAGGGAGTCGATTCGCATGTCGATAAGGTCTGCGACTACGATCATTCAAGCCATCAAGACCGCAGGTTTTATAACGGTTAAATATTTTGTAACCAGTGACTCGGGATATCCCAAACTCTCGGCACACTAAAGACATCTTCTCGCCTTCCAGGAGGCGAGCAACAAACTTCAATCGTTCATCCATAGGTTTACACTCTTTCCAAGGCATCTGGGAGTCTCCCAAATGTCTAATTGTGTAAACCATGTCTCCGGTATCAAATGTAAGCTATGTCTCAGGTACTACA
>CAZJRI010000177.1:0-10311 GCA_964548025.1 uncultured Pseudomonadales bacterium
GCTCTTTACATAAGAGCCGCTGAGGGCTCTTTACATAAGAGCCGCTGAGGGCTCTACAAAAGGTATCTATGAAAACAGTGTTGTGGATGACCGGGACAATTGCATCGTTTTGTCTGATGGCGATTGCGGCGCGTGAATTAAGTGGAGATATCACAGTATTTCAGATCCTGTTTTGCAGGAGCCTGCTGGGTGTAATTGTCATATCAGCCATCATCCTCTTCCTGGGTAAGAGGGAACTGTTTCTTACAACACGTCTTTTGTCACATGCAGGCAGGAATGTGTTTCATTTTGGCGGGCAATTCGGATGGGTTTTCGGCATCGGGTTGCTGCCACTGGCTGAGGTGTTTGCGCTTGAATTTACCGTGCCGGTGTGGGTTGCACTGATTGCGGCGCTCTTTCTGAAGGAGAAGTTGACCTTGAGAAAGATTATGTCAATCGCTCTTGGGCTGATTGGCGTGATCGTCATCGTAAATCCGGGTGTCGAGATATTTGATTCAGCGGCGCTGGTGGTTTTAGCTGCAGCAGTCTGTTATGCGGTCGCGCATACAACAAATAAATCGCTGAGCAACACAGAAAAGCCAGTCACAATATTGTTTTATATGAGCCTGATTCAGATGCCTATTGGGTTGGCACTTTCGTTTTCGGAATGGGAGATGCCCCAGGGTCTTCAATGGGTCTGGTTGTTGACGATCGGCCTGACGGCGCTGATTGGCCACTATTGCCTGACTAAAGCCATGCAGACTGCGGAGGTTGGTGTGGTGATGACCCTGGACTTTCTTCGATTGCCTCTGATCGCCATAACGGGTGTATTACTTTATGCCGAGGCTTTTGATATAGCACTTATCGCTGGGGGCGTTCTGATTCTCGCTGGCAATCTGATGAATATCGATACCCGGCTGCTTCGCTATGACCCACAGCAGAAATAACTGGTTCTCCCAGGTCCTATGTTTTCAGGTCCTATGTTTTCAGGTCCTAAGTTTCCAGATCCTAAGTTTCCAGGTCCTATGTTTTCAGGTCCTATGTTTCCAGGTCTGTTCCGTGCGTCTCGGTCAGCAGCAGTACAGAAATCAACGTGAGTATAGAGGCGAGAGCGATATAGACAGAGATATATATCGTGCCGAAATCCTTCCAGAGAAAAGTCGCGATGATTGGTGCCAGGGCACCACCGAGTATCGCACCGAGCTGGTATCCCAGCGAGGCACCGGAATATCTGACTTCGGTACTGAATAATTCGGCGAGAAAAGCGGCCTGTGGCCCATACATGAATGCTACAAAAATCTGTCCGCCAGACATGGCGAGTACAATCAACCAGAATTCGCTGGTGTCTATCAACGGGAACATGGCGAATGCCCAGATGCCCGTGAGAATTGCTCCCAGCATATAAACTCCCCTTCGACCGTGCGTATCTGAATAGGCAGATGCAATGAAGAGTGTGGGAATCTGGACGAATGAAGAGATGAGAACAGCCTGGAGCATTAAATCTCTGGATAGTCCGAGACCCGCAGAGTTGCTGCCATAAGCCACCAGGAAGGCGATTAAGATATAGAAGGTGACCTGAATCGAAAGAAAAGCACCGGCCGCGAGGGTAATCTGTTTGGGATACTTTCTGATGGCAGTCAGGACCGGTGATGGTGGTGGAAGGTGTTGCGAGTCTTCCTCGTGTCGTTCCTGCTCATGCTGTTCTTTGAGCGCCTGAAGCTCCTTGAAGGCCGGGGTGTCTTCCAGCGTCAGTTGAACGTACATGCTAAGACCAATCAGGACGATACTCGCCAGAAAGGGTATTCGCCAACCCCATGTCATAAACTGTTCATCGGTGCAGGCAGCACTCACAGCCAGAAAAGCAAGATTGGCCAGTATAATGCCCATCGGCGCGCCTGCCTGGGCGAATGCACCGTAAAAACCTCTTCTGTTCTTGGGCGCGTTTTCGGTTACCAGCAACATGGCGCCACCCCATTGGCCACCCACTGCAAGTCCCTGCACAAACCTCAGTAAAGTCAGCAGCAGGGGCGCAGCCGGTCCGATCAGTGCGTAGGTGGGTAGAAATCCAATCAACGTGGTTGCAACACCCATCATCATCAAAGCTGTTACGAGTGCCGCCTTTCTGCCAAGCCGATCACCGAAATGCCCGAATAAAATACCGCCCACAGGTCGAGCGAAAAATCCAACGGCAAAGGTGCTGAATGCTGCGATAAGGCTAACCAGATCCGGCATATCGTCCGGGAAAAACGCAGCGGGAAAGACAAGTGCTGCTGCGGTACCGTAAATAAAGAAGTCATACCACTCAATGCTTGTACCAGCCAGCGATGTGATCGCGACCTTTCGCATACTCTTTTCAGATGCAATTGCTTCGTGGTTGGCCATTCATATTCCCGCTTATTATTGTTCTTACTGAGATAATGCCTTTAAAAGTAAACTGATGCGAATATTTTGATTAACCCATTTGGGCTATCAGACTCAAGTCGAACAGCTTCCCGGCTACGGGAGATTTGTTACCATCAATCACCCTTGGTGTGCTGTGCAGGTTGTGCCAAACGAACTGGATGAGTTGATGACGGATGTAAAGAAGCCAGATACAAACCGGGCGCTTCTGCGTGGAATACCTGACGCGAAAGGCTCCTATATCCTCCTTTTCTCGGCTCAAACGGATTTTGCGGTTAAAGTCGGGAAGTTTGGCAGATGTGAATTCAAAGCGGGTGCTTACGCCTATTGTGGCAGTGCATTTGGCCCCGGTGGTTTGAGAGCCCGGTTGACCAGACATATACGCAAAAGAAAGAAGAAGCATTGGCATATAGACTATGTCAGACCTCATCTCTCGATTGAAAAGATATTAACCTCTGGTGAAGCGGGTGACGAGTGCAGGTGGTCAACCTGGTTGATTCAGTCGGGGATTGGCTGCCCGATCAAGAATTTTGGTTCATCCGATTGTGCTTGTGCGGGTCACTTTTTTCATGCCAGGAGTGCCCGGGACTTTCTTGAAATATTGAAGAAATCAAATTAGGCAATCTCTATCATCCCTTGTAGTTGCCTATCGACAGGGAATACAGGGGTTTGATAACAGAGTTAAACCTATTGTTCTCCGGGAGACACACAGAATGAAATATCATCAGTTTGATTAGTTGAAAAAGTGTTTATGACAAAAACTCTGGTTCTGTTAATGACCACGCTTGTAATCTTTTCCTGCAGTGGAGGAGGCGGTGGTGGCGGTGGAAGTGAGTCAGCAGCACCAGCCGAACCAGTTGCTAACAATACAGCAGCGCCGCAAGTCTCTTTTGACTCAGTTGAACAGGTTTCGGCTGATCTCAATGGATTGGATATTGACAGTTTCATTGAAGGAGCGAGCCGTGCATTGCTGGTTCGCTCGCCAGAATCCGTTGTAAGCGGTGGACTCGGAAACTATGCAGGAGACCCACCGGTCGTACTGGATGATGTATCAGATGAATTCGTCAGTGAAACCTACGATTTGATGGCTGCAATTCTGGTTCTTCTCAGAGACTATGATCGGTCACAGATGTCCGATATCCAGCAGAGTTCCTATGACGTTTACGAGTGGTATCTGGAAGATCAGCTTAACCAGGCGATCTATCAGCTCCATACCTATCCTGCTAACTTCTCTTATACGAGCCTGCTTGGTCAGACGGAGTTTTTCTTTAACGAATTACATCCGATCGGTTCGCGGGAAGACGCAGAAGACTATCTCACACGGCTTGGGTTTGTCGATGATCGCATCGATCAGATCATAGTAAAACTGAGAGACAGGGAGAGTTTCGGCGTAGTAGAACCAGCACTGTCATTAGCGATGAGTATCGATCGACTGGTAGATGTGATGAATGGCGGCTCGCTGAATTCGACTTACTACCTGTCTCTGGAGGAAGGACTCATTCAGCTCAGTCTGGATCAGGCGGCAACGCAGAGTTTGCTCGAGAATGCGAGCAGTATTATTTCAGCACAGGTATTACCTGCATATGAACGTTTGCATGGTGAACTGGGGCGTCTTGAAGCGATTGCACCAACCGGGATTGGCGTAGGTCAGTACGAGAATGGGCTTAATTTTTATCAACAGAGTTTGAGGCATCATACTACGACCGAATTGAGTGCCGTACAGATACACGAGCTTGGCCTGGATGAACTTGAGCGGATTCATGGAGAAATTAGAACGGTTGCCAGCGGGCTTGGTTATGCAGCGGACCTCTCACTAAACCAACTCTTCAGCCAGGTAGCCAGTGATGGTGGTTATGTTCCTGCCCACAGGGTAGTCGATACCTATGCAGAGATTATTGAAAATGCAAATGCGGGACTGGCCAGCGCCTTCTCGCGGGTACCCGATGAACAAGTACAGATAATAGGGGGTTCAGAGGGTGGTTTTTATGTCTCCGGTTCCTATGATGGCGCAAGAGCCGGTGCTTTCTATGTATCCGACGTATATGATGTGGCGCGTTTCCGGATGAGCTCCCTTGCCTACCATGAAACGCTGCCTGGTCATCATCTCCAGATTGCACTCAGTCATGAACTGGGTCTCCCGCCATTCAGACGTGATCTTCACTTCAGCGCCTATATTGAAGGCTGGGCGCTCTATGCTGAAAGGCTGGCATTTGAGCTGGGATGGTACGACAACGATGGTTACGGAGATCTGGGTCGCCTGCAATATGAAGCATTGCGGGCTGCGAGATTGGTTGTTGATACAGGTATACATGATCTGGGATGGAGCTTTGATCAGGCCGCAACCTATTTTGCAGGGGCGACAGGTTTTTCAATGGATACTGCCAACTCAAATATTGTCAGATACATGCTGAATCCGGGGCAGGCAACAGCGTACATGGTGGGTATGAAAGAGATATTGGAACTACGCAACATTGCAAGGGCAAGGCTGGGAGTAAACTTTGATTTAAGGGAGTTCCACGAGCAGGTGCTCAACGAAGGTAGTCTGCCTCTGTCCTTACTGTCTGAGAAAATCGAGCGCTGGCTGGTCCCGGGTTAACCCACTGGATCCGAATCAACCAGCGAACTGTGAATATATAGGTCAACGGTATTTGCCGCGTTTACGAACTTGATATACGAGCCCCCGTCTGAAAAGTAATCCGAGGCGACGAAATCAGAAGTATTACCATTGGTCAGTGCACTACCAACGATATTTGTCAGATCCTGACCATCGAGCATAATGGTATCGGAGGAATCACCCTCTATTCTCATTTTGGTTCTGCCGTCTGCAATGATCGAATTGAGACCATTGTCGCCAACCCAATTTAATACATCGGCAATATTCAGATCCAGGGTATTGGGCGTACCGTGTGATGTGTCTATTTTTTCAATATTCGATAGATTGGTGACCCCGGTAAGGTCTACGTTCTCATCGACCAGAAGCGTATCAATTTCGGTTCCGCCATCGATGGTATCTTCGGGTTCATAGACGATAAGATCATTACCACCAGCACCGTCAATACTGTCTATGCCCTGGCGCCCTTCAAGAAAATCATTGAGCCCGCTGCCGGTGAGCGTATCATTGCCGCTGCTGCCCAGTCGTTCGACCGAGCCGTCTGTTCGGTTGACTTCAACTTCGACCTGTTCATCCACCAGCACTGATGCGAAAGCATCGGTGAAGACAATGAACATCTCATTGCCTCGACCCACATCGTAAACTTGCTCACCATTTTCTACGAAATCACCGTGTAGAATTACCTTGTCCAGACTGTCACCGATAACGACCAGTGAGTTGTTAATACTGGTTAGTGCATTGTCACCATCAACAATCGCTGCAATTGAAGTCGCGTCGAATTCCACGGTTTGTGCGACACCATCGTCGACCGAGAAGATTTCAATATTTTCAATCTTGGAACCGTCAAAGCTCCTGTAGTCAAGCGTCTGCAGCACCTCCAGTTCATCAGTGCCCAGTCCTCCGTCAACACGCTTGAACGTTGTATCCGCTGCTGAGATAGTATCGTCACCACCCTGTCCATAGGCAGTATCGCCCGTATTTACAGTGATGGTGTCATTACCGATATCTGCAACGATATATTCATTGGTTGTAGCAGTACCCAGTACATCAGCACCAGTTGTGCCGACAATATCCGTTGCAACTGCCGTCAGAGTCATGGAGGTTGCTGTCTGAGTCACATCAAGCACGACCGCCTGGCTGAAATCCAGTCCTTCAATATGGTCAAACGATGACATTAAAGTAGCTGCACTCGCGATTATGGTAAAGGTATTCGCTAACGAAGGCGTAAAGGCGCTAATATTACTTACCTTGAGTCGCCCACCCAGCGTCGGCGTGCCGGTTCCGGTAAAGAAGAGCTTATCGTGTTGGGTTACTGGCGTAACTCCACCCAGCTCGATTTCCAGTATTGAATCTAGCAGCAGGTCAGCAGTGCCGTTGGCGTTTATGGTGAAGCCACCTGCTGTCACTGATCCACCCGGTTCCAGCGAACCTTTGTTGGTAAATGTAGCGGTGCCAGCATCCAGGGTGCCAAATCCTTCGATCGTTCCGTTAAGTTTATTCCCGAGATTATTGCTCGCACCAAGTATCAGTGATTCGTTGGCTGCTATATCAATAGTACTGTCGTTTTCGTGGGTAACAGTTCCACTGTTTTCATCGAGTGTCAGACTGTAGTCAATATCGAGGGTGCCGAAATTCTTCAATATACCCCGAAACAGGTTTGAGTTCGTTTCTGAGGCTGGCTCAGTTACCTGGAAAGTACCGTTGTTGGTTAATGTTCCAATTCCACCGGCGTTATTGACTTCAAACCGGTTTGTCAGCGTGCTGGGTTGGTTAAATATCAGTGTGCCATCGTTGGTAAAGGACGATTCGAAAGTGGTGAATGAAGTCCCGTCACCGCCGTCAATGGTCAGTGAACCACTAGGGCCGTTGTAGAATGCACCCAGAATGCTAATTGTATTGCCGTCGAGGATGAGAGTGGCATTATTGTCAAGGGCTACACCTGCTGCAACGCTATCGCCGCTACCGAGGGTCAACGAGGTTGAATTCTCCAAATATAGATTTGCAGAAGTACCGGTTACACTCAACGTCGCTGCAGATGTATCAAGCGTCAGTGAGGTGTCGAGGCTCGCACTGCCGGTCACATCGATGCTCGATGTGCCGGAAAAGGCGACTGTGCCGAGACCACTGAGTGTCGTACCCCCGTCTATCTTGGTAATGCCGTCAGTCAGGGTCAGTGTTTTTCCGCTTGCCACATTGATGGTTCCATTTCTTGTATCTAGGGTCGCACTGGTCAGGATAACTGCGGCATTGTCGTTTACCTGAATGGTGCCATTTGAATTGTCCAGCATGCTGCCCACGTCAACTGATCTCGTTCCGGCACCGCCACCAGTGCTGTCAAACTTTAATGTGCCTGTGTTCAATAGGGATTTGGTTGCCCCCATGATCAAGCTGATGTTCTCCGCACCGGCTGAAGTATTGTCTAATTCAAGTATGCCTTCATTCGTCAAAGTCTCATTCAGGGTAATTGTTGTTGACGTGGTCGAGGTATCATCATTTAGCGAGATGGTGCCAGATATTTTGTTGTTTATTGTGGGAGCAATTGTATTGAGCCCTGTCACGAACATGGATGCATGGTTGTCAATAGGGCCGGTGCCTGACAGGGTCTGCGTGGTTGTTGTCGTCGAATCGATATTCAGATTGCCGAAGTTCTCGAACAAGGTGGTGAGGTTTGTGCCAGTATCAACGTTCACATCGGTGGTACCGTTGTTATACACAGAGCCGGAAGCGCTGGTTATTATTGATCCATTACTCCAGGTGAAGGTGCCATCCACTGTCAGCAAGCCATCGATTTGTAATGTGCCGGTGCTGTCCAGGGTCAAGGTAGTATTGGGATCAGTTCTTGAGTCTTGCTCTGATGTGAAGGTCCCAGCGTCGATTGTGAAAGTGGAGGTACTCGTGGTTTGCAGATTAAACGAGCCAACGGTTTCAGTAGCAGAGGAAGTCAGCGTTGCCGCACCGCCAATCAATATATCTTCACCGGTTGTTGGTTTGACACTACCGGTCCAGTTAGTCGCAGTGGCGAAATTGGTATCCCCGGGCGTATAGGTTCGTGTAAAGGACGTTGAGAGTAGTACGTCGTAGTTCGCCCCGTCATTTACAGCCGTTAGTGTATAGGCAGAACCCAGATTGTGTGAGACGGTGAAAGTTGAAGTTGCGGATGTGGTATTACCATAACTAATCACATCCTGAATTGTTTCACTGCCGGTGAATCCATGTCCCGCTGCGAAGTTCAGGTGGATATCTCCAGACGAGCCGGTAAGGTCGCCCGTAATCGTCAGGCTGTCATTGTTGTTGGCCGTTGTACTGAAGACATCCAGTTCCAGGACACTGGATGCGCTTTGAGTATAGTCCCCGGTAACTGTGATCAGCGCAGGTGTGGTTGGCGATCCCACATCCTGAGGATCCAGGGTGCCGTTTTGTAAAAAAGCGTTGGCAACGGTTATCCCGCCTTTACCCGATATATATCCCGTACTACTGCTGTTGGTGAAGACTGCAGTCGCGCCGTTAACGATGAATTTGGCACCGTTGACCAATTCAATATTATTACTGTTGGTCACGGTACTTGAAGTACCCTGTACTTCAAAATCCGCGCCATTGAGTTTGATACTGCCGTTGTTGATCAAACTCCCGTCTAGCTTATTGGATGTAGCGGTCTGACCACCGTTGGTATCTTCAATCTTGATTTCGCCAGAAGCTGCATTGGTCAGCGTGCCGCCACTAACGCTTAACGTGGTTGTTGCGGTCGTTGTGCCGTCATTGTCGATAATGATGACACCATTATTGGTAAACCCGGTGGCAAATGTTGTTGTGCCGGGGCTGAGTCCGTTGATTTCGAGTGTTGCATTTGTATTCTGGGTTATCGCTCCATTGACTGTATTGCCTGTTCCGAAAAATTTGAGTACACCATTGTTGGTAATATCTGTATTGATCGTCGAGCCGCTTGAACCATTAAATACAAGATCATCCGTCATGCTGACTGTCAGGGTATCAGTGGTGTTGAAGTTGTCTATAACCGGCGTTGTTGAACTGCTGAAATCAGTAGGACCGAAGGTATAACTGCCATCAATCTGTATTGTGGGTGTTCCGGTAAATGTCAAAGTGCCATCAGGGTCAATACTGGTGGTGCTGCCAACAACAAAAGTACCGTTATTCACAACGAGTTTTTTACCCGAATTCATACTGACTGACCCTGTACGAAGGTCGGTGGTAAAACCTGAGTTGGTAAATTGCAGATCGGCGCTGAGAATATCTATCACGCTACCCGACTGGTTGGTGAAGTTACCCGAAATCACATGAGGCGATGTTTGGCTCCCACCAGTATTTTCTATCGACAGGGTGCCGTTGTTGCTGAACGTCCCGGAGGTGACGAACAGAGAGGCAAAAGCATCGCCACCGCTGCTGTTTTCGAGCTTGAATAGATCGTTATTGGTTACACCAGCGGTAACCGTGAGCGTCGTCGTTGCAGTTGTGCTGATAACCTGGGTTTTAGAAGTGGCGTCCGTTGTCAGTGTTCCGGTGATCGTATTTGAACTATTGGTGGCATCCAGGTCTGAATTGTTTGTGACGTTGGCGGTCACCGAGTCCCCGGTAAAAGTCAGCAGATCTGTATCGTTGATCAGTGAATCACCGGTACCAAAACCGGAAAAAATCGTGGTCGGATCCGCCGGTGCTGTGCCACGAAGGGTAATGGTATCGACAGCCGTACCGCCGACGAAGGTCTCCACATTCATTATTTCGAGTGTGTTTGCGACATTCGGGAGCGTTAGTGAGTCCGCTCCACCAGCAAGGTCCACAAAGTCTCCTGCTTCTGCCGCACCGGATAGTGTGATGGTGTCGGCACCAGCACTTCCCATCACGGTTTCGGTAACACCGGCCGACCAGGTATAGGTATCAACACCCGAAACAAATGGCGATGCCAGGACGGTCGGGGTTGCAGCACTCAACAAAGACTCAGCCGTTGTGCCGACATCTGTGTAGCTGACCAGAACGGTAAGATTACCACCAACATCTCCAACGAGGGGCGTATAGGTTGAAGACGTGGCGCCGCCAATATTGACGGTATTCAACTTCCACTGATAACTGAATGCGCCCAATCCATCTGCATCTGCAACAGTGCTGGTATTAGCAGTAAGCACCTGACCTTCAATTGGATCACCGGTAATGACGACTGCTCCTGTTGGTGGAACGTTGCCACTGGTTACGTTGCTCGTCTGTGTACTGAGTGAAGACTCGGCATTGGATGCGCCGTCAACAAAAGCAACGTCTACAGAAATTGGCAAGCCAAAATCTCCACCCACGGGGACATAGGTGGACGAGGTTGC
>CAZJRI010000178.1:0-10254 GCA_964548025.1 uncultured Pseudomonadales bacterium
TGCTACGAAGCGGTCTCAAAGGCTCCGCAAGAACATCTGAATGCACCTTCTTCCCCAGTTCCCCAGTGTCTTTGAAGCGCTTAAGGTTATTCTGGAACAGGCCTGGTAAGAGCATATGACAACATCGCGCTGTTTCAGCCGTTCTCGCTCAACGATTATATTTCAATCTAGAATTACAGAGACAAACTGATACCAGTTCAAGCCGGTGAAAGCCCGTCCTGGTACTTCTTCATATTCCGGAGGTATATCTGCACACTTTCTTCCAGCAAATCGAGCTGCTCCTGGGAGAGTTTACGTATCACTCTGCCGGGTGAACCAACTACGAGAGATCCATCAGGAATTTCTTTACCTTCGGGCACCAATGCATTTGAGCCTATCAGGCAGTTCTTTCCAATTTTTGCACCATTTAGCACGACGGCATTGATACCGATGAGAGAATTGTCACCCACCTCACAGCCATGCAATACCGCTTTATGGCCCACGGTCACATTTTTGCCAACAATGAGGGGCTGGTCATGTTCATTATGCAGTACGGCACAATCCTGCACGTTGGTATTGTCACCGATCGTGATGGAATTATTATCTCCACGCACCACAGCGTTGAACCAGATACTGACATTATTCCCAAGGACGACCGAACCGATAACCATCGCGCTGTCCGCGATAAAATAGTTATCACCCTTGAATTCAACACTGGTCTCGCCCAGGTCATAAATCATGGCATCACCTCAGTTATTTTCAGGCCGCGAGCTTAACATATACCTAAATCTACTATGCACGTTTATCTGTCCAGGAGATCCATGCCCATCCCATGGGTCAGGAATTCCAGCAATATCATTGCTGTTAACCCCCAGATCCTGAAACCATCATAATGATACTCTGGTATCACATGACGTTCACCGTGACGTTCTATAATATTTGTATCTGTTCTGGGGTCATCTAACAGGTAGTCAAGAGGGACAAAGAAAATGGAATCAATTTCTTCTGCATTTACCTGAAATTCAATTTCAGCTTCAATCAGACCAACAAAGGGCGTTACCGCAAGCCCGTGTTTTGAAATGAACGGCCTCAGTTCAGCCACCACTTCGACCCGGTCCCTCTTAAGACCAATCTCTTCTTCAGTTTCTCGCAGGGCAGTATGACGCAAAGTCTCATCTTCATCGTCCCGCTTCCCACCTGGCCAGGCTACCTCACCTGCATGACTGTCAAGCTGACCGGATCGTTGAGTAAGCACCAGCGATGGGTTGGCTGGATTGACGATAGGCAAGAGAACCGCCGCTTGTTCCCGATCCAGAACATTTGGATTTTCCACAAACTGATAGCGTTTTAATCGCTTTCTAATGTCCTCAATCATCCCGTTATCTATAGACCCATTATATTAATTTGTAATTAAACATCAGAAAAAACAGGCAGGCCAGCTTTCGAGAATTCACACGCTCTTCTGCAGTCCTCTTGTACCCGGCCTTTGACTCGATACGATTAAACCGATTAGGCAATCAGGGACAGGTTTAGCGTGTTTACTTACAAATTCGAAATTGAAAAAAGTCATCTCTTTTGGTTAGTATAGTTTTCAAATAACAACAGATATGTTTGATTATATTTTGAAATTAGGATGAATTATGGATTACGAACTTCCAGACCATGAAACATTAGTGGAGCTCTCAGAGAAAGATCCTGAAGCCATCGAAAAAATCAGGAGAGAAGCCACTGAAGCGCTCATCAACAGAGCACCAGAAGTCTATCAACGAAGATTGAGAGGCCTGCAATTTCAGATCGACATGGAAGTCAGAAGATCAAAATCTCCAATGGAGAGCTGCTTACGGGTATCTAAAATGATGCACGACTCGATGGGTAAATTACGCCACTCCCTAAATCAGGTAACTGGTGAAACCGACATCTGCCCGAGCCCGATTGAAGAATCAGAACCAGAAGAACGAAGGACTGCTGATATCCTGGAGTTTGAGAGTTAGAGATTTGGCATCTGGCCTCTAGCGACTGGCTTCGGGCTACTAGCTGGAGCGGTTGGGGGGCTGCTTTCCGGGGCGCAAGTTAAACGGTTATACTTCGGCAATGAAGTATTGTAGCAATTGCGGTAGTACCGTTTCAGAAGTGATTCCCGAGGGTGATAATCGCCCAAGATTCGTTTGCACCTCCTGCGAGCGGATTCACTATCAGAATCCACGAATAATTGCAGGATGCCTGCCATTATTCCATGAAAATCATGAAACCTATCAATCTATTCCAACCGGTGAACATCATATAGAGCAGGTACTGCTATGCCGGCGTGCCATCGAACCCAGGAAAGGATTATGGACCTTACCTGCCGGGTTTCTGGAAAATGGTGAGACGATTACAGATGGCGCACTTCGAGAAACCCAGGAAGAGGCCAATGCAAACGCTGAAATCGAAGGTTTGTATTCGGTTTTCAGCCTGCCTCATATTTCCCAGGTTTATATGTTTTTCAGGGCGCGCCTGACAGATCTTGATTTCAGCGCCGGGTTGGAATCAATGGAAGTGAAATTATTCTCTGAAGCCGAGATCCCGTGGGATGAACTGGCATTTCCGGTCATTACCGACACCCTGCAACATTACTTTGCAGATCGGCAGGCCCGTGATTTCCCGGTGCACTACAATGACCTTATATTCAATCGAAGACCCTGAGCAAAAGTGATATCAGCGTGCCGTGGTATCCGCCGCATCTGCATAGATATCGAACCCGCTGAATGCCTCTATCCCACCCAAAGCCGCGCATTTCTAAAAATCCGCATCCATGGGCTGTCTTCCTGCCATTCTGAAGGTCGCCACGAGTTCTGAACCGTGCGATAAACGCGTTCAGGATGGGGCATCATAATCGTAAACCGACCGTCCTCATTGGTCAGGCCTGAAATTCCACCAGGAGAACCATTCGGATTTGCAGGATAGGTTTCAGTAAAGTCCAGGTAATGGTCAATAAATCTCATGGCCACCTGTCCGCTGTCGATCAGACCATCTGCCCCTGCCTCGTCCACTTCAGCCCTACCTTCACCATGGGATACGGCAATGGGCATATGCGATCCAGCCATCCCCGACAATAGTACAGAGGCGGTCTGCTGAATCTGAACCAATGAAAATCTTGCTTCGAACTGTTCCGAACGATTGGTGACAAAGTTAGGCCACCTGCCTGCGCCAGGTATGAGTTCCCTCAACGCAGACATCATCTGACAGCCATTACACACTCCGAGACCAAAGGTATCCGGTCGCTCGAAAAACTGCCTGAATTCATTTCTCACTTCAGGATGGAATAGGATAGATTTGGCCCAGCCTTCTCCGGCGCCCAGTACATCGCCATATGAGAAACCACCGCAGGCAACCAATCCCTTGAACTGACCAAGACTAACCTCACCTCTGAGGATCTCGGACATATGCACATCTATGCTATCGAATCCAGCCTGGTGGAATGCAGCCGCCATCTCAACCTGGCTATTCACACCCTGTTCTCTAAGGATCGCCATCTTCGGACGCACCCCTGTCGCAATCATGGGTGCAGCAATGTCCTCATTTACATCGAAGGATATTTCAACGGTAAGACCGGGATCTGCATCGTCCTCGATTCGGGAGAATTCCTCATCAGCACATGCTGGATTGTCACGAAGACGCTGAATCTGAAAACTCGTTTGACTCCACCGCTGCTGCAGGACTGAACGGGCCTCGCTGTATATCTCCTGTCCCCTGTTGGATACGACAATCTGCTGGTCGTTTGTTGGCTTTGCAATTGCCATGCAGCTAATGCCCCTGCCAACAAAGGTTGAGATAATCTCATCCTGATCATCGATGCCTACCTCAAGGACCGCACCCAGTTCTTCGTTGAACAACATCTCGATCGATTTATCTGTATCAATCGACACTTCAAGTCCGCATCTTGCAGCAAATGCCATTTCCACCAGCGTGATAAAAGCACCACCATCGGAACGATCGTGGTATGCCTTCACTTTCTTTCGAACAGCCGGGGTCTGCATGATTTCAAAGAAAGCTCTTAGTTGCTGAGCATCATCAACATCCGCAACCGACTCTCCCATCTCACCAAAGCACTGAACTAGTATCGAACCGCCAAGTCTTTGCCTGCCGAGGTCAACCAGCAGCAGGACGCTGTCTGCTGAGTTATCCAACTCAGGCGTCAGTGTGTCTCTGATATCCGTAACGGGGGCAAATGCCGAGATAATCAAGGACAAAGGCGAGGTGACTGCCTTGTCACTGTTACTTTCCTGCCAGCGGGTTTGCATCGACATTGAATCCTTGCCAACAGGAATACAGATGCCCAGTTCCGGGCATAGATCCATACCAATGGCAGCCACAGTTTTGTAGAGATTCGCATCCTCACCCGGATGCCCGACAGCAGCCATCCAGTTGGCAGAAAGTTTGATTTCTTCAATCCGCTCAATCTTCGCCGCTGCAATATTGGTGATTGCTTCGCCGACAGACATCTTTCCTGAGGCAGCACTGTCCAGCAAGGCAACCGGGGTGCGCTCACCCATCGACATTGCTTCACCGAAGTAGCCGGTATAGCCATTGGCTGATATCGCCACATCAGAGACGGGCACCTGCCAGGGTCCGATCATCTGATCACGGCTCACCATGCCGCCTACTGTCCTGTCGCCGATCGTAATCAGGAAACCCTTGTTCGCAACCGTCGGATGACCCAGCACACGATAAACCGCTTCCGCAATATCATAGTTGAGATCAACGGGTTTCTCGGGAATCACTCTGGTCTCAGCGGTTTTATGCATTCGAGGCGGTTTGCCAAACAGAACCGACATAGGCAGGTCCACGGGATTGGCATCTAATTGAGTATCGTTCACAAATAAATGATTCTCGTCTACTGCGGTACCAACAATTGCAAACGGGCATCGTTCTCTCTCGCAGATAGCGGTAAACAATGCCAGATTTTCTTCAGCGACTGCCAGTACGTATCTTTCCTGTGCCTCGTTGCACCATATTTCAAGCGGTGACATGCCAGGCTCATCATTTGGCACATCCCGCAATCTGAACCGGCCGCCCACCCCGCCATCTTTCACCAGTTCTGGCAGCGCATTCGATAAGCCACCGGCGCCAACGTCATGAATAAACTGGATTGGATTGCTTCCACCCATCTGACAACACTGGTCGATGACTTCCTGACATCGATGTTCGATTTCTGGATTACCACGCTGTACGCTCGCAAAATCGAGCTCAGCATCACTGGTCCCGGTTGCCATCGACGAAGCTGCTCCTCCGCCCAGACCAATCAACATGGCCGGACCGCCCAGGACGATCAGCGCAGCACCAGGATCAATTGGTGTCTGCTCGATATGTTCAGCTCTGATATTACCCATGCCGCCTGCAATCATGATGGGTTTGTGATAACCCCTGGTTTCCCCATCTACATTCATTTCGAATGTACGGAAATATCCGGCGATATTTGGCCGACCAAATTCATTATTAAAAGCGGCGCCACCAATCGGCCCTTGAATCATGATATCGAGTGCGCTGGCAATTCGATCGGGTTTGCCATTGTCTACTTCCCAGGGCTCCTGTTGTCCGGGGATCTTGAGATTGGAAACGCTGTAGCCTGTCAGACCAACCTTGGGTTTTGAACCGCGTCCAACCGCGCCTTCATCCCGGATCTCACCGCCGGAACCGGTCGCAGCACCGGGGAAAGGCGCTATTGCTGTGGGGTGATTGTGGGTTTCCACCTTCATCAGGATGTGAATATCCTGATCATGAAATTCATATTGGCGGGAATCGGGGTCAGGATAGAACCGGGTGCCCTTATTGCCGGTAATCACAGAGGCATTGTCCTCATAGGCGCTCAGAACCCCCGCACCATTTGTGTGCTGAAAGGTATTCTGAATCATATCCATCAGGCTATGGGGTTGATCTTCTCCATCGAGGGTCCAACTTGCCCTGAATGTTTTATGCCGACAGTGTTCCGAATTTGCCTGGGCGAACATCATCAGTTCGACATCTGTCGGGTCACGACCCAGCGTCCTGAAGGCATCAACAAGATAATCAATTTCATCGTCCGCCAGTGCCATGCCAAGTTCTGTATTTGCTTTTGCAAGGGCACTGCTTCCCTCATCCAGGACAGGGACAGTTGAAAGCGGTCTGGCATCATCAATACGAAACAGGATCTGCGCATCTTCAAAGTCATCGAATACAACTTCGGTCATGCGATCGTGAATAGCCTCATCAATGAGCTTCAGATCACTAGACGAAAGCTTCTCTTCAGTTTCTATATAAAATGCGATGCCACGTTCTACTCGACTGATCTTTGACAACCCGCAGATCTTGACGATATCAGTCGCTTTTGAACTCCAGGGAGAAATTGTACCCGGGCGGGGAACAACCAGTCGAAACAGACCATCACTGTCTTCATAATCCTGATCTGAGGCAGGCCCGTAAGTGAGCACTGACTTCAAAATGGCCAGTTCATTCTCATCAAGATCTTCAGTGGTCTCATAAAAGTGAACAAAGCGGGTTTTAATATTGCTGATCTTTGCTGCGTTGAGATTTTCACTTTCGGAGTCGCTGAAGGTCCTCAGCAGTTTCTGTATTCTGAATTCAGATAAAGCAGGCGCGCCGGGCAACCGCAACATTGATGGTCTCCTTAAATAAATCTAAATTGTACAAATGCCGTAGGGTTTAATTTCGCCTGGCTCTGAAGAAAGCTGACATTTTCGCTGATGCTTCGTCTTCACAAATTCCAGAAATCACTTCGACCTTATGATTCAAAGAGGGGTTAGCCAATACGTGTATGCTCGAATCAATGGCTCCTGCCCTCGGCTCTCTTGCAGCGTAGATTAACCGTGATATTCGTGCATGCACCATGGCACCAGCACACATAGTGCAAGGTTCAATGGTGACATATAAATCCGTTTCAACCAGCCGATGATTACCCAGTCTCTTTGCGGCATCGCGAAGGGCGATGATTTCCGCATGGGCACTCGGATCGAGACTGCCAATCGTTTTATTGTATCCCTCACCAATAATCACGTCGTCTTTCACAACTACTGCGCCAACGGGTACCTCATCTGCTTCGGCTGCCTTATCAGCGAGCTTCAGTGCAGCCTGCATCCAGTAATCCAGAGATCTCATTGATCAGAATCGTCATCCAGCAAAATATCGACACCCAGGTCATTAGCAACAATATCAAGTTGATCTGCTATCACACGCCAGTCCATTTCATAGGGCACTTCAATACTTGCGTCTGCAGAGAAAGTAAGTTCACCACTCATGGGTGCGGCCGCGATATTCGTTTCCATTTCTGCAACATTGGCCACGAACTTTTCAAGTGCCATCGTAACATCGTGAAGTATCCCGGGCCTGTCCGGGCCAACAATGTTTAAACCCAGCACCCGGGTGTTGGCGACCTCAGTCTCTCTCTCGGTCTCTTCAATCAGCGTTGAAATGCCTTCGACATTCCCAAGTGCGCTCTTCAACTCGTCAAAATGTTCTTCATCCACCTCGATCACGGCTATACCAGCGAACCGACTGGCCAGCTGGCTCATTTTGCTCTCAAGCCAGTTACCATGATTGCTGTTAACCACGTCGCTGATGGCTCTAATCAGACCAGGCTGATCGTTGCCGATAAAGCTGATGACCATGCTGCGCTTCATGCTGATATCTGCCCCTTTCCTACTACGGTACTAAAACACGCTGAACTTACTTTTTTACGCATACAAAGCAATTCTGATTTGCCGCCTCTACCCCGTATCTTTGCAGGTCCCTTTTATAAATACTGGTGGCAAATGAAGGTAGTGCATGCCGCAGAATTTTATTTCGAATCCTAACGTACATTGGGACCTTCCCCAATCTTATGGGGAAAATGTCCAGAATATTGAAGTACACCCCTAGCATCTCGCTCAGTTCATCAAAATAAAAGTAGCGCCGATGTTCATTCTCACCAACGGTCACGGCTGAAAAAAGGAATACGCAGTTATCCTTTCCCTTATTGCAGATATCGGAAATAATTCTCTCTCTTTCTGACTTATCAGAAACGTAATAGAGCGTCTCGAGACAACTGACAAAATCATAATGATGATCCTTCAGTTCACTGATATCTCTTATATCAAGACAACTGAAATTTATGTGCGGATAATTGCTCTTTGCTCTCGCAAGCGCGACTCTGGAGATATCCACTGCATCGATTTTCTCGACAAAGCTCATCGCATTTGTCGCATCGCCCTCACCGCAACCGATATCGAGTCCACACGAAAAGGAGCAGTGTGCGAATTTTTGATCGAATATCTCTCTGCGCGCCATTTCCTGTGGTGAATTATTGATCCCCCAGGGATCCGGTTTTTCATAGTACTGGTCAAACTCAGCCTGAGAAGGGTCAACCCTCGAATGCATAATATGACCTCCAAGCTCGCTTTGAGCTACTCCCACTCAATAGTCGACATGACTAGAAATCCAAGTAAAACGAGGGTTTCCGAGGTGTGTTTTACTAGTGTGTAGTAAGTGTGTAGTTACTAGGGTTAAAACTTCCCCTCTGTTATTTACCTTTTTTGTCGTCATATCAATATTTTATCACTTCCCTCACTACATACTGTGTAGTCCTCTAATGAGTTAATAGCCGCCTTCAACCAAAAGTTGTCTTTTCTAAATACTCTTCTAAGTTATTCTCAATCCATTCGAGAGTTTCAGTTTGTTTTCCCTGCCATTTCGATCGTCTCAAAATTCCAACTATCCCATGAACAGACGCCCAAACATTGTATGCTTTTATCATGACATCGTTCTCTGACTCATCAGGCATAAAAGATTTCAGTCCTTCAACTATCCCACTAAAGGATGCATCGGACAGAGCTTCTAAATCAGGATAAAGAGACATATCTAAATCCGTATTCCCAAACATCAAATCGTAAATATGTGGGTAATCCAATCCAAATGAGCCCCACCCCTAATCCGAGCCAGCCATAGTTAGAAATTTCCGGCTTCTGTTTGCCTCTCCACGTATTGGATCGGCGTTAGATTTCCTAGCGATGAGTGCGGTCTGAACTCATTATATTCCACCCGCCAGGCTTCGATTTTCTCTCTTGCGTCTTGCAAGGAAAGAAACCAATGACTGTTCAGACACTCATCACGGAAGCTGCCGTTAAATGATTCAATGAACGGGTTATCCGTCGGTTTTCCTGGACGAGAAAAGTCTAACACAACATCGTTTTCATATGCCCAACGATCTAAATTCTTTGACACGAACTCACTACCGTTATCAACTTGGATACGCCCAGGCCTGCGATGATAAAGTTCAGCGACTGCATCCAGCAGGTTGACCACGTGTTCTCCCCTGATTCCCTTGTCAACATGAATCGCCAGACACTCGCGACTAAAATTATCGACTACAGTTAACGCCCTGATCCGAGTGCCATCAAACAGGTTGTCTGCCACAAAATCCATACTCCAACATTGATCAATCGAATTGATATCCGGACGTTCCATCCGCCGCGCAGCCGCAACACTTCGTCTTGGTCGCTTGCTGCGTAGATTGAGCCCTTCTTCGCAGTAGATGCGGTGTACCTTCTTGTGGTTGACCTGCCAGCCTTCACGTTTAAGCAACACATGGATACGTTGGTATCCATAGCGGATCCTGGTTGCCGCGATCTCCTTAATCCTGTTGCGCAACGCAGTATCCGGATTCTTACGAGACTGATAGCAATGAACCGATCGGTGTGTCAGAAGAACACGGCAGGCTCGCCGCGTGGCAATCCGATAAGCCTCCTTCAGAAACTCAACCAGTTCGCGCTTCTTGGCTGGCTTTAGAGCTTTTTTTGCAGAACGTCCTGCAACATCTGCTTATCCAGGCTGAGGTCGGCCACCATCCGCTTTAGTCGGCCATTCTCTTCTTCAAGCTGCTTTAGCCGTCGCAACTCAGAAACGCCCAGGCCACCATACTTCTTCTTCCAATTGTAGTAGGTGGCATCAGATATCCCCATCTTGCGACAGATCTCAGATACCCTCGTGCCTGTTTCTCCCTGCCGTAATGCAAACGCTATCTGCTCTTCGGTGTACTTCGACTTCTTCACAAAACCACTCCTTCTCCTGCGAGTCATTTTGCCAGAAATCTCTAGTTTTGAATGGCCCGGTTTTGTGGGGGGAGGTCACAAATCTTATGTAATGAGCTCCGTAACTAGAAAAATTATTAGTTAAATCCTCCATACCTTTATAAAGAATTTGAAAACCCCTTCGCATCAATTCTGCTTTTAGATCAGTTTTGTTTTTAAAATGCCTGTAAAACGCAGT
>CAZJRI010000179.1:0-4860 GCA_964548025.1 uncultured Pseudomonadales bacterium
CGTAAAGTAAGTTCACGGTGATAGGGTCAATGCGCTGACCATATGTTCTGGCATCCCGGTTAATGTTAACGTTGACGGTTTCAATTATTGATACTCCATGAGTATGAGACAGTGAATATAGAGGCAGTTTTATTCGACGCCGACGGCGTCGTACAAAATCATATCAGACCAGTTCGATTGCTGCTTAAGGAACTCGTTGCTGATGACAGTGAAGCAGACAGTTTTGTCGATGCGGTATTTAAAGCCGAAATACCGTGCCTGACCGGCGCAGAAGAATTTGAACCTCAACTGGCAGAGGTCCTGACAAGGTTTAATAGCAAGGTATCCGTTGATCGTGCACTTGATGTCTGGACGATGATAGAACCTGATCAGGAAGTACTGGCAATAGTCAGCGTGCTGAGGTCCATGGGACTTCGAGCAGTACTTGCGACCAATCAACATGCGTATCGAGCGCAATACATGAAAGAAGAGCTGGGCTATGAACGGGTCTTTGATGCACTTTTCTACTCGTGTGATCTGGGTCTTGCCAAACCAGACCCGGAGTACTTTTCAGCGATAGCCAAACAGTTGAATCTCGATGGCAATAATCTTCTGTTTCTGGATGATCACCCGAAGAATGTTGAAGGAGCAGAAAAAGCGGGGCTCAATGCCATGCTTTACCAACTCGAATCCGGATCGGAAGAACTGCATCGTATACTCAGGCAACATGGAATCTATGTGAACCGGGATGATGAAAGACTGGCTTGATGAACTGATGAGGTCGGACCGGATTATCCGGCTAATGTCTTTGTACCCTGGTAGTTCGATCACAATGGTTGAACCGGCGGTACGATTCGCTTATCGGGCGGATCAGAAATTGATGTCAATTATCAACACTTCGGGACATTCACTATGAAGATCTACAATACTTCGGGACATTCACTATGAAGATCTGGGTTGATGCAGATGCCTGTCCGGTAGTCATCAAGGAGATTTTGTTCAGGGCTGCAGCCAGAACCGGCATTCAGACCACGCTTGTCGCCAATCAGGCCATGCGGATTCCTTCTTCTCCTCATATCAGATTCCTACAGGTTCCCTCAGGATTTGATGTTGCCGATAATGAGATAGTTAAGAGAGTTGAGGAAGGAGATCTTGTCATCACCAGTGATATACCACTGGCATCTGAAGTCATCGACAGGGCGGCAGTGGCACTCAGTCCGCGGGGTGAACTGTTTTCAACTGAAAATATTAAGTCCCGGCTCAATATGCGAGATTTTCTTGATACGATGAGGTCGAGTGGCATTCATACTGGAGGCCCCCCCGCACTGAATAAAACTGACCGTCAACGGTTCGCGGCGAGGTTGGATACGCTGCTAACCCAGCAGGTTAAAAGTGTTCCGAAAAAGTGAATCCTGATTGACGTGGATTGAGATCAAATTGACCTGGTGCTTTAAGTAAGTGCCATTCAGCCCTGAGTCTGATTGTCAGCGAAATCCCGCTGTATATCCGATAACATACTTATTTGAGCATCAGGACATCTTGTGAGCAATTATCATACAGTCATCTGGGACTGGAACGGAACGCTGCTGGATGATGTGGCGCTGGCACTGGGTATCGCCAATCAGATTTTTGCAGACCATGGTGTACCTCCACTGACACAGGAACGTTATGTCCAGATCTTCGACTTCCCCGTTAGATCCTACTATGAGCGCGCGGGTCTGGATGTGTCCCGGCTCGATTATGAAGCCCTGAGCAAGTTTTTCTGTGACGAATTTGAGATGAATCTCTCCAGATCAGCGCTGTTCCCTTCTGTCTCGGGCATCCTGTCTGCAGTAAAGAAAGACGGTAAGCGCCAATTTATACTATCGGGTACGGAACATGAGTCGCTGTGTCGTATGATAGCCAGATTCCAGCTTGTTGAGAATTTTGAAGGCATCAAAGGCATGTCCGACAGCCTTGCACATGGAAAAATAAGTGCAGGTCAGGAACTCGTTGATGAATTTCGCATAGAAGCTGATGGTGCATTGATGATCGGTGATACAACTCACGACTATGAAGTCGCCGCAGCATTGGGTATGGATTGTGTTCTACTCTCAACAGGGCATCAGAGTCATGAACGATTGGCAGGTTTGGAATGTTCTGTATTCAGCTCACTGACGGAACTGCACGACTATCTGATCCACGCGGAATAGTTGTTCAAGGGCACGTAGAATAACTTCGCCAATTTCAATTGGCGAGATATAAGTTGTTCAAAAAGAGGTCGCGCAAACGACCTCAGTTCGAGTTATAAAATCTGAACGTTGGCAGCTTGCGGACCTTTTTGTCCTTGCTCAACTTCAAATTCTACTTCTTGTCCTTCGGTTAACGTCTTGAAACCTGGGGAATTTATTGCTCTAAAATGGACGAAGACGTCATTACCTTCTTCTCTTTCAATAAAGCCGAAGCCTTTTTTCTCATCGAACCATTTTACTCGGCCAGTAGCCATATATTATCTCCAAACATATTAGTCGTAATCGATAAGGTTATGAGCCCTGTCGATAGAGTGCTGAAAAAGCAGGAATTACTTACGAAAGACAAGATGTGGATCAACGTCGACAAAATTGCACGTACATAAATATCTGCTGTGATATTACCAGCGCCAGAAGTCTACTCCAAATTAAGGCAAAGTACAGCAACGATTTAGTCTTTTATGGCCTGATTTGATCCTAAAGGCAATTACTGGTTGATTCTCTGAAGCCTGGGCCCCGTAAAACGACGCCACATTCGTCAGGATGTCAGCAGAACTGTCTGATTTCTCCGGATCTCAGGAATGTCGATCCATACAGAAAAATTAACCATTGCCTTATACTCCTCCGGTACATTTCAAGAATTCTCAGGGGATCAACATGCCGGATTACGAATTTTTACTTTACGAGGTTAGTGACCGAATCTGCACAATTACGTTCAACCGACCAGATAAAAGAAATGCGTTGAATACGAAATTGCTGGAAGAACTCGATGATGCGCTAGATGTTGCAGAAGCGGATGACGATGTTCGGGTGGTGATATTCAAAGGTGCGGGTATTGCATTCAGTGCAGGATACGATCTGAAAGACAATCCTTATACGGTTCCACCGAAGGGGCAGGATCGCTGGCGACTGAATGATGCTGCACCGGCACTACGCAAAATCAGCAATCGTTATCTGCGGATATGGTATTACCCCAAACCAACGGTTGCACAGGTATCAGGGCCTGCTATCGCCACGGGCTGCTATTTTCAGATGCTCTGCGATATTGCCTTCGCTGCGGATACAGCAACCTTCGGCCACCAGGCGCAAAGGGTGGGTGGAGTAACCAGTTTACCACTCTGGGTCTGGATGCTGGGATTGCGACAGGCTAAATACCTGCTCCTCTCTGGCAGGCTGATAACAGCCAAGGAAGCGCAGAAGATTGGACTCGTGACCCGGGTTTTTCCGCCAGAGGAGCTGGAAGAAGAAGTGAACCGACTCTGTGTTGATCTGGCAGCGCGCAATCCGCTGGGTTCAATGTGGTTGAAAGATGCAATTAATGCGGATTACGACATGATGGGTCTGCGCGCATCATTCCCGATGCACCATTCAATGAATGCTGCCTTCCGATTGCTCGAGCGTGAAGCTGATGAATTGTCACTCGCCGATATCGTATTTGGGGGTGACAGGCAGGATATGCCGGAAGGGGAGATTTAAAGATCAAGAACTGACGGATTAATCAGCAAGCGATCGATGATTCGATTTCAATATCGGTGACCGAGTGGTTTCCGGCACGCTGCATAAATGACATTCCGATGAGCTGTCTTTCAATTCCAGCTAAAACTATGACACACTCACATTGTGTTATAAGAATTGGTTTGATTGAGTGATTGTTAAAGATCCCTATGAGGGGTATCGGGATAATGATGGGCTACTGGCATCATTACCAACCACGGACGGTCAACGCACTGCACCCGAAGAAGGGTTCTTTACTGGTCCTGAGGTTGGTGAATTTCTACCGGGTTTTACACTTCGAAGTGCAGAGGGTAAACGGATTGATCTGCACCGGGACCGAGGCAACTCAAAAGCTGCGCTAGTCTTCTTTCGGTCGGTCGTATGGTGACCACGCTGCATGACGCAACTCGTGGAGTTGCAGGGTGCTCTGCATAAATTCCGGGAAGCCGGAATAAAAGTCTACGCGGTCTCATATGATGAAGTGGGTGCTTTGGCAGAATTTGCTGACCATCACAACATAGCTTTCACCCTGTTGTCGGATAAGGGGTCGAAAGTTATTCGACACTACGGTATTCACAATCATTTCGTAACCAGGGATCAAGTGCCTTTTTTTGGCATTCCCTTCCCCGGGATCTATCTCGTGAATGAACGGGGTGTAATTACCGAAAAGTTTTTTAATCGTAACCTTTCCCATCGAGATAGTGCTGAGGCAATAATTGACAGTGCGCTTGGCGAGATTCTACTGAGTAACGATGAACCGAACGCCAGCACCGATATAGATGATATTCGGATTTCTGCCACTTATCATGGCGGTGGTGGCAATCTCAAAGGGGCAGTGGTCAGGCAGTTGGTCGTTCGATTCGATATGAGGCCAGGTCTATATATTTGTGATGATCCCGTTCCGGAGGGCATGGTGGCAACTCATATAGAGGTCAGCGGTCCGGAAGGGCTGAATTTTGATGAGATCATTAAACCACCGACCGTCACTCGACGTGCAAAAGACAGCAATCTGACACTAAGGGTTTGGGAAGGACAGGCGGATTTCGTTTTCGGGGTCTGGTGCGATGATCGAATCGCTGGCTTCGTAGAGGAACCAAAATTCGATGAGGTCGAGATTTCAGTCAAGATTATCTGTCAGGTATCCGAAGAATCGATACGT
>CAZJRI010000179.1:4870-10117 GCA_964548025.1 uncultured Pseudomonadales bacterium
GAATTCCACAAGTAGAGTCTTTGACGTTGAAGGTTCCGATAGAAAAGTACGTTGGGCACGAGCTACCCGGAAAGATGCCGGGCGCGAATATCACAACGATGGACAGTATGAAGTATATGAAGCGTCTGATTCGCAGAGGGCTGTTGCGTAGTCCCATAAAAGGCTATGTATATCTGAAAAACAGGATCAGGGATCTGCAGACCGGTCCGCTGAAATAAAGAAACCAACCCGCAGACTTGTTAAACCCGTCTACCCATGAATAGAGGAAATTACCCCACAGACACGAGAGGTTGTGTCTACGGAGGGGTACTCACGGATTGTCAGGAATAAGGAGACAAAAGGCGCAGAAAATGGAAAGAAAAAACCCCCCACCAACCGGATGATAGAAGAAGAACAGGAAAAATCTGAACTAACATCCGGTTGGTGGGAGCAAGGCACAAAAATTCTTAGCCCAATACCCGATATCCTCTTCCCCTTAAACAGTTGTGGACGATATGTTCCTTCCGATGCTCTGCACCTAGTGCGCCACCCGCGGCACCGCTGACAGCGCCGACACCGGCAGCTCGCTCAGCGGTTCTGCGATTGCCTGCAACTGCGCCGATTGCGCCACCCAGGGCTGCGCCAATAGCGCCCTGGCGCAGCACCTCGGTGCCGGTTCTGACCTCCTCGGCATAAGCCTGGCATTCAACCAGGTCCTGTTGAAATTGTCGGTCATCCAGACCTTTTCTGTCGACGATAACGTCTTGACTGGCGCAGCTTGTTAATAAAAGACCAGCAATTATCAGATACGCTTTCATATCCCGTTACCTCTACATGTGATTGGAAGTAGTTTATTTGCAGGAAGCTGAACATATGATGAATGCAGTAATGTGTTTTAATCAGGCTGGTAATCGCGAACAGCTTGTAGAAATAGTACCGTTGGAACCGAAAAAGACTGATTGATATGCCCGTTGCATCTGTGCTGACAGTTGCTTCACCTTGAATTGGAGTTGATGAGAATGACCGATATAGAACTCACGCTGAATGAGCTGACGCTGGAAGACAAAGTCAGACTTGTATCTGGTGCCAGCGCATGGCGAACCCATCCGATCGAATCAGCCGGAGTGCCAGTTCTTAAAGTGAGTGACGGGCCAAATGGTGTCAGAGGTGATGGTGGCGTTACTGCGGCTTCATTTCCTGTTGGTATCTGTCTCGCTTCCACGTGGAATTCGGTTCTGATAGAACAGCTCGGAAAAGCAATCGCAGAGGAAGCGAAAAGCAAGAACGTCCAGGTCGTTCTCGGACCAACAATTAATATCCATCGCACGCCCCTTGGCGGCCGCGATTTCGAATGCTATTCAGAAGATCCGTATTTATCTGGCATTTTGGCGGCTTCGTTTACGGATGGTTTGCAGAAAGAGGGCGTGGGCGCCTGTGTCAAACACTTTGTCTGTAATGACTCTGAATTTGAACGGCATACCATCTCTGTAGAAATCGATGAACGAACCTTGAGAGAAATCTACCTTCGTCCCTTTGAAATAGCGATAAAAAGAAGTCGGCCCTGGACCCTCATGGCGTCATACAATCGCATTAACGGCGTTTATGCCTGCTCCCACGACCACCTGGTTAATGAAGTGCTGAAAGGTGAGTGGGAATACGAGGGCCTGGTCATGTCTGACTGGTTTGCAGCGAAAGAAACGATACCCAATGCTGTAGGTGGTCTTGATCTTGAGATGCCTGGTCCTGCGAGAGTATGGGGAGAAGAGCTTCAGTCAGCGGTAGAAAGTGGGTCGGTTTCAGCGTCGTGCCTTGATGACAAAGTGAGACGCTTATTACGAGTACTCGATTGGTCAGGTCGATTTGAAAATCCTGATGAGATACCTGAACAGTCACTTGATAGACCGCAGCACAGGTCAGTTGCCTACCAGACTGCTGTTGAAGGTATGGTGTTGATAAAAAACGAAAGTATTTTGCCCCTGGATGTAACATCAGTCAGGAAACTAGCGCTTATAGGGCCTAATAGCTTTGATTTCAGGATCATGGGCGGCGGTTCCTCTTCGTTGAAACCTCACTATATTTCAACGCCCTACGATGCATTGATTGAAAAGCTCCCTGATACTGAAATTGTTACATCAGTGGGCTGTAGAACACATAAATATATCCCGGAACCTGACAGACGCTATCTCTCACCAACCGAAGAGAGTAGTGAGCGCGGACTTAACTGCATTTTCTACCGGGGTGAAATCGGATCAGAAATTGTTGGTCAAAGGGTTATTGCTCAGTCCACGGTCAGGTTGGCGGGATTGGGTTCTAAGGCCACGTCAGTACTGATGGAAGGTTACTATACGCCTTCGGAAGATGGTGATTATGAGTTTGGCTTGTTATCAACTGGCAGGGCGAGGATGTACGTAGATGGTGAACTGCTGATTGATAACTGGCGTGATACAGAACCTGGTGAAGCTTTTTTTACCCAGGGCACAACTGAGAGAAGGGCAATCCATCAACTAAGTGAAGGAGAGTCGGTCGAAATCAAAATAGAGTTCGAAACTTCATCGATGTCGGATATGGCTGCTGTCCGTTACGGCATTCTTCCCGGGCAATCAGCAGATTATATGGCAGAAGCAGTTCAGGTGGCAGCAGATGCTGACGCGGTGTTGTTATTGGTTGGAACTAATGATGACTGGGAAACCGAAGGAAATGACCGCGCAATGCTGGAACTTCCGGGACGGCAGGATGAACTGATCCGTGAGATCCTGAAAGTGAATCCCAGAACTGTCGTTATTAACAACAGCGGTTCTCCCATTGCCATGTCCTGGATTGATGAGGCGAAAGCTGTGATTCAGAGTTGGTTTGCCGGGCAGGAATACGGCAATGCACTCGTTGATTTAGTACTTGGTAAGGTCAATCCTTCTGGGAAGCTGCCGATCACTTTTCCGAAGAGATTGCAGGATACACCAGCTTATACGAGTTATCCGGGGGAATTTGGCAAGGTCAGTTACGGTGAGGGGCTGTTTGTCGGTTATCGATGGTACGATGCTCGCGATATTGACCCTTTGCTGGCCTTTGGGCATGGACTTTCTTATACCGACTTTGAGTTCTCTGATTTAAGTGTCGAAGGGTTGAACAAATCAGGTGGCGAAATCAGCTTCAAGTTATCAAATACGGGTGGGTTCAGAGGCCAGGAAGTTGCACAGGTTTACATAGAACCCATCGACGGTACAGTTGCGAGACCTATTCGGGAGCTTAGGGCATTCTCAAAAATAGATCTTGAAGCAGGTGAGCAAAAGCAGATCAGTATTTCCCTCGATAGTGATGCATTTGCTCATTGGGATGTTTCGAGGGGTAGCTGGGTTGTTGACCCTGGCGTGTATCGTATTCACGTTGGGGCGTCATCCCGAGATCTTCGGCTGGTGGGAGAAGTAACCCTCTAGCCAGTAATTAGAATACAGGACAATTGTCCGGATGGAGAAATGAAGCATGAATGCTGAGAAACCCGAAAAAAAATATATCGAAGTTAAAGGTCTGAAAATGGCCTTTGTTGAAATGGGTGAGGGTGATCCCGTTGTCTTCCAGCACGGGAATCCCACTTCATCCTATTTGTGGCGGAACATTATGCCTCATGTCAAAAACCTTGGGCGTTGTATCGCCATCGATCTGATCGGGATGGGAGATTCCGAAAAACTACCTGGATCAGGTCCTAATCGTTACACCTTTGCCGAGCACAGGCAGTATTTCGATGATGCACTCGAGGCACTGGGCATTAACCAGAATGTTACCTTTGTCATACACGATTGGGGATCTGCGCTCGGATTCGACTGGGCAAACCGTCATCGCAGTGCCGTAAAAGGTATTTGCTATATGGAAGCAATTGTTCGACCCATGTCCTGGGATGAATTCCCGGATAGCGCTCGTCCTGTCTTCCAGGGTTTCAGATCGCCAGCAGGTGAAGAGATGATTCTTGAGAAGAATATTTTCGTCGAGAATGTGCTCCCCGGTTCAATACTCAGGAAGCTGACCGAGGAAGAAATGGACATTTATCGTGAGCCGTTCAGGAATTCAGGTGAGGACCGGCGGCCTACACTCACCTGGCCCCGCCAGATCCCAATTGAAGGTGAACCTGCTGACGTGGTGAGGATTGCCACTGATTATTCCGAGTGGATGGTATCATCTGATATACCTAAATTATTCATTAATGCAGAACCAGGTGCACTGCTTGGCGGTGCACCGCGTGAATTTTGTCGAACGTGGCGAAATCAAACGGAAGTGACCGTAGCTGGTAGTCACTTCATTCAGGAGGACTCACCTGACGAGATTGGACAGGCAATTGCGGACTGGCTATCAACGATTTGAAGACTCATAACAAGAGGATCTAAACAGTGACATATAAAAGTATTACCTACACAACTGAAGGCAAGGTTGGGATACTGAAATTAAATGCACCCGAGGTATTAAATGCACTGTCATCAGATATGGTGACGGAGATTTCTGCGGCAGTCAGTGAAGCCAGTGCACCGGACAGTGGTGTGAGATGCCTTCTGATGACAGGCGAAGGCAGGGCATTTTGTGCCGGGGCGAATTTACAGGCGAGGGGAGATGAATCGGAATTACCACCTTCTGGTACCGTGCTTGAGACTCACTATGCGCCGCTAATGATAAAACTGCGCCATCTGCCATTTCCATTTGTGACGGCCGTCAATGGTCCCGCAGTGGGTGTGGGAATGAGTTTTGCGGTTATGGGAGACATGGTTCTTGCGGCAGATAGTGCTTATTTCCTGCAGGCGTTTGCAAATATCGGTCTCGTTCCGGATGGTGGTGCCACTTATTATCTGCCCAGGATGATAGGCTGGGGCAGAGCGCTGGAACTCTCGTTAATGGCCGACAGATTACCGGCCTCGCAAGCACTGGAATGGGGATTGATCAACCGGGTAGTACCGGATAGCGATCTGATGGATGAAGCGATGAAGATTGCCAGCCGACTCGCCGATGGCCCAAAGTCGTTGGGCATGATCAGAAAAGCCTATTGGAACAGCTTTGAAAACAGTTTCTCTGAACAGATGCAACTGGAAGCGAATTTGCAAATAGAGGCTGGTCAGACATGGGATAGCGCTGAAGGCCGAAATGCATTTCTCGAAAAGCGGGACAGCAAATTCGAAGGGAGGTAGAGCTCCTCACTGCTCCGACAAGAAGCGACCTGGGCGTTCTCGTAGAAAGCCTCCTCGTAAAGAGCTTCCTCGTAAAGAGCTTCCTCGTAAAGAGCTTCCTCGTAAA
>CAZJRI010000180.1:0-9872 GCA_964548025.1 uncultured Pseudomonadales bacterium
AAAACCAGAGCCCATTTCGGCTCCCTTTCCGTGCTGAATCAAAACGAGTCCTATAATCGACAGGCTCGCCAGCACATGAATGATAAGTACAAGTGTTTCGAGAACTTGTGGTTGCATAATTTTCTCTATCCAGTCCGTTTCCTAACTGATTTAAATTTCGGTCCCCGTTGTGAATGTTTCGGGTCTATCTGCTTTGGCAAACGTTAACATTAATTATGTGCAGAACGACAGATTGATACAAAAGCGTCTGCACTTAACGATGCGCCGCCAACCAGAGCACCGTCTATGTTCGGCATAGCGAACAATTCAGCGGCATTTCCTTCATTCACACTACCGCCATACAAGATCTGAATATTTTCCGAGATATTCACATTACTTCCAGCAAGAAGATCACGAATATTTCCGTGTACTTCATCTGCCTGCTCTGGACTTGCAGTCTCCCCGGTACCAATTGCCCACACAGGCTCATAGGCAATTACCGCTTTACCAAAAACCTCAACACCGGATTCTTTGATCACGGACATCAACTGACGCTCAATAACCTGATCCGTTTCTCCCGCCATCCTTTGATCGCGTGTTTCTCCGAGACACAATATTGGCGTAATACCTGCTTCAAGACAGGCGGCAAACTTCAGAGCAACCTGCTCATTTGACTCGCCGTATAACCCACGCCTTTCCGAGTGGCCAACTATCGAATATTCACAGCCAAATTCACGTAACATCTTCGCGGATATTTCACCGGTATAGGCTCCGTCTTCATGCCAATCCAGATTCTGAGCACCAATCTGCAAGCTCGAATCTTCTGCTAATTCCTGAATCCCGGCGAGAAAAATGCTGGGCGGACAGACTACGGTCTTACACTTGATACCTGATGACAGGATGCCCTCCATCAGAGAGCTCACACTCTGCCTGGTACCATTCATTTTCCAGTTGCCAACTACCAGCGGCTCTCTCATGACTTACCCCGAAAGCGGCTGCGCATGTTAAACGCTTTGATATTAACTTTCAATAAATCTACTTCCGATCATGAGGTTAGCGACTGTCCTCAGGCCCGCTCAACGACATCGGCCAGATGAAGGGCCAACTCCTCTACCAGGTCTTCGTCCTCTCCCTCCACCATGACCCTGACTACAGGCTCCGTACCTGAAGGACGCAGAAGCACCCTGCCTTTTCCATGTAGCTTCTGTTGAGTGGCTTCGACCGCCTGGGTAACCGAATTCTTATCGACTACTTCGCCTGCACAGGAGACATTAATCATTCTCTGGGGATATTTCTTCATTTGTTGCTTAAGCTGATGCAGGGTTTTACCAGAACGTTCCATGCCCGCAATTACCTGCAGCGCTGAGACAATACCGTCGCCTGTCGATGTCAGGTCCAGACACAGGATATGTCCTGATGACTCACCCCCTAGCTGCCATTGTCGATGTTGTAATTCGGACAGCACGTAACGATCACCTACTGCAGCCCTGTGGAATGGGATATCCGCCTCTGCAAGTGCTCTTTCCAGGCCAAAGTTACTCATCAACGTGCCGACAACACCACCGCTTAACATCGACAGAGCCTTACGGTAGCTGGCGATTATAAAGAGGAGTTCATCCCCGTCGACAATTTCTCCTTTTTCATCAACCATGATCACGCGGTCACCATCTCCATCGAATGCAATACCGAAATCCGCGCTGACCTCGAGTACTTTTTGCTGTAGTGCCGAAGGGTGCGTTGAGCCACTCTTGTCATTGATATTGAGACCATCAGGCGAAACCCCTATCTCTACGATTTCCGCCCCCAGTTCACGAAATACGTTCGGTGCAATGTGGTAGGTCGCCCCATTTGCACAATCCAGCACGATTTTTTTGCCCAGCAGGTTGTAACCGGAGTCAAAACAACTTTTACAGAATTCAATATATCGCCCTGCCGCATCGCTGATTCGCGACACCTTGCCAATTTTGTCTGACTCAACCATTTCCATTTGCTGATTGGCGAGGTTCAACTGGGATTCAATGGCCAGTTCCACTTCGTCGTCCAGCTTTTCACCCTTATCCGTGAAAAATTTTATGCCGTTGTCGCTGAACGGATTATGGGATGCGCTTATGACAATACCTGCCTGTGCATTGAAAGTTCGTGTTAAATAGGCAATTGCAGGTGTAGGCATAGGCCCCAGCAACAGGACATCCATACCTGCTGAAACCAGCCCCGCTTCAAGCGCAGATTCAAACATATATCCGGAAATCCGCGTATCTTTGCCAATAAGAATCCGACCCACATTCTTGGCGGCGAATACCCGCCCGGCAGACCATCCCAGCTTCAGCATAAAATCTGCGGTAATGGGGTGCTCCCCCACCTTCCCTCGAATGCCATCCGTACCAAAAAACTGTTTCACGCCATCTGTCAGCATTTGATGATCACTCGTTTGAGAGCTTCTTCCAGATAATTATTCAAATTGTTTTCCTTCGGAGACTACTGCCTCGTTTATCGCCAGTGCCGTGACTGTTTGAGCAACATCATGAACCCGAACGATTGCAGCCCCGTTGATCACTGCAATCAAGGCGCCTGCGACACTCCCGGTAAGCCTGTCATCCACTGTCGACGCCAGTATTTTACCAATAGTACTCTTTCTGGATAGACCCACCAATATAGGTCTACCCAGGCTACAGAATTCATCAAGTCTATTGAGGAGCTGCAAATTGTGCTGCACGGTTTTACCGAAACCAAAACCCGGATCGAGCATAATCCGGTTTTCCTGGATGCCATTGTTCACACAGGCTTCGATTCTATCAACAAAAAAACCGCGTATTTCGGCCATCAGGTTTTCATAGGTGGGATTCATTTGCATTGTCGCCGGATTGCCCTGCATATGCATCAGACAAACAGGTAGCTCAGTTGTCGCCAGCGCCTCAATCGCACCCTCACGACGCAAAGCCCTTACGTCATTAATCATATCTGCACCGGCCAACGCAGAAGCCGATATGACTTCAGGTGTACTGGTATCGACGGAAACCGGTATCTGAAAGTTAGCCTTCAGGTTTTCTACAACCGGTAATACCCGGTCCAACTCTTCGGACGGCGTAACGGCTGCTGCCCCGGGTCTTGTGGATTCTCCGCCGACATCGATAATATCGGCACCCTCAGCAATCATGGCTTCTGCATGTCGCAATGCATGATCAATCGCCAGGTACTTGCCACCATCTGAGAAAGAATCAGGTGTGACGTTTAAGATCCCCATTACTGCGGGTTTAGGAAGATGAGAAAGCATTTCGCGAAAATTCAAGCACACAAAAAAGAGGTTGAATTACAACCTCTTCTATCGACGAACCTATTCGATCAGATTAGTGTTCACCAGCGGGACCGCCAACGGATCCACTTTGGTGTGGTGGTTTTGGTTTTGGATCATTTTCCGGTTCTGCATCAGATGATGAAGCGTTGACATCGCCATCACCATCTTCCCAGCTTTCGGGCGGCTGGGGAGAACGACCCGCCATGATGTCATCAATCTGGGATTTATCGATGGTTTCATAATCGAGGAGCGTCTGCGCCATCACATCCAGCTTGTCTCGGTTGTCTTCAAGAATTTTTTGAGCTGTTGCATAGCAATCATCAGCTATCGCTCGCACTTCTTCATCAATCATCCGAGCCGTCTCACCAGAAACCTGAAGTTTGGGACTACCAGCGGACATCCCCAGAAAAACTTCTTCATTTTCATCTGCATACATTAGCGGGCCCAGTTTTTCGGAAAGTCCCCACTTGGTGACCATGTTTTTGGCCATTGTCGTCGCTTGCTGAATATCGTTTGCTGCACCTGTTGTAATCCCGTCGCCACCCAGCGTTAATTCCTCTGCGATTCGACCACCAAACATCGTACATATTTTGGAATGCAATGCCCTTTTGCTCATGGAATACCGATCTTCTTCGGGCAAAAACATCGTTAAACCCAGCGCCATGCCTCTTGGGATAATAGTCACTTTATAATTCGGATCATGCTCAGGTACCAGGTGCCCAACGATACAGTGACCCGCCTCATGGTAGGCAGTATTTCGCCTTTCCGATTCGGACATGACCATACTCTTGCGCTCAGCACCCATCATGATCTTGTCTTTGGCCTGTTCGAACTGTTCCATGCCGACAGTGCGTTTATTTTGTCTTGCAGCAAACAACGCGCCTTCGTTGACCAGGTTAGCTAGATCAGCACCTGAGAATCCCGGCGTACCTCGAGCCAGAACTGACGGTTCAACGTCTGCTCCAAGTGGAACCTTGCGCATATGAACCTTGAGAATCTGTTCCCTGCCTCTGATATCCGGGAGGCTCACAACAACCTGACGATCAAACCGGCCAGGTCTTAAAAGTGCAGGGTCTAATACATCCGGGCGGTTGGTTGAAGCGATTACAATGATACCTTCATTGCCTTCGAAGCCGTCCATTTCGACCAGCAACTGGTTCAGTGTCTGTTCGCGTTCATCATGACCTCCACCAAGTCCGGCACCTCGATGCCGACCGACAGCGTCAATCTCATCGATAAATATGATACACGGCGTTTGTTTCTTGGCCTGGTCAAACATGTCTCTGACCCGGGAGGCGCCAACACCGACAAACATCTCGACAAAATCGGAACCTGAGATAGAAAAGAAAGGCACCTTCGCTTCACCAGCAATTGCCTTTGCTAGCAAGGTCTTACCAGTACCGGGCTGGCCAACCATCAGCGTTCCGCGGGGAATCCGGCCGCCGAGTTTCTGGAATTTGCTCGGATCCTGTAAGAATTCCACAAGTTCCTGGACATCTTCCTTGGCTTCATCCACACCTGCTACGTCTGCAAAGGTGGTTTTAATCTGGTCTTCACCCAGCAGCTTGGCTTTACTCTTACCGAAGGTAAGTGGCCCTCCACGACTGCCATTGCCTCCTTGCATCTGGCGCATAAAAAACATAAACACCGCGATGATTACAAGGATTGGAAAAGCGGCAACCAGAAGTTGTGTCCAGAGTGATTGCTGTTCTGGTCTCTTGCCACGAAACTCAACTTTATTTTCGACCAGATCATCGATTAAGGCTTTATCAACAATCTGCGGTTGGATGGTTTCAAATGCTTCGCCGTCGAAGCGCCAGCCCCGGATGACCAATCCATCGACGTCCACTGCTTTGATCTGGCCTCGTTCAACCATCTCAAGGAAGCTGGAATAATCTACTTCCTCCGGCCCACGATCAACATCAAAGTTTCTAAAAACAGTTAGCAGTACTGCAGCAATAATAAGCCAAAGCAGTAGATTTTTTCCCATGTCATTCAACGTATTATCCTCTCAATACTATTCCCGCTGTGCTTTGTTTCCTGTGTTGTTTCCTGCGTTGTTCCCTGTGTTTTTATTTTTGGTGAGACTGCCACCTTACTATAGATCAAATTGTTCACCAAATGTGGCATCTTTACTGCCCTCGTGGCTTTCTTTAAAACTTAACACACGGAGTTATTCAGCAGGATTGTTGATCTTCTCCAGGCCTATCACGTATATCTCTCTGGATTTCGCTTTTGACGACTTTGGCTTGAAGTTGACCACTTTCCTGAATCTTTGCCTGAAAGACTGTCGAATTTCACCAATTCCTTCGCCTTCAAAGCATTTCGTCACTAAATTTCCACCTTTTTTGAGCACACTGTCAGCTAACTGCACTGCCAATTCGACCAGATATACCGATCTGGGCAAATCAATATGCTTCATACCACTTAAGTTTGGGGCCATATCAGAAATAACAAGGTCCACATTGCTATCTTTGACAGTTTCCAGCAGTTTTCTATGCGGCTCTTCTTCCGTGAAATCACCACAAATGAACGTAACGCCCTTAATTGCTTCCATTTCGAGGATATCCAGGGCAATTACCCTGCCTTTATTTCCAACACATTTAGCAGCGACCTGGGACCAGCCACCCGGTGCAGCACCCAGATCCAGGACGCAATTGCCAGGCTCTATTAACTTAAATTTTTCGTTAATTTCCAATAACTTATAGCTTGCCCTGGATCGATAGCCGTCTATCCTCGCACGTTTTACAAATTCATCGTCCTCATGCTCACGAAGCCAGCGATGACTGGATTTGGTTTTTTTCATTTTTTTATACGCCCGTCTCCGGTAGAATCGCCGCCCCTGTACAGGGCCACATAAAGCGCCACGTCAAAATATTCCATTCAGTCAGATCCGGGAGATAATTGAGGTATTTAATCATGATAAGCAAGGCAGAGTTAAAGCGATTTCGAACAATAGGCCATGCGCTGAAGCCAATCGTCACTATTGCCGGTAAGGGCCTGAGCGAAGACGTTATGGGTGAATTGAACCGCGCCCTGAATGACCATGAACTCGTTAAGATCAAGATCCACGCTGAAGACCGGGAAGACCGCAAGAATACGCTGAACCAGCTCGTGACTCTGTCCAAGACTGAAATAGTCCAAAAGATCGGAAATGTTGCCGTTCTCTATCGGGCCGCACAAAAGCCAAACCCTAAACTCTCGAATATTCTCAGATCCGGGATTCTGTGACAGCCTCTCCCGTACTAGATATGTTCTACCGAACAGATTTCGTACTCGATGTCCCCGCCAGGGGCTTTTACGATCACAACATCGTCCACTTCTTTACCCACGAGCGCCCGCGCGATCGGTGAATAAACCGAAATTTTGTTAATTTTAATGTCAGCCTCATCATCACCCACGATCTTGTAGGTAACCTCTTCGTCATTATCAAGATTAATCAGCCTGACTGTTGTCCCGAATACAACCTTGCCGGAAGGAGGTATCGCTGTGACGTCTATGACCTGTGCATGGGATAGTTTGCCGCCGATTTCTACTATTCTGCCTTCGATGAAGCCTTGTTCTTCCTTGGCATACTGGTACTCAGCGTTTTCCCGAAGGTCACCCTGCGCTCTGGCTTCAGCAATTGCCTGCACAATTCTTGGACGTTCTACCAGTTTGAGATTCTCCAGCTCTTCACGAAGTGCGCTTTCCCCTTCGGCTGTCATCGGAATCTTATCCATAATAGCTTTCCTAATATGAAAAAATCGGGAAAACCCGATGTGTATAGTGTTAAAGAGTTAAAGCGACTTGTCCAGAAAAATGTCTTGCCAGCGCACCGGACCAGGTGCAATTTTTTATAATTCTCAAGTATTGCTATGCAAATCCTGAAGTCTGTGCACAGTGAAATTGTCGCCATGTCGAACCGCTTCGACACAGGCACGGGCACCAGCCATGGTGGTTGCGTTATAGACTTTGAATTGTAATGCCGTACGTCGAATTGTGTAGGAGTCCCTGATTGCCTGTTTACCTTCGGTGGTATTTACAATTAGATCCACTTCCTGATTCTTGAGCATGTCAACGATATGGGGCCGGCCTTCGGCAACCTTGTTAACCATCTCGACCTTTATCCCCTCTGCCTTCAACGCCCGTGCAGTGCCCCTTGTGGCGGCAAGTGAGAAACCTATTTCAATAAGGTCTCTGGCTACCTGAATCAGTTCGTTTTTGTCAATTTCCCTGACACTGAGGAAGGCTGTACCACCATCAGGCAGTAAATCACCAGCGGCCAGTTGAGATTTTCGATAGGCCTCGCTGAATGTATCAGCAACACCCATAACCTCTCCGGTCGACTTCATCTCAGGCCCAAGAATGGGATCAACACCTGGAAATTTCCCAAACGGGAATACGGCTTCTTTAACGCTGAAGTAGGCCGGGATCACTTCCCTGGTAAATCCCTGTTCCTCAAGTGACGTCCCAGCCATGCACCTGGCTGCTATTTTGGCGAGCGACGTGCCGATACACTTTGAAACAAAAGGAACGGTACGTGACGCCCTGGGGTTTACCTCGAGCACGAAAATATCGCCGTTCTGGATTGCAAGTTGAACATTCATCAAGCCGACCACGCCCAGTTCAAGTGCCATGGCGCCTACCTGCTCTCGAATGGAAGTAATCAGAGAGTTCTCCAGGTTATAAGGTGGTAACGAGCATGCAGAGTCGCCGGAATGCACACCGGCCTGTTCGATATGCTGCATGATCGCTCCGATAACGACCTGCCTGCCATCACAAACAATATCAACGTCGATCTCAATAGCCTGGTCTAGGAAACGATCCAATAACACCGGAGACTTTTCCGAGACCTGTACGGCTTCATGCATATAGGTCTTGAGTTCGGCATCATCGTAGACTATCTCCATCGCTCTGCCGCCAAGAACATATGAGGGACGGACAATGATCGGAAAGCCGATCTCTTTGGCGGCTTCCAATCCCCCTTCGATTGTCTTCGCGGTTTTATTTGGCGGTTGCCTGAGATTCAGATCAGATATCATCTGTTGGAAGCGTTCTCTGTCTTCCGCTCGATCAATCGCATCAGGCGTTGTGCCGATAATGGGTGCACCGGCTGCCTCAAGGTCCTCTGCAAGCTTCAATGGCGTCTGACCGCCAAACTGCACGATTACACCTTTCGGCTTTTCAAGATCAACTATTGCCAGTACATCTTCCAGCGTCAGGGGCTCGAAATACAATCGATCGGAGGTATCGTAGTCGGTTGAGACTGTCTCGGGATTGCAGTTGACCATGATCGTCTCATAACCATCTTCTCTCATCGCGAGTGCGGCATGTACACAGCAATAGTCAAATTCAATACCCTGCCCTATTCGATTGGGACCGCCGCCCAACACCATTATCTTGTCCCGGTCAGTCGGTCGAGCCTCGCACTCTTCCTCGTAGGTTGAATACATATAAGCAGTGGAGGATTCAAATTCAGCAGCACAGGTATCAACTCTCCGGTAGACAGGCTTTATTCCAAGTTCCAGCCTCTTGCCCCGAAACTCCTGTTCACTAATACGAAGAAGTTCTGCAAGCCTCGAATCAGAGAATCCTTTCTGCTTTAGTCTGAATATTCTTTTCGAATCAAGATCGCTTAAGGCTGATTTCTGCACTGCAGTTTCTTCCAGTACCAGATCTTCGATCTGTCTGAGAAACCATGGATCAATGCGAGTTAGTTCATGGATTTCTTCGGTGTCGAGGCCAAGGCGCATCGCATCTGATACATATCGAATTCGTTCAGCGCCAGCCACACGCAATTCGCGCCTCAGATCATGGAGCCAATCACTCGATGTATCATCAATCATTGGTGACAAGCCGTTTATGCCTACCTCCAGGCCTCTGAGCGCTTTCTGCAGGGACTCCTGAAATGTACGACCGATAGCCATCACCTCACCAACAGATTTCATCTGCGTGGTCAGATAATTTTCTGTCTGAGGGAACTTCTCGAATGTGAACCTTGGAATTTTTGTAACAATATAGTCAATTGAGGGTTCAAAAGATGCTGGCGTCACCCCCCCTGTAATGTCGTTGGACAATTCATCAAGCGTATATCCTACCGCCAATTTAGCTGCAACCTTGGCAATTGGAAAACCTGTTGCCTTGGATGCTAGTGCGGAGGAACGTGAAACTCTCGGGTTCATCTCGATGACGACCAGTCTCCCGGTATCGGGATCAACTGCAAACTGAACATTTGAACCGCCGGTTTCAACGCCAATAACCCTGAGCACTTTGATCGCTGCATTGCGCATTATCTGATATTCCTTATCAGTAAGCGTTTGAGCTGGTGCGATGGTTATCGAGTCTCCCGTATGGATACCCATTGGGTCCAGGTTTTCTATAGAGCAAACGATGATGCAATTATCATTCTTGTCTCGAACCACCTCCATTTCATACTCTTTCCAGCCAACCAGCGATTCATCAATCAGCAGTTCATCCGTTGGCGACAGATCAAGCCCTCGAGTGCAAATCTCTGCGAAGTCTTCCTGGTTGTAGGCAATACCGCCACCCGATCCTCCCATGGTGAACGAGGGTCTGATTACACAGGGGAACCCAAGCGCAGCCTGCACCTGTTTGGCTT
>CAZJRI010000181.1:0-9220 GCA_964548025.1 uncultured Pseudomonadales bacterium
TATATACACGGTTTCGCCAGCCAGTTGAACGGTTTCCGGCGGTTGCATCACGGATCAAATTAATCTCAGGACTCGATATCGCTGAGCGTCGATTGCCCCAGGATGGCAGGATAACAACGAGGATAAGTGGCTCGGATATGGACATTCGGGTCTCGACAGTCCCTGGCGTTCATGGTGAATCTATCGTAATGCGTCTCTTGCCGAAAGATCGGGATGAAGTTCACCTTGAGAACCTGGGCCTTGAGGCAGACCACCTCAAGGCTATTAAGGATAGTATTCAGGAATCAAACGGCATCATCCTTGTTACGGGACCCACAGGATCAGGTAAGTCGACCACGTTGTCGGGCGCTCTGGCAGAAGCGAACAATGGCAACAAAAAGATTATTACAGTTGAGAACCCGGTGGAGTTCGTGATCCCGGGAGTTACCCAGATTCAAACCCATGCCGAAATCGGCTACACCTTCGCCAAGGCGTTGCGAGCGATTCTTCGTCAGGACCCGGATGTCATTATGATTGGTGAAATTCGTGATCAGGAGACTGCTGAGATTGCAATCCAGTCAGCGCTCACAGGCCACCTGGTACTCTCGACAATACATACGAATGATGCATTGTCGGTTTTCACCCGGCTAATCGATATGGGCGTTGAGCCTTTCCTGGTGGCAGCACCACTAAAAATGGTTCAGGCACAACGACTGGTTCGCAAAGTCTGTTCTCATTGTGCAGAGCCAACTGATGCCCCTGATGACATTGTGAGTGAGTTCAGGGCCCTGAACCAGGATTTTGAACCCAATTGGTTGAAAGCAAAGGGATGCGAGAGATGTCTCAATGTCGGGTACAGAGGACGAAGTGGTATATATGAAGTCGTGCCTGTCTCAACCGAAATGCGAAATCTAATCGTTTCTGCTGCACCGATCGGAGAAATTCGAAAACTGGCAGCGGAGGAAGGTCATCGGACCCTGTATCAGGATGGCCTTATCAAAGCGGCCCGCGGAGAGTCCACACTTGAAGAAGTGATCAGGATGTGCAGCGGTGTGGAGTAAATAGTGAAGTTGCATTATGAAGCTCTCGGAAAAGGCGGGGAATTTCTCACAGGAGAAATTGAGGCGACGAATGAACGGGAAGCCATGCGCCTGCTTTCGGCGGATGGTCTGACGGTAACAGAAGTTAAAACCCCGCCTGAACCGGGTAAGCCACTGTTTCAGCGAAAACTCAAACTCCAGGAAAAGGTGATCGCCTTATTCGAACTGGCCACCCTGTTGGAATCCGGTGTATCGATCGCGGAGGCCATTGAATCTCAGGCACAATCTGAATATCACCCGAAACTTAACATTTTTTTTGACAGCTTAAGTCAGGGTTTGCGCAAAGGTGAGAGTTTATCAACCGCCATTGAAGCGACTTCTCTTGAATTGCCAGAGTATTTCGTCAAGCTCGTAAAAGCCGGAGAACTGTCAGGAAGACTGCCACAGTGTCTGCGTAAAGGTGTAGAGCAGATGGAATACGAACTGGATATGTCAAATCAATCATGCTCGGCACTTGTCTACCCTGCCGTACTGGTTTTTTCAGGGATTGCTGCCGTTCTTCTGATCTTTGTATTTGTTGTACCGAAGTTTGAAAATCTTCTGACGGATAGTGCTGATCTTCCCTCACTTGCATGGCTCGTGCTAACGACTGGCATGTGGTTCAACGACTATTTCTACATTATTGGATTTCTCTTTGCTGGCGGGATTGTGATGTTGTTATCAGTTCTTCGCAAGCCCGCTGTGCAGAGCGCGCTCAGGAATAATACAGCGAAAATTCCCATCGTCGGTGCCTGGCTCAACGAATCGGAAATAGCCAGATGGTCATCGGTTATGGCTGCCATGCTTGAGAGTCGGGTCGAACTCGTGGCATCCCTTGATATGGCGCAGAAAAGCGTCCGCTTGGATCACTACCGGCAACGCCTTGATCAGGTTAAGAAGGCAGTTCGTGCCGGTGAGTCACTATCCAAGGCGCTGAGTGATAATCGAGTGCTTCTGCCGATTGCCTACAACCTTATCAGAGTCGGTGAAAAATCCGGCAATCTCGCAAAAATGCTTGGTTCCGTGGCTCAAGTTTACGACACGAGTTGTAAGAATAGAATGAAAACGGTGATCGCGATCATTGAGCCCGCTGCAATTCTCGTAATAGGCGTGGTTATCGGTGTACTTGTTTTGGGTATAATACTCGCGATCACAAGCGTCAATACGGTATCTATCTAATGAGACTCAGTTTATCCGAAAACCAACTCCATGTTATGGCTGGGCGCAGAAATTCAATTAAGGGTTTCAGCATGATCGAATTACTCGTTGTGCTTGTTATTCTCGGATTATTGGCGGGTCTTGTCGGACCAAGATTGTTCAGCAAGGCAGATATTGCAAAGGTGCAGACAGCCGATACGCAAATCGCAATGATAAAGGGTGCTCTTGGTATGTACCGTCTCGATGTCGGGAGTTATCCAACCACAGAGAATGGACTGGCGGCTTTGACGAGACAACCTTCATCGACAAATTTCTGGGACGGACCTTATCTGGATGATGAAGTGCCCATTGATCCCTGGGGTAAACCCTATCAATACAGGCGTCAAAAGTCGGGTCTCCAGGAATTTTCTCTTTATTCGTTCGGTGCCGACGGTGTAGAGGGCGGTGATGACCTGAATGCGGATATTGGATTCCCCCCCGACTGATTCAGCTGATTGCACGAGATGAATATGTCTCCTACGACAACTCAAGTAAAAGCGATTTCAAACGGTTTTTCACTGGTTGAAATGCTTGTTGTACTGGTCTTGTTGGCACTTATCACGTCCATTGTTTTTCCAAATTTTGTCCGAATGTACGATGGTGCAATCTTGAGATCTCAAAAGGCCGATGTGATGGGACAGATAACGGATCTGGGTTTCAGGGCTTATGTTCGGGGTGAAGGCCTTGTGTTGGCAACCGACGACACTGATCAACTCAAGACTATCCTCAAATTGCCTGAGGGTTGGGTCTTCAACACAGAGCAACCGATTATCTACAAAAGTAATGGCATGTGCCTTGGCGGTGAGTTTTCGCTGCGATTCGGGAGTGAAGTAGAGTACTTCGCACTGCCTGCGCCCTTCTGTCAGCCGGAAAAACAACAACAGTTATGAATGTCCGATGCAAAGAATGTGGATTTGCGCTGATTGAAGCAATAGTCGCGATTGTTATTCTGAGCATGACATTGCTTGCGACTTATGGATGGATTAACGTCAGTATTGACATGCTGACCAGATCTGATGATGTAGTCAGTCAGGAACTCGCCCTTGGGAGACTTGTGAGTGACTTGCGCCATCATGATTTCAAGGAGTCTACCACCGGGAGTTATGACTACGAGAACCTCGAGTTCGAGTGGCAGGCGAATCTGATGGAACCTGCTCGGAAAGGTACTAATGTCAGAGGCAGAAATGGTCTCTACGATCAAAGTCTGTACCTTGTTGAGATTAATGTTACGAAGCTATCGAGAAAAATTGCATCTTATACCATCAGGGTGGTTCACTCGGATCGAGTGAGAGACCCGCAATTTGAATTGTAATGAAGTATCAACGGGGTTTGAGTCTTCTGGAATTGTTGGTGGTTATGGTACTAACCGGCCTGATTTCGACATTGATAATACAGGGATTCGGATTCGCCACGTCTCTCTACTCACAGGTAGAGAAGAGGAAGGGTAAAGCTATCACTGAAGCACTGGCAACCAGATGGTTCAGGGATGTGAATGAAAACCTTGTAGCGAGTAAAAACCCTGGCGAGTCGTTGGTTGGTGACCCAACTGGATTCACGGCGACAACTCTAATGCCACTTCTGAGTGAACCTGGCGTCCCAATGCAAATTGAGTGGGCTATTGAGTACCGCATAGACAGCAGTGTATTAATCTATAGAGAATCTGGTCAACAGCTTGAAACATTGACTGAGTTGGATTCGTTATCAGTACTTCAATATAAGAATCGTCGTGGAAAATGGCTGGACGAGTGGCCGATTCAAGACGATGATTTCGAACTACCAGTCGCCCTGCGGATTTTTAATCCCGATATTTCGGACTACGGACTACAGACTGTAAATATCGAAATGCGGCTTGCACCCGATCGGATATTTGGAGATTCGCTTGAATGAGTAAAATCATGCCGCGTAACCAAACCGGCTTCGTATTGGTGGCAACCGTCTGGATGACCGCCATTATTTTGATATTGGCAGGTATTTTTAATCTATTTGCAGAACGTCAATTGGAACTGGCCATTGAAATGAAAGATAGGCTTCAATACGAGCTTGACAAGGTGAGCACTGAACAAACCCTGCTTTATATGTTTTCGACCAATCGATTCACAGTTGCTGGATTGTTAGCTGAGGAAGTGGTGGAGGCAGACGAGGACTCTGGTACGTTCACAATCTTTTTAGATGACGAACCGGTTTCGAGTGCAGCCGTTGGTGGTGAAATCAGACTTGATGGCACAATTTATGGCGGCACGGGTGGAGCGTTATTCTCTGTAACAGACTTTACCGGGTTGTTGGCGCTCAATTCAGAGAGCAACTACCACCTGGCACATATGATGGAAGAATTCGAACCCGATCTATTGAAAAGGCAGGAACTTATGAATCGCCTTGCCGACTACAGGGACAAGGATGATCTTATCCGGTTGAACGGAGCAGAGAAGTATGACTACTTGAAAGCAAATCTAACCCCTCCGACAAATGACGTCCTCAGATCACCTGTTGAGATTCTAAAGGTCATGGGATGGAAGGATTGGCTTGAGCGACATCCAGGTTTTGATATCAACAGGTGGTGTTCAACCAGCAGACAATCGGCAATAAATCCAAATACAATCCCCGAAGCTCTTTTTCACCGATTACCAGGAATGACTGAAGAAATCTCGAATCGTTTGCTCGGGGTCAGGGTTGAATCCCCGTTTCGTTCAATGGAGGACTTTATTAAGAAGTCGAATGGGTTTCTTTCACTTCGAGGTGATTATTTTCGTTTTTTTCCCTCGGGTCAGGTTAGAATCCAGTTCTTTTCGGCAGAAAACAGGAAATTGAGTACAATTGCTGTCAAATTTACCCCTTATAGTTTGTCCGATCCCTGGTTGATCGAGTACAGGTACGAAAGTGAGCGCGACTTCGAAATTAGTGGAAAGGTTAACTCAACCAAAAGCAGATACTTCCCAGAAGAGCTGTTTTCAAACGAGAGCGAAAGTCTTTTCTCAAGCGGATGACGAGAAGATTGAGGGATTCGTCTGGCCCAGGGAAAGTTGCTGGGTTATTTCACGGGAACTGTTGTTGTTTCAGCGGCTCTCGCTGACAGATGTGCCTGCAAAATTTCGTGAGAGGGTTATAGATCAGAAGGTTCAAACCCTGTCGCCGTTCAAAGATACAGGTACGTACTCTCATATTGAAGGTGACGTTGCATTAGTCTGGATGTGGGATGAGGCAAATCGTGCGAATGAACTTGCGGCGATGACTGAGGAACAACCGTCAAACCACCTGGAAATGCTACCGGTATTACCTGAAACTGTTTTTCAATCAGATGTTGAAACGGGGTGTGTCATCAGACCATGCTATTCCGGATTTGATCTGCAGAAATGGCATGACGGCTTACCAGATGAATCATACTGGTCAGAGTCTGACAGCGAATTATCAAAGATCGATTTTAGCCGACTGGTTGGAGCAAACGAAAGTGTTCAGTTCTTAAACGTTGCCAACGATCCCCATGATGTTCCCTGGGTTAAGAGATCAGAGACGATCGTCAGTCTAGTTCAGGAAAAAACACTGACTCTTACAGGTATCCTAATTCTTGGATTCTGCTTGTTGTTTTATATGGGGCAGTGGGTTGGGTGGCATTATGAGATCATCTCACTGAATTCGCAGATTGAATCAAAAAAACAAAACGTGGACGGTGTATTAGGTTTACGTGAAGAAACCATAAGACTGCGTGAAAGCAATCAACAGCTTAAATCCTGGTTCGACAGACCTAGTCAGCTTCAGATTGCTGCCGGATTCGATGCAGCCTTAGTGTCTGTTCCATTTGAAATCCTCGAATGGCACTACCAGCAACAGGAATTGCGGGTGACGATGTCAGCTCCTGGGATTGATAACCGGCAAATAGTGGAGTCGCTTTCCAAGAACGATCTTTTCGAGGGAGTGAGAATTGAACCGGCTGTCAGAGAGAACATTGTTGTTGTGATGAGGATTAAGATTTGATTGCCTGGCCAAAATCATTTTCAGATATTGATTTCACCTCGATCCGTAATCAACTGGAACACGAGATCAAGGATAACAAGCGCCTTCAGAGACTGATCTGGGCAATTGTATACATATTGGTGTTTTACTTTATTCTCGTCCTGCAGGACGAGATTGGTGCATTGGAATTCAAGGCCCAGACGTCGGTAAAGAATTTATCTAGATATAGTGCATATGACAACGACGAAAACTGGGGAGACTACAGGAATCAGGAACAGCAGGTTTTTCAAGGGTTGAACAGCGATATATGGCCTGCAAAAACGCCTGGGCTGGCCAGTGCCGATCTTCAGACGTTTATGCAGACGGCCGTAAGGGAGCATGAGATCAGCAGCTTCAGATTGAAATTGGGTGAGCCAAAAACAATGGAATTTGAAAATCAGCCTATGTGGTTGGTCCAGGCAGAATTGATTGGCAAGATTCCAAAAAAAGAGTTTCCTAAACTGATGGCTGATTTAGAAAAAGAAGGGAAGAGCGTTCTGATCGAGCGAATTACATTCTCACCGTCTCGGGGAGATTTGCTCAATTTACTGGTATCAATCAGAGCAAGAGAAGTACCTAAATGAAGTATCTGCTTTTATTTGATAAGAGAATGGCTTTAATTTTCTCTATTGTGTGCTTTCTGACGGGAATCGTGAGTGTTGGTCTTAATCTTGATTCCAATAAGAGAGCTGATCAGATTTGGAAAGGCTCCCAAATAAGTTATCACCCGGACCCCCAAAGATATTTGTCAGCAATGATGGAATCTGGTCGATGGGATATCGAACTGGACGAAGTGGAAGTTGAGAAAGAAGGCATATACCAATTCCTCGATAGGTATGAAATCACGGCGATACTGCTAGGGAAAGAAGAATCGGTAGTTTTCAAGGTGATAAAACCCGTACCTGAAGATTTGGAAGAGATAGTAAAAATTGGTGTTGGCGATCTGTTGCCCGGTTATGATGCTGAATTAATCTCGATTGATGCAACCCAGGTGAGGTTCCAGATTGGCGACGAGACCATATCTGTGCGGCTTTATCCAAGGGAAATTGATTGAGGATTTCTCATGGGACTTTTCTTGATTTGTGAAAATGGAGTAACGATGCAACATATTGTTAGAACATCACTCATAGTGTTGTTCACAATCCTGATAGCGGGTTGCGAATCACTCGCTACTGATTCCACCCAAGAAAAGGACGACCCATTCTCACCAAGATTGCGTGCGTCAGAGCTTTTGAGCGTTGAAGAAGTAGAGATAACCGCTGAATCAGTCGTTGAGAACAAAGCGCTTGTAAAGACCGGCCCCGGAACTGATTTCGATGGGCAAGTTATCGATATATTGAGTGACAGACTCGGTGATGACCTCGTTGGAGAAAAACTAGTGGTCAGTTTCAACAATATGCCGATTCCCGCTTTTGTTAATGAGGTTTTCAGTGAACAACTGGGATTGTCCTTTACACTCGATCCAGCAGTAAAAAAACTGACAGACCTCGTGACGTTGAGAATTCTTGATCCCGTCACCCCGCGTGACCTTTTTCAGATAGCACAGCGAACACTGGCGGCTTATGGAATCGGCATTGAACGGCAACAAAATTTATATGTATTCAGCCTCAATGCGAATGTCGCCAGGAATGACTCGCCATTACTCGTCACTGGTGAAGCACTCCCCGAAGTTCCAGAGAGTCACAGGCCCTATTTTGTATTTAGAACCTTGAAAATTGTATCAAATAACAAGATTACGAGTTGGCTGAACAGTGCATTGCAAGGTGCCGAAGTGAGAATTACTCAGGTGCCGGATGGTAACTCACTCCTCCTTCAGGGCAAGTACAGTGCGGTTAAAAAAGCGATGGCGTTGATCGAAGCCCTGGATCATCCCCTTCTAAGAGGTAAGCAGTCTCGTATTGTGGAACCTGCTTTTTCAAATGTGACTTACCTCGCTAATGACCTGCTCAATGTGCTTAAAACTGAAGGTTATGATGCCAGTTTGGCACCGCCGACTGGCAGCATAGTCATGTTGCCTTTAGAGAAACGCAATCAATTGGTCATTTTTGCTGCAGATGAGGGGGTACTCCAGCACGTGATTGACTGGGTGAACATCCTGGATCGTCAGAGAGCGGTTGATATTGCAGATGGGATCTTTACTTATGAGGTTAAGAATTCTGATGCCGAATATTTGATCGAACTCCTCAACCAGCTTCGACAAGGAGATGATACTGGTGAAAACCAGCCAAAACGTTTTGTGGCGGACAGGAATCGGAACACCATTGTTTACAAGGGAAGTGGACATAGTTGGACCGAGGTTTTACCCGCACTGAAAGAAATGGATAAACCATCACCTTCAGTCTTTGTTGAGGTTTTGTTGATTGAAGTTACACTGAACGATCTAGAGGCCACAGGATTTGAATTTCTGGCGCGTTCATCAGATGTCACCTTCTCCACGTTGGGTGGATTTGGTCTCGGTGCCACCGGTCTGTCAGCAACGCTCAATCGGGCTGGAGAGACAAGAGCAGTATTGAACGCATTTTATGAAAACAAGAGAGCTAATATCAGATCCCGTCCCAGGTTGCTGGTAAAAAGCGGGCAGGAAGCGAGTATCGATGTTGGTAACGAAATACCTCTGGTGACTAGTACAAGCCAATCAACCCAGGGTGACAATGCACCAGTAATCCAGACTGTACAATATAGAAAAACAGGGGTGTTGTTGGCGATTACTCCCACAGTTCATTCGTCAGGCTTTGTTGATATAAAAGTTAGGCAGGAGCTGAGCGAAGCGCAGCAGACAAGCACAAGTACGATTGATTCGCCAACAATTTTCAATCGCAAGATTCAAACGACCGTCAATTTGCGGGATGGGGGATCAGTTGTGCTTGGAGGTTTAATCTCAGGATGTCAAATACCGAACCCTTAGTGCGATTGAATGTCGAGACAAGAGGGGATATTGATCTAATGAAAAGTAAGACAGAAGAGATTCTTAATCTAATTGA
>CAZJRI010000181.1:9230-9856 GCA_964548025.1 uncultured Pseudomonadales bacterium
CAGAATCATCGGGTGTCACGAAGGACGGAGTGACCGGATTAGGAAGAATTCCGGTACTCGGCAGGCTGTTTGGCACGCGGTCAAAAACACGTGACAGAACCGAGTTGATGATGATGATTATTCCCTATATTTTACCGAATCCCGACGAAGCTGTGGAATTAAGCGACAAGTTGTTGGAATTATCCAATTTTGAGGACTAGAATTAGCCACGCGGAGTAGGAAAATCATCCAAATGCAGCGACTTACACAGGTTTTCTAAAGAAGTACTAAAAAAAAACCAATTTAGAGTTGAATTTTGATGAGAAACCTTGATAATCTGCGGCTTGATTGCCTTAAGACCCATTGTTCTTCTGGAAATCGGCTATAATTCGAATGAATTTATGAGCCAATGCTGAAATTTGGAGTCAGCATTGAAAACTTAAATATTGGAGTACTAGAATGTTCAAAAAATTACTAATATCTATCGTGGTGCTGATGTCTGCATTGGGGGCTAGTACTACCATGGCCGTCAATCTGAGTACCGCAACGGCACCCGTCAAATATGCAAACGATTCGCTGGTGACAGCGTCTACTACTGCTGGCGTTAACGCTAATTTGGGTACCACCTTTACCAACATCGCGAGTCA
>CAZJRI010000182.1:0-6380 GCA_964548025.1 uncultured Pseudomonadales bacterium
CCGTGCTGGCCCATGAAACTGTACACGCAGCAGCCAAGCACGGGGCCAACTCCTTACAGAGAGAGCAGATTATTCAGGGACTGGTTCTGGCAACATCAATGGCTTCTTCAAAGACTGACTTTGGCCACTACATCGTGGATGGTGCGGAGATCGGTGCTCAGATTATTTCCCAGACATACGGACGCCGAGCGGAACTGGAGGCTGATTACTATGGTATCAAGTATCTGGATCGAGCTGGGTATGATCCCCGGGCCGCCGTTACGCTACAGCAGAAACTGAAGGCTCTCTCGGATCACTCAGACCAGAACGTTCTGGCAGATCTATTCTCCAGCCACCCCCCCCTCACAAGCCCGAATAGACGCAAACATCAGGACAATCCAACAATTGAATCTCAGACCAGGGGAAACATTCCAAGCCCGATACAAGTCTAAAATGAGCAAGCTATTTCAGACCAGAGCTGCATACGAGAAATTCGATGAGGCATTGGCATATTCCCTGAACGATCAACTGGATCTGGCGCTTGAATCAGTGGCTGAGGCCATTGAAATAGTGCCACATGAGGCCCGGTTTCTGGGACTGAAGGGGGATATTCACTATAAGAAGAGACAATATCCAACAGCCAAACTTACCTACACAAGGGCCGTCGCACTCGATGATAATTATTTTGAATACTATCTGGGCCGGGGGCTGGTAAATAACAAGCAAGGTAATTTTGACGCCGCGGTCAGGGATTTGAACCAGAGCAACAATCTGTTACCCACAGCCATAGCCAATCACGCCCTGGGTCAACTTTCCCTCACCAGTGGCGACAAGAACGCTGCGAAGAAATTTTTCAACAAGGCAATGCAAGCCGATAGCGAAATTGGAAGACAGGCCCGTTACGCATTCACCCACCTCGATATCCTCGACAATCCTTCAGATTATCTCAGTTTGAGTTCTGCCATTACTGACAGTGGTCACCTGGTGGCTGAAATCCGAAACAGCACCCAGTTCACCGTTTCAGAGATCAACGTGGAATTTTCTGCTGTGGTCAATCAGGAGACAATTCGCAAAACTATACGCATCGAATCTGTTGCAGCGGATCAGAAATTGAAACTGGATTCAGGGTTACGATTCAGTTCGGATGATCTGGTTGAAAACCCGAATGCACGGGTATTCAGTGCACGTGTTGGAGCGAGGTACTAGGACCGTCAGTTTCCGGCGCCAGCGCGTCAGCCATAACATCGGATAACTGCTGTCGACTATAAGGCTTCTTAAGCACCTTTATCTGTCTCAGATCTTCTTCACCCAAACCGGCGTCCTTCAAGACCGTGGCAGGATACCCGGAGGTGAGAATGACCGGTGTCTTTGGGTATTTACCCCAAACGGCAATGGACAGATCTATGCCGTTCATTCCATAGGGCATAACCACATCGCTAAAAATGAGATCAACACTGATATTGGATTCATCAAGCTCAGCAAGCTTTCTCAATGCACTTGGCCCATCCGACGCTTCTACTACCTGGTAGTTCAGACTGTTCAATAACCGGGCTGTTACTGCTCGAACAATCTCTTCATCATCTACCACGAGTATTCTTTCTTGAGTACCGTGACGCGTCAAATCTTCAGACATCAGTGCTCCTTCCTGCTTTTGTACATGCGATACGTTCACACACTATTTATCATTCACATTATAAGTGTAGTCCGTTGATGCCATCCCCCTATAATATTTTGTTTCATCTCTGATACTTACATCGCTTCAGGTTATTTCCGGCCTTACCTGGCTTTAGAATTGTATGAAGATTCGTCATATAACCGACACCTGCTCAACCGGATTGTGCAATCGCATTGATTCATTCAATTATTCGTCACTCACTTTGTTATCCGGAATTCTATCGATCAGTCAGACGCCGAGTCGATCAAACTGTTCCTCGGGCGCTTCAACTTCCTTCAGCGCTACCCGCAACAATTCAATCATGTCATTTTCCATTTTCTCTCCAGATCGGTTCTGTTCTTCATCCGGGTCCTGGTCAATCTCATACAGATGATGATCGTTCAGCACTGGATTCATCGACCAGAAGGGCAATAGATCACCTTCCTGAAATGGCTGTCGAATTACAGGTATATCTGAACCCGGCATAAAATCCAGATAAGCCCGTTTGTCCGGGTCGGGCAATCGCAATCCCGGATAGGAAATAACCGGCATGGTCGACCACCGGTTCGACCACATTGACAGTGGGAATCCACTGCCCACGGGCGCCCGGGCATATTTGGTTCTGCCATCGTGAATCTGAACCCACTGACCATAAATTCCGCCGATAGCCCATTCCCGGATGCTGTGCGTTTCACCATAGATCAAGGGCATTAACGACTTTCCGTGGGTAATGTATTCAGTCTCTACCGAGAACAGGTCAGTCAATGTCGCATGAATATCCACGTTCGTTGTCAGTGCATTTGTCTCACCGGGTTCAACCCCAGGTGCCGCAATCATTAACGGCGTATGACCGAGTGCTTCATACTGAGGCACCCGTGGTTTACCCCAGATATCCTTTTCACCAAGATAATGTCCATGATCGGTGCAGAGGATAAACAGCGTTTCATCCCACAAATCTTCTTCATCCATTCGATCCAGGATCTTTCCAAACCAATGATCAATCATGCTGAGTTTGGCACCGTAGTTCGCACGAACCTGCTTGCCTTCCCTCTCGGTGATCAATCCTTTCTTAACAGCATCTATGGCATAGGGCGGCCAGATCATCAGGTCACCATCCCAGTCCTGGTCATAGAGACCAGCCCATGGCTCGGGTGTGTCGAAGGGTTCGTGCGGATCAAATTCATCAACGAAAACGAGAAAACTATCGAGATGTTTGCCATTGGATTCAAGCCAGTCAGCAGATGCCTGCATCGTCTTTGGTCCAGGAAAATCCAGCTCCTCCTTAAAGTACGTTCTGGACAGGTCATACGCCATTTTCGTCTTCTGTTCTTTGAACCTGTGGTCCGCCGGTAAGGCGGGCGTCCCTATCCAGCTCGGGTCCTCACGAGTCTTCCAGGGATCAGATTCGTGCCCCCGGGTATAGTCCCAGGCAAAAAAATCAGTGTGATAATTCTCTCCGCCAACTTCAAATAAATGCGGATGATCTGTGAACAGTTGGGTAGAGACGTTCTTTCTGCGTAGATAATAGGTAATCGGCCGCTCCCACAACTCAATGGAACCCCAGGGCCGCCAAAGAAAGTCCAGTGAACCCACCAGTATGTCATGACGTGCTGGCATGCAGGGCAACGAGCCAGTGTGGTGATTGTTGAACTTCAAGGCTCTCCTTGAGAAACGATCCAGATTTGGCGTTGTGAACTCTGTTCCACCGTAACAACCCAGCATGTGTCTATTCAGGCTATCAAGGAGTACAACGATCGCTTTCTTTGGTTTTGTATCACTTTGATTCATAACGGGCAGTCTTTCATCTTCTTGTTTTATCGAGTGTTTTTCTACCTTAACTTAAATGAAATCAAAGAGGAAAAAAGTAAGATAGAACCAAACTATTTGCCAAATCATCTCGTCAATAGACTTAAGAATCGGAAATTAGTCTATGTTCGCACCAAAGATGTTCGCACCAAAGAGCGACGATCAACTGATCAAGAGTGCCATAGCGGGTTCGGAGCGGGCCTGGCTGACACTCGTTAAGCGGTACGAAAAAAGAGTATTTAATTATTCTCTGCGAATGAGCGGCAACAGAGATGATGCGATGGACATTATGCAGGACGTATTAATATCAGTGTACAGAAATCTGAAGTCATACCGGGGAGAAGGCGAGTTCGCTGCCTGGATGTTTCGGATCGCTTCATTTAGATGCATCGATTATTTTCGAAGAAAAAAATTCCACACTTCGATCGAGGACGTTGAATTGCCGGATGATGCCGACCACAACAAACCGGATCTGAATTTGAGTAACGCCCAATCGAATAAAGACATCGTTAATTTGATGGCAATTCTGCCTGTGGACCAGCGACAGGTGGTCGAACTCAAGTTCTTTCAGGCATTCACCTTTGATGAAATTGGTCGGCAATTGGGCATCTCTACGAATACTGCAAAAACCAGATTGTACGCAGCACTCGGAAAGATGCGGAAACAAACCAAAATGTCTCTTGTCAGTTGAGGAACCAGCATGCAAGCAGAACTCTCGTGTAACAGTTGCCGTGATTCACTCCTGGACTTTATTGAGAATTCAATTGATCAGGAATCCAAACGGCTTGTGGATCAACATCTGACGCATTGTGAACAATGCAATGAGTCATTGCGTCAGCTCTGGGAAATGCAGGCGCTATCTACTCGTTGGAACGATGAATCAGTACCGGCATGGTCCAGACGTAATACTTTCTTTGAGTCATATAACTGGTGGCCTGGTTTACAACTGGTTAGCACCTTTGCTTCCTTGTTGGTGGTGGTTCTTGTAATGAGCCAGGTACAATTTTCTACTAAAGACGGAATTACCCTGGCATTCGGATCAGGTAGTTATCTCACCCAGACTGAACTGAATCAGAAAGTAGAAGAAATGCAGGCCCGGCAAGCCAACATGTTGCAGTCAGAGGTAGGTCTTCTCAACACTCAGCAGGTAGAAACGAATCAGCTACTGCTCAGAACTTTCCTGGATCTGAGTCGTGAAGAGCGAAGAGAAGAGATAAACACAGTGCTTACAGCCTGGGATCAAGCCCAGGGACAACGAACCAGACAAACTAATGAAAGCTTACGTGTGCTTCTGGCCAGTCAGCTGGAAGACAGACGAAATATTGAACAACTCGACAGGTTGCTTCGACGCGTAACGTTAGAAGGAAATGAATTATGAAGACAGCTAAAATATTTATTGTTGGCATATTGATATATACATCGATTGCCGCAATTGCAGCAACAAAGCAGGCGGATTACAGCAAGGTCAAAAAAGACATATCGGTTATGGCCCAGATTGTAAGCAGTGCCTTTAAGGATACACGGGCGTGCGATGACTGCGGGGTCCAGGTCGATACCAACTATCTCGCTGATCAAGGAGCGGTATTCACCATCAAGAGTTATTCCTTCCAGGGCTTGGGCAGGTTTGGGGTACCACATGTTTCACCAATCAGCCGGGAACATGCAATGAATATTGAAGAACTTGTAGGGGATGTGCTGGCCGGGGTTGGAGAAACCCTGGAGGATGTTGGGGCGGAGATCGAAATGAGGTTCGACGATCAGAATCACGAGCATGAGTTCGACGATGATTCCCACGTGATGATCACACGCAGTACCCGCAGTTCGGCCAGGCAGCTTAACCGGGAGATCCGCGAACTGGAGTACCAGGTACGTGAAAGTGAGATTCAGTTAATTCATGCTGAAGACGATGAAGCTCGAAAAGAAGTAGAAAATGAAATCAGGGGACTGGAGGAAGCCATTGTCAAACTGGAAAACAAGAAATCGGAAATAAATGAGAAGTACGAAACCGACAGAAAAGCCCGGGCTGAGACGCGCAGGATAAGGCGAGAAAGAGAAACCAGGGAAGAACTCGAGCGTCTTGATGAGGTTCAGGATGTCGTTATCCAGACATTCTGTGATTACGGGTCAACACTCAAGAATCTGCCCGATGATGAACACGTTTCAATTGTTATTAAACGAAAAAGGCAGGAAGGAGACGCTGTATTCGTGCTGAAGAAAAAGCATATCGAAAACTGCAACGATGGTGTCACCCTCAAAAAACAGGCAATGAGCTATTTTTACTAATACTATCTGCCATATCGTATTCTCAGCCAGGGAAATTCCAGGCAGGCATCCAACAGAATGATTACGCCTGCCTGAAGACGACAATTTGACGCAGATAATTATCATGCCCAAACCGGCTATTCCTTCAGCACGCTACGCCTGCTAACTGTGATATAAAAGAAACCTGTATTACAGTTAGGAGATCTTTTGTTGGCTCACAGGCATTGGGAAAACCCGGAGACCACGGGCTTCGGACGCCAACCGGCAAGAGCGTCATTCAGACAAACGAACATGCTGGACCTGAACGGCACCTGGCGTTTCAAACGATACCCGCATCCTGATTCCGTCGATCAGAGTTGGTTCGACACCAATCTCGATGACAGTCAATGGCAAACAATAGAAGTGCCCTCCCTTTGGACAAGACAGACGACTCCCGGACCGGACCTGCCTATTTACACCAATGTGAGGATGCCATTCACGTCAGAACCACCGATTGCACCCAAACTTAATCCTACCGGTATTTACCGGCGTACCTTCGAACTCCCTGAAATCTGGGCTGAGGACTTTGATGAAAGAGCCCTCAGCGGTTCTGATGAAAGAGCCCTCAGCGGTTCTAGTAAAAGAGCCCTCAGCGGGTCTGATAAAAGAGCCCTCAGCGGTTCTTATAAAAAAGTCTTCA
>CAZJRI010000182.1:6390-9820 GCA_964548025.1 uncultured Pseudomonadales bacterium
TATCTAGGCGGTGTGGAGAACTGTTACTATCTTTACTGCAATGGCCAGCAAGTCGGCTTCTCCAAAGATTGCAGACTGCCATCCGAATTTGATCTAACAGATCTTGTTCGGCCAGGTACCAATCATATTGCCATCAAAGTACTCCGTTTTAGCGACTCATCTTATATCGAAGATCAGGATCAGTGGTGGCATGCAGGTATCCACAGAGATATCTATCTATACACCACACCCGAAGTGTATATAAGAGATATCTTCTCAAAACCCACGCTGGACGTGGCGACCCTGCGTGGCGCGATCGAGCTCGAAGTGAGATTGGCTGGCAGGGAAAAAATACCGGCAGGTTACTCGGTAGAGTTCAGTCTCATCAAACCAAATGGCAAGTCCCTGACGCGAAAGCCCATATCGGCCGCAATCGATAATTCAAATTACCTGCCGGTTATCGGCAAAGGTGCCAGACTGATTATTAATGAACAGCTTAACAAGGTCTTGCCATGGTCGGCCGAGAAACCAAACCTCTACCGTCTACAGGTTTCCCTGAAGAACCCACATGATCAGATCACCCAGCAATTAGAAATTCAGATTGGGTTTCGTCATATTGAAATCAGGAATCGCGAATTTCTGATCAACGGACAACCTGTGCTGTTTCGTGGCGTCAATCGTCATGACCACTGCGATACCACCGGCAAGGTTATGACGGAAGCCCTGCTGCAACTCGACCTTGAAACAATGAAGCAGCACAATATCAACGCGGTTCGAACAAGCCACTATCCAAATGACCCCCGCTTCTATGAACTATGCGATGAATATGGCTTGTATGTAATAGACGAATGTAATCTCGAAGCCCATCATCACTATGCCCAACTGGGCAGTGACCCCTACTGGTCCACTGCTTTTCTGTCGCGCCTAACGCGGATGATAGAACGGGACAAGAACCATGCCTGTATCGTCATGTGGAGCATGGGTAATGAAACCGGATTCGGTCCCAATCACGCTGCGATGTCCGCCTGGGCAAAGCAATATGACCCTTCACGACCGATCCACAATGAAAACGCAATAAACGAACAAGGCGTTCGCAGGAAGTGGGACGAAAATCAGCACGGCACCGACGTTGTGTGCCCCATGTATCCCACCGTGCAGGACATCATCGAACACGCCGTAGATTCCGAGGACAGCCGTCCACTCATTATGTGTGAATATGCGCACGCCATGGGCAATAGCGGTGGCAATCTGAAAGAATACTGGCAGGCAATTGAAAATCACCATGGCCTACAGGGTGGATTCGTATGGGAATGGCTGGACCATGGGCTCAGAGAGGTACATAAGGGTGAACCCTACTGGGCTTACGGAGGTGACTACAAAGAGGAAATTCACGATCTGAATTTTGTCTGCGATGGCCTGTGCTGGCCAGACAGAACCCCTCATTCTTCACTGATCGAGTACAAGAAGATTATCCAGCCTGTGAGTGTCAGCCGGATTTCAAGAACAAGGTTCAGGATTGCCAACAAGGACTATTTCACAGATCTCTCAAAATACCTGATTTCATGGCAATTACTAAAGAACGGCAGGGTTATCCAGAAGGGGAAAGTACCCCGCTTGGTCATTGATCCACAGCAGTCAAAGGTAGTTACGGTTAATTATCGCGACCCTGTTCTCGAATCAGGTGATGAATTGACCATCTTATTTGAATGCACGTTCAGGTCCCCTCCGGATTGGGCTGACAAAGATCATGTTGTTGCCTGGGATCAATTGCCTGTATCTCGCAAACGCGCGGCTAAAGTCAAACTGGCAACTATCGACACCTCTGCAGTGAACAGGGATAACGAAACCGGAGAGCTGAACCTTCGTTTTAACAATCAGAGAATAGTTTTCAACGACGAGGGTATTTCAAACTGGTATCTCGGCCGCAAAAAAATGATTTCTCAAGGGCCAAGACTAAATATCTGGCGGGCGCCACTCGATAACGATGGTATCAAAGGGCGAAAGAACCAGACCGGTAAAGCTCTGGGTCGCTGGCTTGCTGCGGGACTTAACAATCCGACAATTCAACATGGCAAAATCGACGTTGGCAACGATAAGATCACAACATTTTCTACTGCGGTGTTTAACCAGGGCAGTATCAATCTTGTTACTCATTATCGGATTACGCAAACGGGCACACTTTTGATCAATCATTCTTTTGATATTGATGAATCTCTGCCTGACCTGCCGCGCATTGGAATCAGAATGCTGCTGAATCCAACGCTCCAGGAGATGAGTTGGTACGGCGCCGGACCTCATGAAACCTATATTGACCGATATGAATCAGGGAGACTTAAGGTTCATAACAGCTCGGTTCTGGAACAGTACGTGCCTTATATATTGCCGCAGGATCATGGCAATCATACTGATATCAGATGGTTGTCTTTCAGGGACAGGCACCAGGCGCTTGACGTAATTACTGAGAAAGCCTGTGAAGCCAGTGCAAGCAGGTATCCACATGAGATTCTAACTCCCGCATTTCATACCTTCGAACTGAGCCCGGACAAGGATATCTACCTCTGCCTTGACGCCATGCAAAGAGGCGTAGGCGGGGCAAGTTGCGGGCCGGATACGCTGGCAGAATACCAGGTCAAACCCGACCACTATAACCTTTCATATCAAATTGATATGCAACGACTGGATGGATCAAATTGAAGCAACGACTCATATGGGATTTACCAGTCCGAGTGTTTCACTGGGCTTTGCTATTGCTGCTGTCGATATCCGCCTATACAGCTCTGTCTGGGGGTATCGACGAGATGGACTACCACATGCTGAGCGGATACGGCATTCTCACCCTGTTACTGTTCCGAATCATCTGGGGATTCGTCGCCAGAGGAAATGCCAGATTCAGCAATTTCGTAAGAGGTCCATCAACCATATGGCAGTACGTGACAAAGAGCGGTAGTTATACCTCGGATTCAGCTAACCAGGAACCGAAACCAATTGAAGGGCACAACCCTCTTGGCGCTCTAAGTATCATTGCGATACTACTTGTTTTATTGTTCCAGGCAGTCACAGGATTGTTTGCCAACGACGATATCTTTCTCGAAGGTCCATTGACCCATCTGGTGTCATATACAACCAGCAGACAGATTACTGAATTTCACAAGCTGAATGCATGGCTTATTGTGACTCTCTCGGTCATTCACATTGGAGCCATCGCCTACTATGAATTTATCAAGAAGGATCGACTGACGCTGACAATGATTACCGGCAGAAAACAAATGCCTTCTACAGGCGAGATCGAACAACGTACCCAGTTGCCTCTGGCTTTCGTGCTAATAATCGCTTGCGGTACCTTTACGTATTATCTGGTCAAATACGTCTGAAGGTTCCCTCGCTAATCGTGTGCTTCTCTGAAATCGTCATGGCAACCTTTGCATGAACCACCCAATTCCTTGATCGCTGG
>CAZJRI010000183.1:0-9785 GCA_964548025.1 uncultured Pseudomonadales bacterium
CAGCAAAGATATCGGTGGCACCGCCGAAGATACGGATGCCATGATGCATTTTATCATCGACGAGGAAATGGGCTACGCCGATGCCGGATTCGCCATCAGCATGGTTGCCGGTGGGATGTTTTTCGCAAATTGCCAACGATCAGGCGTGCCTGATCTGCAAGTTCTCGCCGAAGAATATGTGAACGATCCCGCCAGCAGATTGATTGGCTGCTGGGGTATCATCGAACCGGACCACGGCAGCGACTGGATTCTTGGCCGCAGCAACCCGGCCATCAAGCCTACCGTGCGAGCAGAGCTGAAGGGCGACGAATACGTGATAAACGGTCAGAAAGCGGCCTGGGTATCCAATGGCACGATTGCGACCCACTGTCTTCTGAACACCGGGTTCGATCCGAACATGGGTATGGCCGGAACCGGCCAGATCTTCGTTCCTCTTGACCTTCCTGGCGTATCGAAAGGCAAGCCCCTCGACAAGATGGGTCAACGAGCGTTGAATCAGGGAGAGATCTTCTTCGAGGACGTACACGTACCCAAGGAGTATCGCGTTGTGCCGCGCCCGCTCCCGGAATACAGCCGCGCCCGCCCGGGATTGGCGACCATGGCGGTCGTTTTTGCAGGCCTGGCCAAAGCCGCACTGGATGAAGCGATTGCATACGCCAAGCAGCGCGTCCAGGGGGGCAAGCCCATCATTGAGCATCAGACTTGCGATGACCTGGATGTGATTACCCACACGATTGCCATACGCGTCTCGCGGTTTCTAGAGAAAGCAGGTTATCTGGTTCGTGATGCCGAGTCCGAGTACCTGGATCTGATGCAGGACGAGGAAGATGCGATGGGTGCGATCGTCGGTGCATCTATCACCTATCGTCTGGCATTCGGCCCCAATGCTGGACGGAAAGCGCTAACGTTACAGACAGTCCCTGTCAGAACTGAACAGAGAAGGGGTGACGACCTGGTAGCCAAACAAGCTGGCTTTTCTCTGCATGCTGGTATCGCCTGCAAGTCAAATCAGCGTAAGAAGCTCGAGCGCCTATGCCGCTACATCACGCGACCAGCCATCGCTGAGCGACGATTGTCTTTGGCCAACAATGGCAATGTCGTTATCGCGCTAAAGACGCCTTACGATGATGGCACCACTCATGTGGTACTCAGTCCCATGGAATTCATGGGGCGCCTGGCAGCGCTGGTCCCCAAACCACGGGTCAACCTCACGCGGTTTCATGGTGTGTTCTCTCCCAACAGCAAACTGCGCGAGTACGTTGTTCCGCAGAAACCGGTAGAAGAACAAGAGAACCCGAAACCAAAGGCCTATTCGATGACCTGGGCGCAGCGGCTCAAGCGTGTGTTCTCCATTGATATAGAGAAATGTGAAAAGTGCGGTGGACCCGTCCGGATCATTGCATCGATTGAAGACCCGGATGTTATTCAGAAGATCCTGAAGCACCTGGGCCTGGATCGGCCAAGTGATCCGCAAAACCGCTCACCGCCTAAGGACCTGACTGATCAACAAACGACGCTATTCTGAAGGCCAGCACATCGATTACATAACGGTGAGGGTCGCGATCGACCAGAGACTGATCCTAGAGGCAATTCGCCGAATTTCTGATGTCCAACTCATTCAACTCGTGGATGAAGCCGCCCGAAAGTGAGAATTGAAAGCAACTCCCAAGGATGACGATACTTTTCTGTATGATGAAAAAGGGTGTTTATTCTTACTCATATAGACGCCCCTTTTTCAACTTGATCAAACACCGACTATCAGAGTGGGTTGTGACCTTGGACTAACATCCTCATATCCGCGTACTGGTTAACGCATTAAGATCTGTCCGTTCGGGGTGTCCACTATCTAACCTCAGGCGCTCTACTCTATGTAAGAACTCGTGGGCTTCCCGGTCTCTGTCTTACCGCTCCGATATTCGAGCGATCAAGCTGTCAAACTTTGTACCTTCATACGTTTACACTGCTACGGCTACGCCGCCGCCTGGTTCAGCGACTCCCAGACGAAGCCAATCATCTCCCTGGCGCAGGCCACTTTTACCTTGTTCGGATGCTTGCCAGCATCAAGCAGCCGATGGCCTTTCTTGTTGATCCGCTTCAAGCATCGGTCAGCGATGGCGATGTATTCTGCATCTGTATCCCTTCGCCGAACTTTGATGTCTCTGCTGATCACTGGCGATCGATAAGCGCGCTGGTTCGCCTCGATGAAGGCAGTGCGCAGATAGCGATTCCCCTCCCGTGTGATACCAAAGCGATGGTGGTTTCCACCTGAAGAGTATTCGCGGATATCCATCCCTACCCAGGCGGTCAGCTGGCGTGGATGCGGGAACCGTTTGATATCACCGATCTCTGTAATCATGGTCAGTGCAAATAGGTTCTTGACACCCTTGTAGCAAGTCAGCGCAGAGACCGGTTCCCGGTATTCCGGACGAGCGGCCATGGCATCAATCTCCTGCGTATAGGTTGCCAGGACTTCGTCCAGCGCCTTGATCTGCTTGAGCAACAGATGCAGGTTGATCTTAAGTGAGCCGTCGCAGTCTTCAATAGTACGGTCGAGCCAGCAGTAGTGGTGTTTGGTCCAGTGAGTCCGGGTTTTGTTTTCAGACCGGTAGTGCAGCCCATGACGTCGAAGCAGTGATTGCAGATGTCGACGCACATCGCCGAGCCGCTGCATCGTGTGTTGCCTTGACCTCAACAGGTCACGATCCTGCTCTGTCGTTGCGTCTGGCGGTTCAACAATGGTCAACAGCGCTTTCGCATGGAACTGCGCCAGGTCGAGGGCATCGATGCGATCCGTCTTCACTGATTTCTTACCACCCTTACGGGGAATACTGCCCGGTGCAATGACATCACAGCGATAACCCGCTTCTGCAAGATTTCGCTGCAGGCAGAAACCGATGTAAGAAGCCTCGTAACAGATAATGAGGTGACAATCTTTGAAGCTGACCTGAAGCTTCTCGAGCTGTCGAACAAGGCCTTTCAGCGTAGGTCTGCATTTGAAACTGATGGTCTCACCGGTTCGCTGATCAAAAGCAGCCCCGTGATATTGGGTATCATCGACATCCAGGCCGACGTAAATTACATTCTCGTTCATAGACGCCTCCGTCTTTATATAGGTGTGGCACAACGTACCACGTAGAGGTATCCATCATTGATGGTAGCCCTCGGCTAAGAGGGGGCGTCTATATCTTCTAACCGCCACCGACCCCGGGGAACATGATGAGAATCCTCGCTTCCATCAGCGAACCGAAGGAGGGATTACCGGAGAGCATCGCCCATTTCGATGAGAAGGGAGATCAGGCTATCCCCTTTGAGCAAATGGGCATGCCGACCGACGAGATCACCATTGCGGAAACTCTTAAACAGGCGGGCTATCACACAGTTCACATCGGCAAGTGGCATCTCGGCGAAGAAAACGGCATGGCGGCCCGGGATCAGGGTTTTGATGAAAGCCTGTTGATGGCCGGTATGTCCTATTATTTACCCGAAGATGATCCGAATGTGGTCAACTCCAAGCAGGACTTTGATCCCATCGACAAGTTTATATGGAAAGCCTTTCGTTACGCAGCCAGATTCAACAGCGGTGAAGCGTTTGAACCGGGGGGTTATCTTACCGATTACTATACTGACGAGGCGATCAAGGTCATCGAGGCCAATCAAAATCGTCCATTCTTCCTCTACCTTGCACACTGGGCTCCCCATACGCCCCTGCAGGCAACCAAGGCGGATTACGACGCACTTTCCCATATCAAGAATCACCGCCTGCGGGTGTATGCCGCTATGATCCGGGCACTGGACCGGGGTGTCGGTCGTGTCATGGAAGCCCTCAAGGCTAATGGTATCGATGACAATACCCTGGTGATGTTCACGTCTGACAACGGCGGCGCGGATTACATCGGCCTTCCGAAGATCAACCAGCCCTACCGCGGATGGAAGATGACCTTTTTCGAGGGCGGGATTCACGTTCCCTACTTCATGCGCTGGCCGGCCAGGATCAAACCCGGTTCCAGGCTTGAGGCACCGGTCCACCATTTCGATCTCTACGCCACCGCCGCCGCAGCAGCAAAGGCAGACATGCCCTCAGACCGTAAGATGGACGGTGTCAATCTGATGGACTATATCCCACATGTCGCAGGCACCGCTCCCGACAAACTGGGACAGACTCCCCACGAGAAACTGTTCTGGAAGTCCGGCAATACCCACGTCGTGCTGGCAGACGGTTGGAAGTTCCAGCGGGATCTCACTGGCGGCAAGAGATGGCTGGTAGACATGGAAAAGGACCCCACCGAGCAACATGACCTGACAGACGCGGAACCGGAACGGGTCAGGTCCATGGCAGCCATGTTGGACAAGCATAACGCCGCCCAGAAGGAACCGGCCTGGCCCATCCTTATGGAGGCCGTGAGACGAGTTGACAAGATCCTGGACGCACCCGTGGAGCCTGATGATGAGTATGTCTACTACTCAAACTAAAGGTTTGCGCAAGCATTGTGTCACGGTTGTTGAATTGCACCGAATATTGAACCAATAGGTGCCAGTATTTGCACACTTGAATTGCCCGCACCCGGCAGAAAAACAGTCAGTAATTCAGCATCTTATGGCAATCCAGGCGGGTATGTTTTCAGTGCAAAACCTGGGTCAGATATCGGTGCAAATCAACAGGCTGTCGCCCTTGGCTGGCCCGATGAGAATTTCCCGGCTAACGCGGTCGTTTCAGAACGCAAAAGCGTGGATGAAGCCGCTCGGTTCCTGGGGTTTGACGACTGAGTCGAGACAATATCAATCGGGGTACGCTTGCTGTCCTGTTGAGTCAGTTGATTCGGCGGATCGTATCGTGCTCGGTCTCTGGCAGCTTGTCGATGTTATCGGTGGATTCATAAATCCAGCCAGTTTCGCGTTAATGAACACCCTGGCTAACTGTGACCTGGCTGTCAGGATTCAGATCCTGGTTTGGATCAACGAAAATTCCTGCTGGAAATCTCACAGAAATAGCGTCGTCCGGAGTATCGAGACATAAAAAATGGTTGTTGTCGCCGTCATCAAGATCAGCTAGAGCAGCAGGAACAATTTTATCAAACGAGCCGTCTTTGCGAGCCACCGTTACCTCATACAGCTTTCGCTCAGCATCACCGGGGTCCTCGCGATTGGGGAGGCGCACACCACCCGTCCATGTCACGCGCACTACCTGTGCAATATCGTCAGGACAAACTGTACCCCTTGTCTCGGAGGTGAGGTTTTCAACTGGAATGCGCTCAGCCAATATCAGTGAGGGACCCGCAGAAAGCGGTATCACTTTAACTCGCGAACCCCGAAAATTAACTTGCTCGCCATCCTCAGCAACAGAAAACAAATCACCCGTGACTCGTACAGATTCTGGCGGATCTTCATTGGAGTTTCCGAACTCACCTATCAGAAGGACCGTTCGAAGCTCACCTGGATCCTGTGCGGGCCTCAGTGTTACACAGTGCGGAGTTCGCTCAGCACCGGAACGCGAGACAACGACAAAGTCTTCGGCCTGAAGTGATTCCGGGTCGACGGTGTGAGACAACACGACCGGCATGCCATCCTGACCGGAAGCACCGAGACACAGCATATTTGCAAGAAAGGGCAAGTCGTTGTCTAACCCGAAGAAAGCCGATAACAAAGCCACAGGGGCATCTTCACGAACTTCTTCTGCAGTCAGAGCCGCAGGCATGAACACACATAAAGAAAACATCAGGACAGACCATCTTCTTTTGATCAAGTACGACATGGTCATACTCACCTCTCTCGTTTGCAGAATTGAAAACCAAACATGTTCACAATCACTAATCTCACATGCTTTGTCATTTATCTCTCGACCAGAAGTAATGGGGTCGGAGGAAAGTGTCGGAGTAAATCTTGTTACTAGTCTATCGAAGTAATGGGGTCGGAGGAAAGTGTCGGAGTAAATCTTGTTACTCGTCTATCGAACTGGGAGAGTCACAAGTTATTTCCTCAAACTGTTGTCTGAATTTCTCCGTACCTGGAATCAGTCCCTTGTTGACACAGTGACGTATTTTCGCGAAGAGATCCGCTCCGTGCGATTCGCCAATGAGCTTACGATAGTTTATTAGTCTCGCCCAGTGAAAGATACATTCGATGCGTTGTCAGCATTGAGGTGTTGTTGCCAAATCCGTTCGAAGATTACTCGGACGGGCGCACGACATAGGAACTTGACCGTAATACTTGTGCGATTAAGAGCATGACCGTGATGGATTTACCCCGGCACTTTCCTCCGACCCCATAATTTTCGACCCCATAATTTTTCTAACTCCGCCAACAGTAGCGACTCGCCCAAGCTCGACCGCTTAGAAATTGACAGACCAAATGTAGTGCGATACACTACATTCATGATTAGAACGTTTGCAGATAAACGAACTGAACAAATTTTTGATGGCATAGTGGTAAAACGATTTGATAACTCTTTGCAAAAGAAAGCATTGCGTCGTTTGCGTTACATCGATGCTGCCGAGAAAATTGATGATTTGAGGATCCCTCCATCCAATAAACTGGAGAAGAAGGGAGGTGACTTACGAGCATTCTACGCAATATGGGTCGATACGCAGTGGCGTATTATTTTCCGATGGAAGAATGGTAATGCAGACGACGTCCAACTTGTAGATTATCATTAAGAGGGTTCACAACGATGACTGAAAAGTATATAGAATTAGAGCATCCAGGCGTACTTTTAGAAGAAGATTTTCTGGATGATCTAGGGATCAAGCCTGGCACCTTAGCTAGTTCCATTGGCGTGGATCGTACCGCCATCAAGAACATCATAGATGGCAAACGTGCTATTACGGCGAACATGTCGTTGCGACTTGGTTTGTTTTTTAACATGAGTACAGGCTTTTGGTTCAACCTGCAAAAAGACTACGAGCTGCGAATTGCGCAACGTGAAAATCTAGCCAAATTTGAGAAGGTTGTTCAACCCTTTAAGGCTGCCCGCTTGTAAACAACATTCTAGAAAGAAACGAGCATGTGGAAATCTCGACATTTCCAATATCAGTCATTCACACGACCTCTGCTAACAAACAATATTCGTGGCTTCTAACGATTCTCCAAGGTAGGCCAATCGTTCTGAAAATCCCGAAGAGTGAGAGGGAAAGAGGAACGCAGAACACTCAATTCGGTTGAAGAAGCTGCTAAGAACATGACCGTGATGGATTTACCCCGGCACTTTCCTCCGACCCCATAATTTCCGACCCCATAATTTCGAAAAGAATCACAACGTCACGGTGTCTTAAAGTTGAATGAACATCAGCAATTACCATACATGACCGGTCTTCGGAAAATGTGTTTTATACTACCTATCCTCCTAACCCAGACATAATCCAAAAGATCCTAGATCACATTAAAGCTCAATCACCACCGCTTAAAACTGCTACAGTCGTTCACTCCTAAAACACGCTTGGCTTAACAAACCAAAATTATCCTGCCTGACCCAAAAATCTTCTCAGTGATTAACCCGGTCGTCTGTAAACCATTAAATCATTGACTATTCAGACATTGACCATCCTCTACCAAAAAGTCTGCGACATAGACTTCTTTTCGCAAAAAATCCCAATCAGGATACTTTTGAAAGCTCGGAAAACACTGTTAAAAAAAAAGCTATTCACAATTGCTGCTGTGATGTGCAGATGGCGACCTGACCCCAATCATTCCCTATATCAACAAACACTATTTTAGGTGTGTCTTGAAAAACACACTGACTTCTTGAAACGTGCTGATTGACTCAGGTGACCCGGCGGTTACCAGGTATCCCGCATGGGAGAGGCCTTCAAAAACATGAAGATCAGCGGTTACCCCGGCATCCCTGAGTTTACGATGTGCTCGAACCGTATCGCTCAGAAACATATCCCTTGTCCCAGATACTAAAATGGTTGGTGGAAAACCATTGAAATCACCATAGAGCGGCGAGATCAAAGGATTTTTTAAATCCTGACCGTCAGCATAAAAAAGCGCAAGCGATTCCACCAATCCATCGTAACTCACCAGAATGCGATCAATGCCTTCAAGGCTGTACAAAGTATCACTAGTTTTAGTGAGGTCTGCCCAGGGAGTCCCAGCGAAAATCGCCCCTGGCACGGGAAGATTAAGGGACTTCATCTGATGTATGGCGGCAAACGATAAACCACCGCCTGCAGAGGTGCCACCTATGGCAATTTGACCTGGCTGTCTTGTTTTCAATACCTCACGGTACACCGCTATTGTATCGTCCACCGCGGCAGGGAAAGGAGCATCAGGAGGCATACGATAATCGATCGACAAGGCGCGAATTCCAGAAGAAGCTGCCACTACCACTGCTTCGGTTACACTGCTATCACCTCCTTCCAATACATAACCGCCACCGTGTACATGCACAAACAGATGGTTTTTATGTTCGGGAGCTATGCGATCTGGTGTGACATGATAAACCTTGACCCCGGCAATTGTGTCCCTGGTAATCGTGACGCCTGCCGATTTACCGAGTGCGTCCAGGTCCAGCGACATTGGTGCCCCCATGGCGGTAAGTGTCGCGTCATCTAAAGGTTGACTGCTCATTGCCACATCAGGCGCCGGTATCGATGCGATGGTGCTTCTCAGTGCCTCGCTAGCGGCTACCGGTGCGGGTAGGATTCGAGGGCCAATTGTCCAATCTCCCTCAGCCGCGAACGCGTTGGCAACCAATAGTGGAAACGTTATCATCGAAACAAACATCAATGGATAAATTCTGAGTCTCACTTTTTCTCCCTTTCTTCTTTTGGTTTAGATCGAGACTAAATACCATGGTCCTAATCGAGACTAATTTACCATGGTCCTAGATGTCCAATATTTCTCTGTATTTTTCAGAAGTATGAGTCAGGCCGCATCAGCCTGACGTTTCTGTTGTTCATAGTATGCCTGTTCAAGCTCAATTGGAGTAAGTAATGGGATCGTTCCAGAGGAAAGTGCCTATGAATTGTAGAATGTTCCCCCGTCAGCGTTCTCATAACTCGCATCCGATCTTCCACATCACCAGACTGATTCACCCTCATTGACAGGCATCAACGTTGGATATACACTTTGTATATCCACACCCAGAAGGGTTAGAGAAATGACTCAGACCAAGATCTTTAAATCAAATCAAAGCCAGGCAGTGCGGCTGCCCAAGGCGGTGGCATTCCCTGAGGACGTTCGTGAAGTACAAATAGTTTCAGTAGGCAATTCCAGAATCATCTCTCCAGTAAACGAAACCTGGGATATCTGGTTTGATGGCCCGAGCGTGTCGGACGATTTTATGTTGGAGCGCAACCAGCCAACTCCACAGGATCGAGAATCATTTGATGCTTAAATACATGCTTGATACAGACATTTCAATCTACACAATGAAGCGAAAGCCGATTGAGGTAAAACGAATGTTTAACATTCATCTAGGGGGAATCTGCATATCTACTGTCACGTTGGGTGAATTGATCTACGGTAGTGAAAACTCGGCACACCCAGTTAGGAACCTGGAGATCGTGGAAGGCTTCACTGGTCGGCTAGAGGTTCTTGATTTTGACAAGGGTGCCGCAAGGCAGTTTGGCCAATTAAAAAAAGAACTAAAGGACCAGCCGATTGGTGCCTATGACCTAATGATTGCTGCTCATGCAAGAAGTCTGGGATTGGTTCTAGTCTCAAATAATGATCGTGAATTTGAACGTGTACCAGGGCTGCGGAAGGAAAATTGGGTGACTAAGTAAAGGGGCCGGAATAATTGGGGTCAGTGTAGAATGGCACTTACTTAAGCTTCTTCGGATGACCAA
>CAZJRI010000184.1:0-9742 GCA_964548025.1 uncultured Pseudomonadales bacterium
TCATCGGGACGGGAATGCGGAAATCTACGTGATGAACGTGGATGGCTCAGAACAAACGAGACTGACCCATAAACCCGGTTACGACTGGGCGCCAATTGTATTAATGAAACGCATCAAAGAATTAGAAAAAAAAATTGAAGTAGCATCGAAATGAAGATTATGACCTTAAACAGCAATAATTGTTGGGAGTGGATTATGAACATCAGTTGGATTAAACGTGGCATGAAGCTTTTTGCTTTCATCGCGTTTGTTTTTCCCTTAACGGTATCAGCGGCGAGTTATGTCTACACATCTACCGCCGATTTCGAAGGGGGTAATCTTGACGGGTTGGTGACCGACCCTGCCGATCAGTTACAACTTGGCACCACCGGGAGTACTTTCCCGGTAATGTGGATTGCCAATGCCGGTGAAGACACTGTCTCTAAAATTGATACCGACAACAATGTTGAAACTGCTCGTTACAGAACCTGGATTGCACCGGCTGCGTTGCACGGTGCCTGGACAGGACCCGCGCCTTCCCGAACCGGTGTAGATGTTGACGGTAATGTCTATATCGCAAACCGGCATTTCGATGGTAGGGCTATTTCGGTGGTCAAGATACTCGCAGAAGGGGGCATTGATCGAAACGGTAGTGGCACTATCGAGACATCGAGAGATCTCGATAATAATGGAACCATTTCAGGGGCTGAGTTGCTGCCTATAACGGACGATGGTGATGGCATATTCGAATGTAATGCCACGAGTTGCGAAAGTGCTGATGAACGTATCGCCTGGGTGGTTCAGATTCCAGGTACCGATGGAGACCTGGGAAGAAGCCTTTGTGTCGGCACCGACAGTAATGTCTGGGTAGGTGCATATAATACAGGCATCTATTACAAACTGTCATCGGCTGATGGTAGCGGCATGGGTAGTATGAATACGGGCGGTCGCCCTTATGGCTGCGCCATAGATTCCAATGGCATCCTGTATGGTGCAAATCTCTCTAACTATATTGTACGAGGTGATACGAATACATTTACCGGATTGGGCTCTCTGAGTCACAGTGGACAAGGCTCCAGTTACGCCATTACTGTGGGCAATGGGAATAAGGTTTATCTGGGCTCAACTTCGGGCCATAGCTTTATCGAGTATGATCCTGGTACAAATACGTTTTCAACGCCTTCAATCAGCACCATTCGTTCACTCGGTGTGGCCGTTGACGGTGGAGGCAGGATTGTCGTGAGTGGTTATAGTGGCATCAGAGTCTATAACGCCAACAAGACACTGCATTGCAGCAGCACGGTAATCCCGGGCGGATTCCCTTCGGATATCCGGGGTAGTGTTGTTGATGCCAATGGCGATTACTGGTCCGTGTCGAGGAGTTCGAGTGAAATCATTAAATATGACCAGGACTGTGGTTTCATCATGCGAAGACCCGTCGGTTACGAACCCTATACATACAGTGACGTCACAGGATTCGCGGCTCGTAATACCACAACGCCGACCGGCGTTTGGAATGTTATCGTGGATGGTGGCTCTGCAGACTTCAATTGGGAAAATGCATCCTGGACCAGCAATATACCCACAGATGCACAGATCGTTGTCAGGGTGAGAACAGCCAATGACCCGGGTGATCTTGAATTTGTAAGTTATTCAGCACCGATCAGTAATGGTGGAGGATTTGTTGCAGTTGGTCAGTATGCAGAGTTTAAAGTCAGTCTGACGGCGAACCCAGATGGTGATTCCCCGATTCTGAATGACTTCAGTGCAGAGGGTTCACCGGCTAACGAACCACCTGATGCCAAGTGTAAAGATCAGGCAGTTAGTACACCGGCAGATGCCTGTGTTGCCGATGCCAATATCGATGATGGCAGTTCAGATCCTGACGGTGATACGCTGGTATTGAGTCAATCTCCGACAGGTCCGTATGGACTGGGTAATACCGTCGTCCAGCTAACTGCAACGGAGGTAGGTACCAATCCCGTGCTGTTTGATACCTGTCTGGCCACGGTAACAGTCACCGACGACACGGATCCTGCAGTAGACGCAGGTGCTAATCAGTTGCATGAGGCGACGTCTACAGGCGGTGCACCGGCAGTATTAAGTATTTTCTCTTCTGATGCCTGTGGACCTCCTAGCATCGATGTTGCACCAGCACTGGCAATCTATCCGCTGGGTACAACGACAGTCACCGTGACGGCGACTGACGGTTCTAACAACGATGCAAGCGATACAGTGGATATCAAGGTGGTGGATACAACGCCACCCGTGCTGACGATCCCTGACGATATTGAAGTGGAGGCTACTGGCCCTCAGACACCTGTCAGTATAGGGTCGGCGAGTGCAACCGATATCTTCCCGCTAACGATTTCCAATAACGCACCAGCGGATTATCCGGTGGGCTCAACGCCTGTTGTCTGGACTGCACTGGATGCAAACAATAACAGCACAAGCCTGACCCAGACGATTACAGTGGTTGATACAACAGCGCCTGTTGTGACACCACCAGCGGACCTTGTTGTGGTCTCAACGGGTCTTTTGACGCCAGCGGATCTTGGTATCGCCACAGCCACCGATGCAGTTGGTGTGGTCAGCGGCCCGACACCGGATCTGCCCGGACCTTTCCTTGCTGGAACCACAACCATCGTCTGGAGTGCCAGTGATGCAGCAGGCAATGTTGGTACTGCGATACAGACAATTACAGTGCTTGGACAACTGGTTTGCGAGATGGAAGTGGACGGTGGTGATAAGTCCAAGAAATCCGGTAAATCTGGCAAGTCAGGTAAATCCGATAAGTCGGGTAAATCTGGCAAGTCCGGTAAATCGGATAAATCTGGTAAATCAGGTAAGTCTGGTAAATCGGAGAAAACGCCCGGTATACGCATGGCTGATTCAATGCATCTTGAGACCTACAACAGCGATGAGAATATCGAGACGCTCTGGGACTCACTGTTTGCCGCCACACCTGGCGTAAACGAGACCTTGACCATGCAGTCAGACAATGTGTTGACCTGGCAGGCAGGCGAGATTGAACTCTCGGGTCAGATCGGTCTTTCGGTCTCTTCAGGCAAGAAGTCTGACAAATCAGGCAAGCGTTCCGGCAAGCGTTCCGGAAAGGGCAAACCACCTGCACCCACAGGTCCGGTACTGAAGAAGATCACGCTGACGGATGCGAAGAAGAAACAGGGTACGACTGACTTTGTCTCATCGAGCGGTGGTGTTGATGTCAACCTTGCCGACGGTGGCTGGCATGACGTGATGGTCAAAGGTATGGATGGTGTTGAGGTTATTATTGATGGTGAATCTGTGACAGGTCATCTGAAGCAACTGAAACTCCAGTTGGCTAAGAGCAGCACGGTAGCCACACCGGTGGTCAAGGACTTCAGGCTGGTACTGTCAGCGATAACGGAGATGGCAAATGTCAAAAAAGGGCTTGCTGGATCTGTTGTGGTGAGAGTCCCTGCGACGGTAGTGACGGCACTAGGCAGTACGGTCTACGATGAGGAGTCTAAAGACGGCCCGGCAGTACTGGGTGGTCATACGGAAGCGGAGTTTGATTCAGAAGGTGGCTTGATTGGTGTTGATATTTCAAGTCTGCTGGATGGATCGAATGACAATCTTCATCAGCGTAAGGGCGCCTGTGTTGTCAACATCCCGAATCAATATGAGGGTGGTGAAGGCGAAGAAGAACTGCCTGACGATGGTGAGGGAGAAGGAGATGGTCCCTTGCCTGATGATGGGTAGGATTGATCCCAAGCCTGGTATCTGATTAAAACTATCAGTTATCTAAAATACGCCTGGCTACGCTACTTTGTAGGGTAGCCAGGTTTTTTTTTGCTATCACATTAACTGCGACTGCCAAAGTTCGCCAGTCGCTCAGCCATATCCGGTCCGGCACCAGGACTGTTATTTCTCTCGTAGTCGAGCCCATCCTTCAGGTGAAGATTGAGACCCGCGTTGACAAGGGATTTATCAGCTTTGAGGGTATGCCACGAATTCTTCACAATATCCCTGGCAAGATCCAGCGTCCTTTCTTCGAGTTCTTTATCCGGCACACAGTAGTTCGCGAGCCCGAGTTCAACGCTTTCAACCCCTGATACCACCCGACCTGTAAACATCATTTCTTTCGCTCTGACGACACCAATGCGTCTTGGCAGTCGCTGGGTCATCCCCCAGGTAGGCGTCATTGACCATTTGCCATGAGTATCTGAAAATTTCGCTGATTCTGCTGCAATCAACAGATCGCAGGAAAGTGCGAGTTCTAACGAACCGGTATAGCAGTGGCCCTGTACCGAGGCGATTACCGGTTGAGGCAGGTTTTCAATCAGATCGAGAGTTTCTGCCTGGAAGTGAGCCGAAGGTGCCCGTTCACCAGCCTTAATTGCATTCAGATCATTACCGGCAGAAAATGACCTTCCCTCACCACGCAGGATGACGCAACCGATGTCATCAGATTCGGCGATATCAACAATATGCTGCCTTAATTCGACAAACAGATTTGGACTTAAGGCGTTCAGGCTCTCTGGTCTGTTGAGCGACAATATGGCGATTCCATCATTGTTTTCCCTGGTAACTAATTGATCGGGCATGATTTTTCTTCCTTAATAAATTAGGCTGTCATTGTTATCTAATTAAATTCACATTGTCTAGTTGAAACAGATACTGCAGGTCATCAAAGGAGATCACTATGGGTCAGTTGCATCCGATCGAAGAGGAGTATGTTGCGTGGAGTCCTGCATCAGCAAAAATCATGGACCGTGGTCGAATTGTGTTCCCCGGTGGTGATACCAGGGCCAGTGCCCATTTCGCTCCTTATCCTCTCGTGATGGAGCGAGGTGAGGGATGCAGGTTATATGATGCAGATGGGCACGAAATAGTCGATTTTATGAATAATTTCACCTCCCTGATTCACGGTCATGCACACCCGGATATCGTTGAGGCAATCAGGAATCAGGCAGGATTGGGGAGTGCTTTTGCAGCGCCATCTGAGGACCAGATAGCGCTGGCAGAGCTAGTCGCATCCCGTGTGCCATCTGTTGAACAAATCAGATTTTGCAGTGCGGGCACCGAGGCGACACTCATGGCGATTCGATGTGCGAGAGCCGCAACAGGTAGACAGAAAATCATGAAGATGGAAGGGGGGTATCATGGCAGCTATGAACTGGCGGAAGTCAGCCTGGTTCCCATACCGGGAGAGAGAGGCGATATCGAAGCACCCGCTTCCCTGCCCGTTGATCCCAGTATTCCAGATAGTGCATTAGCTGATACCGTCGTATGTCCCTACAATCAGTCAGAACTGGCCGCTGAACTTATTGCCAAGCATGCACATGAATTAGCCGCTGTTATCGTTGAACCTATTCTCGGTTCAATGGGCATGGTTTCTGCCACAAGAGAATTTCTGGAGACATTGCGAAAAGAAACACAGAATCACGACATTGTGCTGATATTTGATGAAGTAATCACGTTGCGTATCAGCGAAGGTGGCGTTCAAAAAACGTTGGGTATTACCCCGGATTTAACCGCAATGGGCAAGATCATTGGTGGGGGGCTGCCTGTCGGTGCGATTGGAGGCAGAAGGGATCTGATGCAACTCTTCAGTCCTGAACGAGAACAGAATATTTTCCACGCCAGCACTTTCAGCGGTAATGCACTGACAATGGCTGCAGGATATGCTGCCATGAAGGCATTGCCCGGTAGCGAGAATGAGAGATTGAATTTTCTGGGTGAGAAACTCCGCGAAGGTTTCAACCAGTGCTTTACACAACACGGAATTAAAGCCCGGGCAATTGGTCAGGGATCTCTTACTAATATTGTTTTCGACAATGGCAACATCAATGATGCACGGGACTCTATTGATGCCACGATCAATGCCGGGCATATCACGGGTTTACTGCATTTATGTATGTTGATGAATGGCTTCGCCTCTGCAAGCAGACTGATGTATTGCACGTCGACACCGATGGATGAAAGTGTGATTGAAGATGCTGTAACTGCATTGAGTGATAGTCTGCATAAACTCAGACCCTATATTGAACAGGAGCGTCCCGGACTGTTGGTCTAATGCCCGTTAGTATTTCACGAGGTCTAACTTGCCGTGTGTAAATCAATAGCATATTCGGTCGTTGCGATCATTTCCCTCAAACACCACCTGATTGAAGGGTGAAATATCTATGAAAGATCGTCATCTCGTCTGTCTCAGTTTCGACTTTGATGCTGTTTCACTGTGGATGGCAATTGGTCAAACCAGTCCAACCCCCATATCGAGGGGTGAGTTTGGAGTTGTTGGGGTCGAGCGAATACTCAAACTGCTTGCAAAGCACCAAATCCAAGGCACGTTCTTTATCCCGGGAATCACGATACAAACCTATCCTGAGGTTTGCCGGTCAATCGCATTGGCGGGACATGAGATTGCCCACCATGGATTCACTCATACGTCACCGCGTGATATGAACAGAGAAGAAGAAAAACAAGCACTTCTAAAAGGCAACGAGGCAATAGTAGAAATAACAGGGAGGCCAGCCTCTGGCTATCGATCGCCCGCGTGGGATCTGAGTCCTGACAGTGTAGATTTGTTGTTGGAAGAAGGCTTTACCTATGACAGTAGCATGATGGCGCATGACTATCTGCCTTATTATGCAAGGACAGGAGACGAGGTTTCGAGCGAGAGAATTAAGTTCGGTGGTGAATCAGCTCTCATTGAAATACCGGTTAGCTGGAGCCTGGATGATTTCCCGCATTTTGAGTACATGAGAGGCGGTGGGCTTAAGAACGCCGATCACGTGATGGAAAATTGGATAGGTGATTTTGAATTTATGCGTTCGGATACGGATTGGGGAGTGCTGACTTATACTTTTCATCCATTTGTAATTGGCAGAGGTCATAGAATGCTTATGCTCGAGAGATTTATTGAACGTCTAATATCTCTGGGAGCAGAATTCATTACAGTGGAATCGGCTGTGATGGAATTCAAAATTCAATCGAAGTAAAAGTTATATCAGGTAACCTTTAATGGGTCGTCTTTTCATTCACTCAGGAATTGTCTAGAGTCGTCAATTCTCCTGAACCCACACAATAATAGGTAGACTCATGCAAGGTATGATTGTTGATTGGATTGCACATAACGCGGCTAATCTTCCCGAAAAAATCGCCACGGTTGAGATACCTGGTGGACGTAGCAAGACCTATTCACAAATGCATGATCGAGTTGGTCGCATCGCCACCTGGTTACGGGACCACGGTGTGGAGAAAGGAGATCGTGTTGGTGTACTTGCCCTTAATTCTGTTGATACGGTAGATATTGTTTTTGCCTGCTGGCGCATTGGTGCCGTATATCTCGCCCTGAATTTCAGACTCACGCCTTCGGAGCTGGATTACATTATTGGCAACGCCGAACCGAAAGTCCTTGTGTATGACTCAGACCAGCAGACAACGATTGAAGAATTGACGGTAGATGTGCCAACCCTGATTGAAACGGATGGTCAGGGTGGTGACTCCACCTTCGAGGTTTTAACGAGCGATTCAGCGCCCACTGATAAAATGATCCCGCTCGAACCAGATGATCATTGCATGTTGATGTATTCATCGGGTACGACAGGATTGCCAAAGGGCGTCATCATCACTCACAAAATGATGCTCTGGTTTAATATCAATGCCGGAGCAGCACTCTATCTTAATCAGGATATGGTTAGTCTTGCGGTGATGCCGTTATTCCACATAGGCGGCGTAAATTACTTTACCATGCCCGCGCTATTCGCCGGTGGTACAGCGGTCGTGATGCGCAGTTTTGACCCGGGTGCTACTCTGGATGCAATGAGCGATGCTGATCTGGGGGTCACTCACTTCATCGGTGTACCTGCTATCTACAATGCAATGAGAGATCATCCGAAGAATCCGACTTCGGATTTCTCTTCAATGGTCGTGGCCTGCTGTGGTGCAGAAACTGTTCCGGAATCCCTGGTGAACTGGTGGTACAAGAGAGGTGTTGTTGTTCAGGAAGGCTACGGTATGACTGAAAATGCCGCGAGTTGTTGCTTTGTTGGATACGACGATCTACCGGAACGCGTCGGTTCGGCAGGCAAGGCGCTCAGACATACGGAAATTAGAATCGTAAGAGATGACAGGACTGACGCCGATCCTGGAGAGACAGGTGAAATCTGGTGCAGGGGGCCGACCATTACACCCGGATACTGGCGACGACCTGAAATTGATGAAGAGACTTTTGTCGATGGCTGGTTGCGCACAGGTGATATAGGGTCTCGCGACAAGGATGGTTTCATTTACGTTACAGATCGCCTGAAGGATATGTATATCTCTGGTGGTGAAAACGTCTATCCAGCGGAGATTGAAAATATTCTCTATGAACTGGAGGAGATTCGGGAGGTTGCAGTCATCGGTTTGCCGGACGAGCGCTGGGGAGAAGTGGGATGTGCTGTTATAGCACTGAAAGACGGCGCTCGATTAGAGGAAAAAACAATCAGACAGCACTGTGAACCCAAACTGGCAAGGTTTAAACAACCAGGTCATTTCGTTTTTGTTGATGAACTGCCACGTAATGCGACCGGCAAGGTGCTCAAATTTGAACTGAGAAAATCAATTAATCCCTGATCTGCTGTTTTGCCGTGTTTTCTTGTTATCCTAGGTGCCAACTTACCAAAGGAGAGTGGACATGTTGGAACAAGAAGATTTTGAGACCATCCAGATTACCAAGGAAGATGGTGTTGCTGTACTGACGTTGAATCGACCCGAGAGGCTTAATGCAGTTAACAGTCAGATGCATTCTGAATTATCGAGCATCTTTAGTGTTATCGACACGGATCCGGATATTCGAGTTGCCATTTTAACGGGTGCAGGTAGGGGATTCTGCGCCGGTGGAGATTTCGGTCCCGGTAGAAGTACCGAATCAGTTCGTGGTAGTGGTTTGACGATGATGCAGGAAGCAAGACGTATAGTAGATAGCATGCTCGATCTGGAGAAACCAATTATCGCTGCTGTAAATGGCGCTGCGGTCGGGCTGGGTGCAACACTTGCGCTGTTTTGTGATGTGGTCATCGCATCCAAAAACGCACGCTTTGGTGACACGCATGTGAAAATGGGCATTACCGCTGGTGATGGAGGCGGCGTAATCTGGCCACTTCTGGTCGGTGTAAACAAAGCAAAACAACTACTGATGACAGGTGATCTGATCGGCGCCGAGAAGGCGCTTGAGTTGGGACTAATCAGCGAGATAACCGAAGAGGGTGAGGCGCTCAATGAAGCGATGGTACTGGCTCGTCGCCTGGCAGATGGACCACCATATGCTATCCAGTCAACCAAGGTTTCAATTAATAAACTGATCAAGGCGCTGTCCAACCTGGTCTTACCCCTGTCGCTGTCACTGGAAGAAGTTTCCATGACCAAGCAGGATCATCGGGAGGCAGTACTCGCATTCCAGGAGAAACGAGATCCCAAATTCACGGGTTCATAGATTGAGATAACTGAAAATACCCTGGTAATTCGCAATTTAAGCCAGGTGAATGAAGCCATCCTCCCGATGGCTTCATACCGAATTCACAACACCGGGCAGACTTTTCTTGAGTCTGAATTGATGAAACATTCCTTGAGTAAGGTTCCCGCATCCGGGTGATAAATTGAAAATCTGGGCTAATATCTAGTTCAACCGCTCGATTTGAAATTGCTGCATCAGCGCCTGGATCGCCCGGTAGACAATATGAGATCTAAGGTGACAGGAAGTCACGGGGTGTGAATTAAGTGCCATCGACAATCC
>CAZJRI010000185.1:0-9720 GCA_964548025.1 uncultured Pseudomonadales bacterium
TTTAAGGTAAGAGTCGAAGGCGACAATCTGAACCACCCCGCCGGTATTCTTGATTGCGAGCAAAGCCTCATCATCCAGATTCCTGGGAATGTCGACAAAGTGCCGCAAAGCGTGATGTGAGGAAATGACCGGTGCAGTGGAGAGAGAAGCAATTTCCATGACGGTTTCTTTAGCTGCATGGGCCACGTCAACCATGATGCCGATACGGTTCATTTCCCGAACCACATCACGCCCGAATTCACTCAGGCCGCCATGTTCGCTTTCCTTATCGCCAAGTGATTCCCTGAAACAGCAACTGTCCGCCAGATCATTGTGGCCATTATGCGTGAGAGACATATAACGGGCACCAAGATCATGGTATTCCTTGAGACGTTTCAGGTCCTTACCAATGACGAAACCATTTTCAATGCCGATCAGTGCAACGCGCTTACCTGCACCGTGTATCCGAAAGACATCCGCTGCACTGTAGGCCAGTTCAATCTGATCGGGGTAAAGCGTTTCGGTGAAGCGATGAATGGCGTTAAATTTCGTCAATGCCTGTTCCCTGGCAATGGCTGAATTTTCTTCGGAGCGTTTCGACTGCCCAACGTAGACGATGAAGAATGCAGCGTCGAGACCACCCTCCGCCATCTTGGGGAGGTCAACCTGCAGTTTCCCGTCAATACCAGGGTCGATTTCGTCGGTGGCAAAATTCAAGGGAATATCAACGTGCGTATCGAGCACGATGACCTGATCATGAATAGCCCTTGCCCGTTCTTCCAGAGTGGTTTTTGTGTCTGTTTTGGCTGGTGTGTCTGTTTTGGCTGGTTGAGATTCTCCCCCCAGGTCTTTTTTAACATCTTCGCTTCCTGAATCATTTCCGCATCCGATCAAGAAGAAGCTGGTGATAAAAATTATCTGGAACAGGGTAAGTTTACTTCGAGTCACGATTTTTCTCTCTTTGATTTTAGTTCGATAGTACATCAATCACTCATCAGTCATGCAACTGACTGACAATCGGGCTTATTAGTATCCGGGTTCTAGTGGCTAAGCGAAATCCGCACACTGGCTGAAGTTGCAATTGGAGACAGCCCCGCACTCAATGCCAGTATCGCAGACATCCACAAAATATGGGCCGTATAATCGCCCCCCTGTATTGCCGTTTGTATGAGGGCCGTTCCCAGAATCAACACAGGAACATAAAGCGGCAGAATCAATATCGCGATCAGCACACCACCTTTTTTCAATCCCACTGTTAATCCTGCGCCGATCGACCCCAACAAACTCATCGTGGGCGTCCCCAACATGAGAGAGATCAGCATACCCTCAATGCCCTGACTGTCTAGTGCAAGCATGATAGCCAACACGGGGCTAAGAATCACGAGTGGCAAACCGCTCATCAGCCAGTGACTGATTATCTTCCCCGAAATCATTATAAGGAATGGCTGGTTCGAGACCGCCATCTGTTCAAGTGAGCCATCTTCGTGATCACTCCTGAACATCGCTTCCATCGACAGCAACGTCGCAAGCAGTGCAGCCACCCAGATCACACCTGGGGCGATTGCTCTCAATACCTCATCGGTGGGACTAATACCAAGCGGGAATAAACTGATGACCAGCACAAAAAACACCACAGGATTCATGATATCTGCCGGGTGGCGCATGTTGAGCACAAGATCTCGCCTGATGGTCGCAATTAGCATGGCTATGGCTTTCCCGCTGAGAGATCGAGGGATCTGATCTCTGTCTCAACCGCGATTGGTTGGTGACTGGTAAACAGGATCGAGCCGCCCTTTGCTACATGATCCGACATTAGCGATTCGAACTTTTTTACTCCCTCGGTATCGATCGCACTAAACGGTTCATCAAGCAACCATGCCGGACTGTCCAACAGGTAGAATCTCGCGAGATTAACCCTTTTTCTTTGTCCTTCTGACATATTGCCGCAGGGGATGTCTTCATAACCACCCAATCCCACTTCAATCAGTACTTCAGATATCTCGACATCACTGGCGGTCGTATCATGGAGCTGACATAGCCAGCGCAGATTTTCCATCGCTGTCAGCAGGTCTTTGACGCCCGGTTTATGCCCAAGATAGAGTGGAAATTTCTCCAGTTGCCAGTCGATCTCTCCCTCAAATTCACCGTAGAGGCCACAGAGGATTCTCAGAAGTGTTGTTTTACCCGCGCCATTGGTCCCCTTGATCTGCAGCAATTCACCAGCCTGCACACTGAACGACAGGTGATCGAACAACAAACGCTGATCACGTTCGCAACTGAGGTCGGTAACGGCTAACACCTGCGGCTCAGCTCAGGTTCCAGCTCGATTCTTCACGCAACCGATCAAGGAATGAATCTTCATAGGCTTCTTCCGGGGTTTCTCTCACCAGGCGATCAAGTGCATGCGCGTCCTCACCCAGCAGAATGCGCCAGCGTTCATCCTTCACACCCTGGATCATCATGGCTGCTGCTTCGGCTGCCGTCGTAGGGGCATTGTCGCGAAAGTTCTCTCCCTGGGCTTTTATCATCTGTCGAATCTGATCATCAGTTGCTTCGGTCAGATCCACACCTCCTCGACCATCAAATCGCTTTCTGAAGTTCGCCACATCTTCGGCTGGCAAATCGAGTGCATCAGGTTTCCCCTGGACCTTCCCCGAATTGATCGCAATCGATGTCCCAATGTGACCGGGCATCACAACTGACACTTTGACATGAGGTGCATTAGCGCGAAAATCAGTGACTAACGCTTCAGTAAAACCCTTCACGGCAAATTTCGCTGCACTGTATGAGGAATGGGTAGATCCCGGTCCGAGTGTCGCCCAGAATCCGTTGACACTGCTGGTGTTGATCAGATGCGCTTCATCGCTCGCTACCAGGAGCGGGATAAACGCCCTCGAACAATAATAAACCCCGAACCAGCAGATATTGAATGTACGCTCCCACTCATCTCTGGCACCATCGATAAAACTAACGCCTGATCCGATACCCGCGTTGTTGAATAGCAGGTTGACGTGATCCCGATCATGCTGTTCAACAACCTCGTTTCTGAACCTGATGACTTCTTCTTCGTCAGAAACGTCACACCTGTGTGCGGTAATCCGAATCCCCTGTGGTGCCTCGGCTTCACAGAGGGTCACTGTTTCAAGCATGTTTTCTTCAATTACATCGCACCCTTCAGCAACCAGTTGCCGGGCGAGTTCCCTCCCCATACCGGTACCGCCACCTGTGATCACTGCCAGCTTGCCAGAGAAATCCTGCATGATTATCCTCTCATCGAAAAAGGGGACATGCTAAAAGAATGCGACGCATTTGGGAAATATTGCTTTTCCTCTCAGGTACTCCCAGCCAGGGAATCGTGTCACTCAGACAGAAATTGCTTTCGTTGAAGTTGCTTTCGTTGAAGTTGATCTTGTTGAAGTTGCTTTCGTTCAGTCAGGATATCGAGACTGAATATCCAGCAGTTTAGATTTGATGCCAGGTACAAGACCAATCAGAGCAGGATCAAATTTACCTCCACTCTGGGCATAGAGATACTCGAATGCTTCATCGACAGGCCAGGGATCCCGGTAGCATCGTTCGGAAACCAGTGAATCGAAGACATCTGCGATAGCCACAATACGCCCGAACAAAGGAATTTCTTCTCCTTTTAGCCCTGCCGGGTATCCCGTACCATCCCAGTTCTCGTGATGAGTTCTTGCAACGGTGGCTGCTATCTCAAGCACTTCCATTTCAGATGAAATCAAGAGATCAAATCCTGATTTGGTATGTGCCTGCATCAACCGCCACTCGTCTGGATCAAACTTTCCCGGTTTATCGAGGATTTCAGAGGGTACATTGATTTTACCCACGTCGTGCAAAGGCGCGGCTCTGGATATCAGTTTTGTCTTATGGACATCAAGACCGGACGCTTCAGCAAGAAGCTGGCAGATGAGCGCGATTCGCTTGCTGCGGTTACCGGGTTGCCGGTCGGTATCGCCAATCGATTCACCCACCTGTTGTAGTATCTCTCTTTGACCCGCATTCAGTTCCACAAACATCGCCTGATTGTCACACGCCACACTTATGTTGTTACCAAATTCTTGAACCAGTGTACGACAATGCTCATCCGGTTTGCTGATACCCTTCAGAAACAGCAGATATCTGGCTTTTAGTTTTGACCTGTAGACACCGATAAAGTAGTCATCCCTGAATAACTCACCACTGGCATCGAGAATCGGTGAGATGTTCCCCGGGTCAGCGGATCTGAGCAACTCCAATGCCTGGTCTGCAGTCCTGTTCTCAAAATGGCCTGTCGCTACAAGGATCATGGAATCAATATGACAGAAGGAATCCTCATTCTGATCAATCCGGGCGAGAAACGTGCCATCCCTGATTTCCAGAAGTGTTGTAAGTTGCAGCAGAATACCCCGCGCAAATCTTTCCAGCGCGTGATTATCAAACAGGTCCCGCGACGCATCGATCACCTCAGCAAGCCCGTTTTTGAATTGTGTTAGATCCTCCAGCATCCTTAAGTTATAGATGTAGATCACATTTTTCGCCACGATCTGAAAAGGCGATTAAACTTTTTCAGGTATCCGCCGATAGAGCAGGAAAGATAAGCGAAAATCGGCGATGCAAATCTCCACGACGTCAGTCCATATACAACCATTCCAACTCATCACAGGTAATCTGGTCTTCGACCAGGGGGTCCCCAGGGTCGAAGCTCAGCAGCAATTTCTAGCGCAGGTACTCAAAACTTTGACGCACAAGAGTCTGGTTGAGGTCAAAATACTGAGAACGGGGCAGATACTGAAGCTTGAGCCTTCCATTTCGGTGGAACCGGGTCAGTTAATTCTAATCACACCAACTGATTCCAATATCAAGCTTCAAACAAGCCAGATACAAGCCGCTGAACAGCTTCTGCGTATACTGATACCGAAGCAGGGCTCCGTCAAAGAAGCGCTGTTATCTATTCTGCGATCGGTTGCTGGCAACAAAGAACTCGAATCCAGGCCACCGACTGACAACATCACTCAAATGGTGAATAAAGTAATCCGGCAACTGCCCAGACACCAGGATGTGATCAAACCAGCGCTCCTGAAACAGGCTATCAACACATCGGGATTACTCACGCTCAGGGATTCCGGAATCACAACTCCCCTGCCACCTGATCAGGTTGTAAATAACCTCATCGGTCAGCCGCGAACGTCATCATTCACGCAAATCCCGCATGGTCAGTTGCTGCTTCCCCTTGTCAAAGCGCTGCTTCAACCCGTTCAGGCTGCCAATGCCAATCAGGCTCCACTGCAGCCAAATGTCAGCCTTAGAAAAGACGCAACCGAGGCGCTCGCCAGAGTTATTCTGTCGCAGATTAAACCACTGAATTCTCCTGGTGGAGAAGAAGTTGAAATTCGTCGTGCGGAAGTAGTGACACGTGGAGACAATCAACTGGACAGTTTTCAGCTACAGTTTCAACTAACCCGTGGCAATGCATCGATCGTCGATGAAAAGGATGGCAATAGCGCAGAGCAGAAGAAGTCATCAGACAAGAAGTGGACGGTAAAACTCGATTTCGATTTTCCTGTTCTCGGCAGAATCACGACTTATATTCTCCTGACATCCAACACTCAACTGGAGATGAATTTCTGGAGCAATCGACCAAAGACGTATGCGTTGATCAAATCCAAACGCAATGCGCTCCGACGACGCCTTAAAAAACACCTTGGCGCCAATGGCATTGAAGTATGCAAGATCGACGTATTTGAAGGAGATCCACCAGAGGACGCTACATCCAGCGGCAATCGATTGGTCGCATCACACCTGGTCAATGAGGTGGCATAGTGCAAAGCCCAGATAAACGCGCTGTTGCGCTCAAGTACGATGGCGTAAATGCCCCCCAGGTAACAGCAAAGGGTGAAGATGATCTGGCCAGGGAGATCATGGAGATTGCCGAAGCATTTTCGGTACCCATGTTTCAACAAACCGATCTCGCGGATCTTCTATACCAGCTTGAACTGAGTGAAGAGATTCCCGAAGCACTCTATATTGCAGTGGCCGAAATTATCGCTTTTGCTTATACGCTGGCAGGAAAATTGCCCGGGTCTTATGATGATGATTTTTCGGAGATATGAGGAACTGGTAAACGGCGCTTCACTCAGGCTTTCTGAGCCAAACGAACCGGTCTCAGGTGTTTGATCACCTCGACCTCGCTTTGAGACAACCCCAACTCGTTAGCAAGCGCCAATGTATCTGCGCCGTCGTCAACCAGTTTATCTGCTGAAGTCAACGATTGCCTGATGTCTTCGCGCTGAATACCTTCCTTATTGACTTTGCTTTGCAGGTATCGAAGATGTTTTGCCAGACCATATGTGGCTGAATTGTTTACCCGCATTTCTTCACGCAGTTCAGATATGCGAGACTCGAGATCTTTTCTGGACCACCAGTTGAAACAACCCGTCACCACGATGAGTACGAGTGCACTAATTGCTAACAGTAAGCTTAGTTCCGGCATAAATACAATAATGACTAACCAGTCAGTTCCTTCTTGTTTGGTTCTCTGAAACTAGAGCATGTCGATCTCAGACCACTCCTGCTGAGTCAGCAGTTTTTCAAGATCGACCAGGATCAGCAATTCATCATTCTTGTTGCATACTCCCTGGATAAATCTTGAACTATCATCCTGTCCGGTATTCGGCGGGTTCTCTATTTCACTCTGACGCAAATAAACCACCTCGGATACGCTGTCGACGAGGATGCCAACAACATGCTGGTCCGTTTCAACGATAATGATTCTGGTTGAATCCGTTATATCTCCCTGCAAGAGGCTAAATCTCTGGCGGGTGTCCATCACCGTCACCACATTGCCCCGCAGGTTGATTATGCCTATCACATAGGCCGGTGCGCCCGGTACGGGTGCTATTTCTGTATAACGCAGAACTTCCTGTACCTGCATTACGTTAACGCCATAGGTTTCACCATCCAGCCGAAAGGTAACCCATTGCAGAATCGGATCGTCAACATTTTGTTGGGCGAGCATATTCATTTGCTGCACTTCTCCCTAAGAGATCGTTATATAACTATAGTCCAGTCAGCGTACTTAACCAGCTACCGGAAGTTCAGAATTCATATTGTCATGCCCTGTCCACAAGCACTGTCCAAAAGTATCACCGGGTCAAAAATCCGGCACAGAAATTTAATGTGAGTGCCCACAAACCACGGTGCCCTTTCCGGGAGCGTTCCACCTTCTTTTAGCCGCCAGATTACGGATTTATTGTCTATCTCAAGTGTATCCAGCACCTCGTCGATATAGATGCACTCGTCTCTGTTATGGAGCTGAAGTTGAAACTTCTCTTCACCGTGGCATTCGGGAATACTCCTGCCATAGTACTTACGCCGTCGCCTGATAGGATCTATCCTCTGAATGCGGTCGAACGGTGTCAGGAACTGGAAATCTCCCGCCATGAATCTCAGGCAGCGAAAGCTGTCCATCTGCTGTTCAGGGCAGATAGCGAGATCATCATCTAAGGGACTGAGCAGTAGACCAGCAGTACTCTGGCTTGCAAGATCGTCGACTAAAGGAGATTCCGCAGATGTTGAAGTTGTGCCATTTTGTATTAAGAGATCAAGATAGTCGGTGATAACAGTCGGTAGTGGATTCTCGGTCGGTACGGCTTCGCTCGTAGCCACCAACTCGCGGATATCGACCTCAGTAGACGCCTGCAGGGCTGACATCAGCCACCTCCCCCAGCAGATCGGCTGTCAATTCCCTGTATGCCTGGACGGCCCGACTATCGCGAAAGAGAAACGATGGGGGGATCCCCAATCGACTTGCTTCCCTTAATTTTGTATCAACCGGAATGGCACGCCGCCATAACTGATCAGGATATCTGTTTCTCAACAACTGGAGTGTTCTTTTACTCGCATTGGTGCGTTGATCGGCCATTGTGGCGATCAGGGTATGATCAATTGTCCTGCCTGACTGGGCCAGCATCTTCAGAACCTTCAGCATTCTCTCCGTTCCCTTCAGTGCCAGGTAGTCTGTCTGAACGGGCACCAGCAGTCGGTCACAGGCGACCATGGCGTTGATCATCAGCATACCCAGCGCCGGTGGTGTATCAATCAGAACATAGTCATATTGCCGGGCTCTTTTCTTAATCCAATCTGCCAGCACCAGACCCTTGCCCTGAAGCGTTTCCGCTTTTTTCTCAAGGTTGGCTAATCCCACCGAAGCACCAACAATATCCAGGCGATCAAAACCGGTCTGCCTGGGCACGATCCGGTCAGGATTGGCAAATAGATCATAGGTTGTATTTTCAACCAGATCCGGATCAAGCTGTAAATAGGTCGTTAAAGAACCCTGGGGATCGAGGTCAAGAAGAAGCACGCGGTAATCTTTATTCGCCAGTGAATCCGCGACACTGATGGTTGTTGTGGTCTTTCCCACACCACCCTTCTGATTAGCTATTGTCCAAACTTCCATACCAGTGACTAGTTGTCCTTCTCCAGTTCCCTTAGTACCTGTCTGAGTAGTACCGGGTCGATCTGATCTAGTTCGAACCCTTCGACTTGCTGTTCCTGAAGGCGATTCATTTCACCTGAATCGCCCTCAATAGCACCGACTTCAGTCACCGGATCACCGCTTGACAGGTTGGATAGCTGCTTACCTGCTCTCAGTGAACCCGCATCTTCGATATTGTTTTCATGAGTAAATTTCAAATCAGCGATAGCATCTATATCAATACCTGTCTCTCGTAGCTTGAAAGTCACGCGTCGGTTTTTCTGTCGCCCGGCTCCAGTATCATTGTCAGCGACGGGTGTAGTTTCACCCAGACCGATTGCAACCAGTCTGTTACTCGCGATTCCACCGGATTCCAGAAACCTCACGACTGCTGCTGCACGGGCGGCAGACAATTCCCAGTTTGAAGGAAACTTCTCCGTACTGATTGCTACATTATCCGTATGCCCTTCTACCCGGATTTTACCCCTGGTGCTCGCAAGAACATGCAACATGTTTTCAAGCGCATTGCTGGCCTCGATGACTGTCGCGCTACCAGAGGGAAAGAGAAGTTCGGTATCTACTACAAATTCAATCCACTCACCTTCCGGGTTATTTATTTCAATATCCGGGACTGTCAGAACTGCATATCTATCAGCTTCCGCCTTTTTTGCGCTGTCAGGCGCCGGATCAATCCTGAAGGCTGTCTCAATACCGGATGAAATCTCCTCCAATCTCTGCTCGTCAACTGCTGAAACCGAATACATCACGACAAAGAATGCCAACAAAAGCGTTAAGAGGTCCGCATAGGACAATAACCACCTTTCCCTGCCAGGTGCGACCGAATCGAGATACTGGCCGATCATTTCGTCATCCCCGCGATAACACGCAATCGACGCTCCATGACCTGCGGGTGTTCGCCTTCGGCGATGGCAACGATACCTTCCAGGGTCAGTATCTGAACATCAATGCAGTCCCTCAGAAGTTCACGTATCTTCCCAGCGATGGGGAACAATAATAGATTGGCAAAACCGACGCCGTAAATCGTCGCAACAAAAGCTGTCGCAATACCTGCACCCACTTTGTCCGGTTCATCAAGATTACCCATGACGTGTATTAATCCCATTACGGCACCGATAATGCCAATCGTCGGCGCATAACCGCCCATATGATCGAAAATACTGGCTGCCCTGGAATCTCTTTTTTCCCACTGTTCGATGTCTTCTTCGAGATGCTGACGAATACGCTGGGGTTCATAGCCATCCGTG
>CAZJRI010000186.1:0-9704 GCA_964548025.1 uncultured Pseudomonadales bacterium
TTGTGGTCAATCGCCTGGTCTTCACCAATGTGATTTTTTATTACCTGGTACAACTCGGCTCTGTCGAGGGGTTTTGGTAGATAGGCATCCATCCCGGCTTCAAGGCATCGATCTTTATCTCCCTGAAGAACATTTGCGGTAAGCGCGATGATGGTATCGTGTCTGCCGCTGTTCTTTTCTCTCCTTCGAATCTCTTCTGAAGCCTTGAATCCGTCCATTCGCGGCATATGGCAATCCATAAAAATAATGTCCCACGAATCCTGACTGTGTTTCTCCAACGCTTCAATACCATCTTTGGCGATATCACATGTCAGACCTGCTTTTGACAACATGGCGCTGGCTATTTTCTGATTTACCAGATTGTCTTCAACAATCAGTATCTTCAGGTCCTTGCGATCAAATTCCACGGCTTCTTCTTCTGCCTCAGTCGTCCGACGGTCAAATAGTTCTATCAGTGAGTGCATTGAAACAGGCCGGGTGATCAATTCGGCATTCATTGCGAATGCTTTCTTTTCTACATCGGTTCTCTGGGGCCAGGTCGAGACAACGATAATCCTTGCACTGGTTGAGCGCAGGTCAACACCGGGGACCGTAAGATGCTCGGGTTCGACGAATAATATGTCATATGAATTCAAATCGCTGGTGGGAAGCGATTCTGAATCAGAAACACTTCCTCCAATCTGTTCGATCAAACAACGCAGCATAGATCGGTTCTCTTTAAGTTCAGTACATATATGAATGCGCTTATGTTGGAGTTCGGGGAATCCCGTTCGCCGGTTTACTTCAGCGACTACCGGTACGGAAAGAGAAAATTGAGAACCCTCTCCAGGAATGCTATTGAGATTAAGCTCTCCCCCCAGCAAATTGGTCAGGTGTTTTGATATTGACAGCCCCAGTCCAGTGCCACCAAACTGACGTGTGGTTGTAGCGTCGGCCTGGGTAAAAGGTTTAAACAGGTTTTTTGCAAGTTGGGGCTCGATCCCGATTCCCGTATCGGTGATGTCGAGTTGCAAAGTTGTACCGCTCGAATTATCGACAGAAGCGCTGATGCAGACGTAACCGGAATCGGTAAATTTGACTGCATTATTCACCAGATTGAGAAGGATCTGCCGCAGACGCGTTTTGTCTGAACTGATAAATTCCGGTACAGATGGATGGATGATAATGGGAAATTCAACCTGCTTATTCTGAGCTGCGGGTGCCATCAGATCACCTACTTCGCGCAGACATTCCCATAGTGAAAATCTGTCTTTGTCCACCAGCATCTTACCTGCTTCAAGCTTCGAGAAGTCCAGGATGTCATTCAGGATACTCAGCAGAGATTCACCGGAGCTTCGCAGGGCATCCAGATATTCTTTTTGTTCCTTGCTGAGTTGAGTCATGGACATGAGCTGTGCCATACCCAGCACACCATTCATGGGGGTCCGGATTTCATGAGACATGGTCGCGAGAAAATTGGATTTGGAGTCTGTTGCTTTTTTTGCTTCTGTGATAGCTAGCTGAAGTTCTAAAGTTCGGTACTCAACTCTTTGTTCCAGTTCTTCATAAACTTTTGCCTGCCCCAGCGAAATAGCCGCCTGAGCACTCAGCAGATCCAGAATCCGTATTCTGTCTCTCGTAAATACATCCCCAGCCAGTTCATTTGACAAGAACAATATGGCTCTTAATTCCCCTCGATGATGAGCGGGCAAGGCGAGAATCGAGCGGGCTTCGTTTCGAATTATCCATGGGTCACGGGTGAAGAGGCCGTCTCTGCTGGCCTCGTTGAGGATAACGTGTTCATTTTTGTTAACAACGAAGTGAATAATTGAGTGGGCGATATCATCATAGTTTTTAATCGGCTGATTAATAATCTTGAATTCACCTGTGATATTACTCTCGGCCTGTACTGTAATCTCCTGCTCTTCTATCAGGAGGAGCACACCTCGTTGAGCGCCTGCATTTTCGATTGCACTGCTTAGGAAACTGCGCGTGACACTCTCGATATTGACGCCCTCGGATATTGCGCGGGAGTTGTCGATAATGGTATCAATGTCGAGCGTTGCCGGTGTGAACGGTGTCGACAGTTCAGTGCTATTGTCGGCAGGCCGATGTATTTTGTCGACCGCGTCGACATATTTTTCAACCAGGGATTCTGAGAGCCAGGTTGCTCCCCACTCACTCAGGCTGGCTGTCAGATTATCCAGTTCGATACCAGCCTGCCGGTTTAGGCCTGACTCAACACAAAGATCCAGGACACGCTGGGTGATGAAGGCGACATGATGAATAAATCCACTTGAACTAGCCCTCTCTCTGGCTCTTATCATTTCCATCATCGCGGTGTCATCAAACTTTCTGCTCAGACTGAGTTCTGCTTCAATCCATTGAATCTGGTAGTTCCAGTTGTCAGAGCCTTCTGCCGCCCACTTGTTCATGCGACGTATAACACTTTTTGTTGTATTGATGAGTTCATCTTTCTGGTGATCTTTTGCGACTGCTGCTTCCCGGGCCGCACTGATACCCAATACAAGCTGAAATAATTGGGCGTATATATTGCCTGGAATATGTTGTTCCAGACTGCGTGCATACTTTCTGGCTAGCTCCAGACTCAGTTTGGTGCGATTGTTAGCGAGATACCATTGTGACAAAACGCACATGATTTGTTCCTTGATATTGGGAACGTTCATGAGCTTTTGATTAAATAATTGCGTTGGATCTACCAGATCTGTGAATGCCTCACATTTTCTTTCCGAGGTGTACAACTCCATGATCTTGTACAACTCCTTTGAAAGGATGTTGTCTGTATTCAGTTCCTTGGCAAGCAATCGATGGGTATCACGAATTGAGCGTTTGATAACTTCCAGTTTTTCACCGCAAACAATCTGGCTGCCAATTGCAACGTGAAACCCGTCCAATGCGATACGGTTCTCGCCAAGTTCCAGTGCTTCACGACTGGTCTTAAGGAGCGGTTCAATTGATTCCGTAACCGGACGTACCCAGTGAGGAATAAGTTGCAGATATGAACTCTCCAGTCGATTGTGCAGTTGCTTGTTGCCAAATAGCCTGCTTAGGTGGATTGCTTCCTGTTCGATTTCATATGCGAGCTTGTTTCGACCTTTGAGGCCCAGGATGATGCCGAATCCACCCAGGCGAATAGGCACCTGTTCATTCAAACCGAGATCTATTATTTGGTTTACCGCGTAACAGGTCATCGCTATCGACAGGTTGTTATTACAGAAGTAGGCTGGCGTTATGATGGCATTGATTATCGTTAATTGTTGCAGCCAGGTGTCGTCTTCCCGGATCGGGAGTTCGCGAAATGAACTTATGCCGAATTCATGCAAAGTGGCAAGGCAATCCTCAATCAGGTCGTCTATCTGGGAATGGGACAAATCAGAATCAAATTCAAGACCAAGCTGTTTCAGTACGTATATTCCAATGTCGCATGCCTTGCTGAATTGGCTGGAGAATGAGTTAAGCTCTATTAACAGTATTGCCACCTGAACGAGGTGTTTATTTGAGAGAGGATTTGCGAATAATTGTTCCGCTCTCGACATTGCCGCTTCTTTATCTCCCAGCAGGAAGAAACATCGAGAGATGCCAATTTCAAACCTGAATTTCTGGTCAGCCAGTTCTTCGCTGGAATCTGCAGCCAGCAGCAGTCCCTGTTCATAGTAACTTAAAGCTTCAACCCAGGCCGCGGATGCCATTGCTGCATCGCCTGACTTGAGGTTCAGGCCGATGAGATTACTGATTTCACTGTCTGTCAGCTCAGAAATGCCTTTGTTTAAGTGTTCCGTGAGGACGAATAATCGTGATCCTTCGGGTTCGATATTCGCGAACATCCATTTACCGATTTTGCTATGGCATTGTGCTCTCTCTTCCTCAGCCAGCATGAGATAGGAAGACTCCTGTATCTTTTCGTGCACGAATCGATAATGGTGACGCAGAGGGGCAACCAGCCCCTGATTGATGAGTTTATTGAGGCTGTTGGATAAGTCTTCCGGGGTGAAGTCGACCAACAGATTCAATGCCGTGATATCGAACCGATTGCCGACAATGCTGGCTTTTGTCAAAAGTTCACGTGCCCTGGGTTCCAGGTGCTGTATCTTTTCCTGCATGGCGCTTACTGCATTGTCCGGAATACCGGCAGATTCAATGCCTTTTAAAGACCAGTGCCAACGGAGGTTTTTATCTTGCCTGAAAAGATCAATATCGTAGAGGTAGTGTAGAAAGTTGGTAACCAAAAAAGGATTATTGCCTGTTTTCCTTGAGACAACGGTGGACAGATCCCGGATCTGGTCTTCCTGGCAATGGAACAGATCGCATAGTAGATCTGATATGTCCCGGTCCTCAAGCGGTCGAAGGTCAATTTGCCGGGCAAGATCAGTTCCAATCATTTTGGAACTGATCAGCTCAAAATCATTATTTGTTGTATCACCGGTTTTAAATGTACAAAGAATATAAAGGGCTGGTTGAAGTTTATCTGATTGTGAATGAGATATGAGGTATTCAAGTAACCCGATCGTTCCGGCATCTGCCCACTGAAGATCGTCGATAAAGAGCGCAAGGGGATTTTCAATGGTTGCAACGATGCCAAGCAGAGAATAGATACATGACCAGAGTCGCGACTGGGTTGGTTGTGTGTTTGTTTGTTCCGGTTCGCTTAAATCCGGAATGAGCCGTTTAATTGCGGGGAATATTTCCAGCAGTGTTGGCAGATCTTTGCCAATCTGATCCTGCATCTGCTCCTTTAGCTTTTCCAATTCGGCGGTGGAGCCCAATAACAATTGATCAACAAGAGAATTAAGTGCCTGGTTCATTACCATATAGGGTAGATGTCGAGCCAGCTCAATTGCCTTGCCTTCTATTACCCGTCCACCTGCTTTCGCCAGCGGTGTCTGGATCTGGCTTGCAAAGGCAGTCTTTCCGACGCCTGATTCCCCGGTGACAAACATCATGGTCAGTCGACCATTGAGACAATCCTCGAAGGCATCCAGCAATTCTCTGGTTTGGACCGCACGACCATAGAGCGTTTTTGGTAGTAGAAATGTTGTTGGCACATCGTGTACCCCCAGGGGAAATTCTTCAATTTCCGCTGTTGATTTCATGGACTCCAGGCATGCTTCAAGATCGTGTTTCAGACCTTCAGCGGTCTGGTAACGATCCTCCGGCGCTTTCGATAGTAACTTCAGGATGATTTCTGCGATTACCGGTGGAATGTTGGGCTCGTATACCTGTGGCGAATCTGCTTCCTGTGCAAGATGCGCATGTACGTAACGAAGGCTGCTGGTACAGATAAAAGGTGGACGTCCGGTCAGTGCTTTGTAAAGTATTGCACCGAGAGAATAAAGGTCGCTGCGCTGATCGACCTCATGCCCCATACGGCCTGTTCGTTCGGGCGATGCATAGGGTAACGAACTGGAAATATCCTGGTCTTTGTCATGAGACCAGAGTTGGTTCTGGGCTGAAATTCCGAAGTTAATCAGTCGAATGTCGGAGTCATCAGTTCCCAGGAGAATATTTGCCGGATTCAGGTCGTTGTGCAGAAGATTTTTGCCATGAACCCTGTCGAGTATGTCTGCAGTTTTGATCGCGAATTTGAGAAATTGCGGTAGTAGCATTGGTTCTGCATCGAATTTCTTCGCAAGCGATGTCCCATCGAACTTTTCCATCACCAGGACAGGCGTTGTCCCCTGGGTATTCAACTCAATGGGTCGAATGCTGCCTCTACCGTTCAGAAGATCCAGAATTGAATATTCGCGTTGAGTTTCAGAATTGGCATAAGTGGCTTCTTCATCCTCTCTTGTTTTCAGTATTACTTCCCGATCATCAGTCAGTCGTCTGCCAGAATAAACGACATAGTGATTGTTACGGCTGATGACAGCCCCAATGGAGTATCCGGGTAGCGAGACCATGACTTTAAGTGTAGATCACCCGGTATATCCCGCTTGTTCAAAGTCTCATTCTGTGGGAATAAAAGATGGTTTTTTGGAGCAAAAGTTAATTGCAAAGGATTTTCCGTTCGAGATTGTGCGTCGTCGTTGTTTTATTGGATAGATTGACTTGATTTGAGATCTTTCACAGCTCGTATTACTCTGGTGATGGAGCGTCATAGCTGGCACCGACGAAAGTCCTGAACGGCTCCATATAAAAGACCTCATGGGAGACTAAGCCAATGTCAGAAGCACAGGAAGATACGCTGATTACGCAGGAAATGATCGACAGTCAGGGTGTGTGGGGTAGCAAGCGGGTTTCTCCACCAATTTCAGAATCTGATATCCGAAAATGGGCAATTGCGACCTACTGGCCCGAAAAACCGCCGCCAATATACTGGGATGCAGATTATGCGCAAAAAACCAGGTATGGGGGCATAATCGCACCATCGGATTTCAATCCTTTTGCCTGGCCGATAGATCGCCCGGCAAGACCGGCGGCTACGAATAGCGGTAAGGGTGGCAAGGGTAAAACAGGGTTAAATGGAGGCCAGACTGATACCTATGGTGTCCCCATGAGACCTGGTGACGTAATCACATCCAGGTCCCGTCTGAAGGAATTTAACGAAAGACAAGGGAGGATGGGGCTGATGCTTTACTCCTTTACTGAAACGACCTGGACGAACCAGAATGATGAACTGGTCAGAACCAGAATTTCAACCGGCATCAGGTACTAGGAGAAGCAGATGACTGTAAAAGTGAATTTTGACGACATTAGCGTCGGAGACGAGATTCCATCCTGGTCACGGGAGACAGGATTCATGAACTGGAATCGTTATGCGGCGGTTAATGATGAATTTGTGCCTTTCCATATGGATGACGAAGCAGGCAGACGCGCCAAGAATGAACAGGGCGCCTTCGGCATGGGTAATTTGCGCTATGCCTACATCGTAAATGCCCTGAGGGACTGGATTGGTGATGAGGCCGAAATAAGGGAAGTAGGTTGCCAGTACCGGGCCATAAATCAGAAAAATGACATCTTGACGGTAGTTGGGAAGGTGACTGAGAAAAAGGTCGAAAATGGTGAAAACCTGGTCCTGCTTGAAACCAATGTAACGAACCAGGAAGGAGACCCCACCTGTCCGGGCCATGCGGTCGTGGTGTTGCCCGGCAGGGGTTAGGCAATAATCACCAGCCCTGACCAGTGCCCTTCGGTCAAACCTGATCGCCAGGATAGTCCTTCATGTAAATAAGGGGTGATAAATTGATGGAAGATCGGATTTCATCGTATATCCGTGACTATGATAGCCAGGGAATCCACCGCACTGGGACTGACGTCGACAATCGAAGTGCTGACTGGCTGGCTAAAGAGATTTCAGATCTAGGTGTTCAACCACAGATTGATGAGTTTTCATTCGAGCGTCTCGAAGTTCATTCTGCAAAACTTGTTATTGGCGGATTATCGATTGATGCTGTGCCACTTTACGATTGTACTTATACTGATCAGGCAGGCATAACTGGGTCGTTGGGTGAATTGGGTCGAGAGTCTGATATCGGGTTTGTCGTATCCCTGCCACAGGCTTCAGACGAACTTATGAAGGTGCGAAGGTCGGGCAAACACAAGGCGATAGTTCTCGTCACCCATGAGCAGTTCCCCGGGACTGGCCCGGCGATTCAAAATGCCGAGAATTTTGGAAACCCTTTCGGTCCCCCTGTATTGCAGGTTGCAGGCAAATATCTATCAGAGATCAAAGAAGCGGCTGGCAGGCATGATACTGCGACAGTCATCGCTCACGCGAGTTATGTTCAGGCAAAAGCGAAGAATATCGGTGCAACGATCAATGGCACGAATCCTGAATTGGCACCGCTTGTGATTATGACGCCGAGGAGTGGCTGGTGGCGCTGTGCATCTGAAAGGGGCGGGGGTATCGCAGCATTTCTTGAAATAATGCGGGCAATCAAATCGATCAGGCATAAGCGGGATGTAGTATTCACAGCAAATACAGGCCATGAGTTGGGTCATACAGGATTGGAGCACTATCTTGAGAAGAACAAAGATCTGATCAGGGGTGCGATGTTGTGGATTCACCTGGGTGCCAACTTCGCGGCTTGCGAGACGCCTGCTGTACGTCTGCAGTATTGCAACGAAGAATTGCGTGCTATGACACTTGGCGAAGCAGATCGAGAAGACCTGGTCCCTGCCCGGGAGACACCATTTGGACAACGTCCCGTTGGTGAAGCACGGAATATCTTTGACGGCGGTGGTAAATACATATCAATACTTGGTGGCAATGGCCTGTTTCATCATGCCGAAGATGTCTGGCCCGAGGCTGTCGATGTTTCAACGACAGCAAGATGGACGAGGGTATTTACAAGACTTGCGCAAAGGCTCGTTAATTCTTGAGTTGCAGATCTACCGCTGAAGATACTTTGTATGACAGTTTTCGCAGGGCGGGTAAAGGTCCATATTCCCGGCTTCAGAGAGTGCTTCGGCATCTTTTTTGTGAGTTGCTGAGATTACCGCACGTGCAGCTTGAACCATCTCGTTGTTATGTTGTTGCCAGTCCGGGTTGGTTGCCCATGAATCATCTTTCGTACCTGTGCCGCCTTTGGCAATAAGATTCGCCGCCCCAATAATTGATAGCGCGGCATTCTCCAGTTCTTTCCACTGGGCGTCCGTCTGAATATCCTGTGCCTGCCAGATGCGATTGGTCATTGGCTCTATAATTGCCGTCATGACTTCTTTTACTGACAGAAAACTTTCGTTAGAACTATGCTCATCAGCCAGGACTGATGAACTCTGGGAGATTAGAAAAACTGCCACCGCGATGAGTTGATTTTTCATTGTATTATTTACTTCTGGTTAAGGGCACAAAACGAACGCTAAGGATATCATGTTCTCTTATTTCACCATCGGCTGATTTTTGGATTACCTTTAGTACCTGGTAGCCGTCCTGGGGTCCAACTGGTAGTACCATTCTGCCACCAGGCTTAAGCTGGTCCAGAAGTGGTGGTGGAATGTCTATTCCTGCTGCTGTAACAACTATGCCGTCAAATGGTGCATGCTCTGGCCAGCCCTTGAATCCATCACCTATTTTTGTACGGACATTATCGTAACCAAGCCTTGCGAGTGTAGCCGAAGCGTTGTCACCAAGACTTTTGATAATCTCAATGGTATAGACCTTCGAGACAATTTCTGACAATACGGCAGCCTGATAACCCGATCCTGTGCCGATTTCCAGAACTTTTGAGCTCGCATCCACTTTAAGTAATTCGGTCATCAGGGCGACGATAAAAGGTTGTGAAATTGTCTGGCCGTCACCAATCGGCAAGGGCCTGTCTTCGTAGGCAAAGCGTTGAATGATATCCGGTACAAACTGATGTCTGGGCACCTCATTTAGGGCCGACAGCACAGAATCAGAGAAACCGCCGATGCCAGTGAGGCGACCTGTCTCACGCGCATGTGCATTGATCGTCTTTACCATCTGCATGCGTAATTTTCTCCAATCGTCTGAAGCGAAACCTGACAGTGCGGCAAAGGTAAGCAGCAGAGAGATAACCAGTCCGGTCCATCTCATTTCATCAGCCTTCGAAGTAACTTAGAATGCTTTGCTTTGCAAACATAATACTGAATTGGCCTGAAGCGACAGGGGTATTATCTGACTAGTTATACGGCTCAGCAAGTTGTTTACTCGTGATTGGATTCTGAACCGCTGAGGGCTCTTTACGGTAGAGCCGCTGAGGGCTCTTTACAGTAGAGCCGCTGAGGGTTCTTTACATAAGAACCGC
>CAZJRI010000187.1:0-3967 GCA_964548025.1 uncultured Pseudomonadales bacterium
TTTCGAGAATGCCTGCCTTGTGCTGATAGTACTCAAGTGACATACCACCTCCTGCCCAGCCATCCAGGTTCATGACGTCTCCGTATTTCGCGAGTGTTCTCAAGGTTCTTTTTTCACCGGTGCCACCAACCATAATTGGGATTGGATTGGTATGGCTCCCCGGTGACAGGCGAGCCTGGTCGAGCTGATAGTATTTGCCATCGTAGTCAACGGGTGACTGACTGTGTATCAGCAGGCGGATTAATTCACAGGCTTCTTCAAATCGATCCTGACGATCTTTCATAGATGGAAATTCCCATCCGTAAGCCTCGTGTTCTCGTTTGTACCAGCCTGCACCAATCGCAAGCGTGAATCTGCCTTCACTGATGGTATCAATCGTTCCCGCTATCTTGGCAACATGGGCTGGATTCCTGTAGGTATTGCCAAGAACGAGATTACCAAGTCGCAGTTTCTTTGTCATCCCGGCAACCGCTGCGATGCCCGTCAAGCCTTCAAAAGCAGTCAGTGCTTCCTGTTCGCTGTTGGCACCCGGGGGAATAAAGTGATCTGCAAACCAGATACTGTCCCAGTCACCGGTTTCCATTGCTTCGACAGTTGGCCGAACCGCATCCCAACTGGTTCGATATACATTAACCTGAACGCCAAAATTCATTATTCTCTCCTCCTGCACTAAGATACATCAGTCACTGATTTCACTGCATTATGAACAGGTCTCAACACTAACCTCAAGAAATACCGATCTGGCTGACAAAGAAGACGTGTATCTATAACTTATTGATGAAGTTTTGCCAGTAGTGAACTCAGATCCTCATCATCGAGAGACGGGCACTGGAAGCCTGTACGATCCACCAGATCACCGAATCTCTCTATAACCTCATCAACAACAGCTTTGGGCTCTCCGATGATCGCAAATGTTTCCAGGATTTCGTCATCAATGAGATCTGACATCTCGTCGGTTCGATGCTGTTTCATCAGCCTATTGAGCTCTGGTTGCAGTTCTCCCCAACCATGCAGTTCAAGCACGCCTCGATAACCGGGTGTTGAACCATAAAAGGCAATCCGTCCCCTGATTACCTCAATAGCCTTCTCAATATCCTCTTCAGTGGTACCGGTCGCGATCATCGGTGCGAAATCAATTTCAAATTCTTCACGATCAGCATCCACGTTCCGGAGCCCTTCCATTATCGCGGGTAAGTTGACTTCCCTGATATAACGTTCCGTCGAGAAAGGGTGCATGATAAGTCCATCAGCCGCTTCCGCAGCCACTTTTGTCATCAGCGGTCCCGTGGCTGATAGCAGTATTTTAGGACGTTCGAAGTCTATATTGGTTGGCGTGAAAGTCTTTGGCATCAGGGTATGCTGATAGTATTCCCCTCTGAAATCGAGCTTCTCATCTTCGTACCAGCAATCAAATATGGCATGCATCGCGTGGATGAACTCCCTCATCTGTCGCGGTCCCTTGTACCATGGCATGCTGAAACGTTTCACAACATGGGGTTGCACCTGCGTCCCGAGACCGAGTACAAATCGACCGCCACTATAAGCGTTGAGATCATGGGCTAGCGTTGCCATGGTCATGGGATTTCTTGCAAATGCGACGGCGACCGAGGTCACTAACTCTATTTTTTCTGAGTGCTCAGCAGCAATGGCCAACGGCAGGAAGGGATCATGATTTAACTCGGCTATTTTCGCGCCGTGGTAACCCAAATCTTCCAGCCTTCTAATCTCCTTCCCTACACTGCTCATATCAGCGCTGATTGAACCATCAACCTTCATTTATTACCCCCTTCTACCATCCCCAGAGCATTCTTGAACCCAGGATCAATCCCCTGTCTGACACTGCAGATTTTTCAACCGTATTCATTCTGAATCTGTCTGATCCTTGTTTTTCTCTGCCTGGCTGCGACCCCTCGTCTGGACAAAGGCCCGTCTTTCGGCGACAGTTTCAGCCGAAGGTCCTCTGAACATCCTGTTGATGTCCGTCTCGTACTGCATCGAATCCCCCAATGCCAGATCAAATCCTTTATCAATCATTCGTTTATAAGACAACATGACATCGGGTACACAGGACAGCATGTCATTGGCGAGTTCCAGACAGGTCGGCAGCAACTGTTCCCTTTGAACAATTCGATTAACGAGTCCCCATTCATAGGCTCGTTCCGCAGTGAGGTAATTCCCGGTCAATGACAGCTCTTTAGCTCTATTGAGTCCAACAGCACGCGATAGTCTTTGCGAGAGTCCCCATCCTGCAAGCAGACCAACTCTGGCATGGGTATCTGCAAATTGGGTTTCCGGCGTCACAATCAGCAGATCGCACGAAAGTGAAATTTCAAATCCACCTGTAATTGCAAGACCATTAATCGCTCCGATTACGGGCTGAGGCAATGATCTAAGCAACTTCGGCGGATCGGCTATTGCATTGCCTTTATGTTGCATCTCAGGGTCACCCATTTCCTTTAGGTCAAGCCCTGCACAGAAGGCCCTGCCAGCACCGGTCAGAATAACGACATGTATGTCCCTGTCAGTCCGAAGACTTTCAATTTCCTCAGCAAATGCCTGACGAAGTTCAACAGAGAGTGCATTCATCTGCTCTGGTCGATTAAGCGTCAATATCGCAATACCATCTTTCTTCTCTACCAAAAGAACAGAACCCACCATACACCTCCAATATTTTGCTTAATTTACAATTACATACACTTAATACCTAAAGTACTACATAAATAATTATAATCTCTCTCTTGCCAGCAGCCAGTCACCCGTAGCCTGCTGCCGCTCTTAAAGCATCAATGCCGTTGAAAAATCCGGCACACCCTTCCATCGACCCGCATCCGTCGCCCGCATGACGGCAATGGTTTTTATCACCTCAGGATTCGCCAATCCATGCGGTTTCTCGCCGTTCATAACACGGATGATATTCTCTGCCTGCCTGGTGGTACATTCATCAAGAAATAATGGTGAAAATCCCGCTATATGTGGCGTCACAATCGAATTTGGTAATTTAAGCAGACGATCTTCCGGGTCCATGGGCTCTGTTTCAGCAACATCCAGCGCTGCTGCCCCTATCTGACCTGACTCAAGGGCATCTGCCAAAGCAACACTATCAACAACCGGCCCCCTGGCGGTGTTGATGAGAAATGCGGTCTTTTTCATCAGACTGAGCGTGTCGGCATTAATCAGATGCCTGGTATCAGGTGTTGATGAACAGTGAATCGTGATGAAGTCTGATTCAGATAGCAGCGTTTCAAGGGAAACCAGTTGAACACCGTACAGATCTGCTGTTGACTGATGTACAAACGGATCATAGGCGAGTATCCGACTTGGTCCGAATCCCCTCACTCGATTGGCAAATGATCGACCGATATTACCAAAGCCAATAATACCGACAGTATGCGCCGCAATTCGCTGCACCGTTTCGAAATAATGCATGGTGAGTTTTCTATCTTTGCTCCATGCACCTTCACGGGTAGTTCTGATTGCATCCTGCAACCGTCTGGTCAGGGTAAGCAGCAAAGCCATGGCATGATCCGCGACTTCTGCCGTATTGGCACCGGGAACATTGCAGGCAAGTATCCCAAGCTCAGTCGCAGCAGCCAGATCGATGGAGTCGACCCCAACGCCCATACGACTGACCACCTTTAGTTTTGGACAGGCTTCGAGAACACGGCGGGATGTCAGGGGTTGCGTGCCAATCTGCGCGCCGTCCGCATCTTTCAATAATTCAATCAGGTCATCCTCCGTCGCACACGCGCCCTGAACAATCTCGTAACCGGCTTCTTCAAAAAGATTTACCTTGTTGTAAGGGCTGACCTGCAAGGCAATTTTCATCTACTTTACTCCTATCAGGCGAACGTTCATCTCATCGCCCTTGCTGATGCCCGCACAGCCACTACCGGAGCACATATTTCTCACGGCATTTCAGTACGGGTTGAATTGGATACCTCAATTCCCGGGACTAGGCTTGTTTCTC
>CAZJRI010000187.1:3990-9537 GCA_964548025.1 uncultured Pseudomonadales bacterium
ACGCTCATTTTCTTCAGTGTAATAACCGGGACAGGCTGAGTTGAGAATAATAGTCCTGGCCCCGGCATCTATATATTCAGACAAGCGATCAATACAATCCTGTGGATTACCCGCCAATGCATATTTTCCCACCAGAGCAGAAAAATCCTGGTTGTACTGCACGCTTAAGCGCTCAGTCGCCATCTCAATTGCCTGCTGCCGATCTTCATGAACCGCGAAGAATATATAAAGACCTGGTTTGACCGGGTCCTGGCCTGTTCCTTCCCGATAACCGCCAATAGTTTCAATGCTCGCGGCGAGTTTCTCGGGCGTGTACATATACGGAAGCCAACCCGTGCCATAGTTTGCACATCGCTTCATTGCCGCATCACTTCGACCGGAAATCCAGATTGGGGGATGTGGTTTTTGAGTAGGCTTGGGTTCCATGGTGACCCCTGGAAGTGTGGTGAACCTGCCCTTAAAAGTAATCTCATCCTCGGTCCAGAGCTTTTTGAGTACTTCAAGCGATTCGTTGGTCCTTGCTCCACGCTCTTTTACGGGTACGCCACAGGCCTCAAATTCCTTTGCGAACTCACCGCCTACACCCACACCAAGATTAAAGCGACCATGGGACAGTACGTCCAGGGCTGCAATCTGTTTTGCCAATAGTGCCGCGGGATACAACGGTACCAGCGTTATTGCAGTCATTAGTTTTATGTCACTGGTTGCACCGGCAGCCGCCGCAAGAGAAATTAGTCCATTACCAATGGGCCCGTAAAATAAAACATGCTCGCCAGTTGTGATGAATTCATAGCCTAATGCTTCAGCATTTCTGGCATCTTCACTAATGTCATCCAGACGACGTAATCCGATTCCAAATTCTATGGTTTCCACTTCCGATTACCTACCCAGGACAATCGTCCCTTCAAATTGCACCGGGCAACAAAATAACATTAAACTAGAACTCTTTGTAATTTATGTAGGCACATATCAATTACCTGCCCTATATTCAGAATGTAGTGACTGAGTACTCTATGGCAACTCAACCTGACCCGTGCTTTAAACCCTTCACTTAATAGCGGTTTGACCTTGACAGAAGTTATTGAAATTTTAAGAAATTCATCGATCACGAGCCTGAATCTGATGATGCAGGAGGTTCTCGACGAAAATGGCTATATTCCTGTCATCAAGCAGAACCGCCATGAGTTTCTGACCCAGTTTATTGCAAATATAAACCGACATTTTGACGCCTTGCTTGCGGGTACGACTGAAACAAGAGCCGTCACAGAGTTCGAAATGTTTTCGAAGATCAGTGAGGAAGGATCTGAAGCAATGGCTGCTGTCGAAGGTATGGTTGCCCACTCGCGCAATCTTCATCAGGCAGATCTGATCAGTTTTACAACCAGACTGACTTCTGTTCTTAAAGATATCCAGATTGATGAATCCATCAACCCCCTTGATCCGCAGCAGGTATTTTATTCATTTACGGAGGTCATGAATGAATTCGGTATCGCGAACCCCGACGAAAACGTCAGCAGTCTTATTATTTACCGGTGTTTCAATGATTTGATTCTGAAGAATATCGACAAGATTCTGAAGGAATGTGACCAGTTACTTGTAGAGCACGGCGCCATGTCGGAGCTTGGCCTTGATACGGAACAAACCGAAAATCGTTCCGGCAGGCGAGCGATGCGGCCAGAGACGGATGAGTCAGATACGAGCACGTTTGGATCAGCAGAGGAAGTCGTTAAAGACAAGCAGAAAGATGACTCAGGATTGTTTAACGTCATGCAGAATCTGCTTCGGGGAAATGCCGACGAGGCAGGGGCAGATGATCAGGCAACACGGAATCTTGCTCCACATGAATTGTTAAGTATCCTGTCCCAAATTCAGAAAGAGCTCAGACTAGAGGCTGAAGATTCCGACAGCTCAGACCTGCAGAGTGAGGCGCAGGAGATAAGTATACTTCCGCTCATTGATTCGATACTCAAGGAAGCAGGTGACTCACCAGCCACTCTCGACCAGCAATCTATAGACGTGATCAACCTGGTAACGCTTCTCTACGATGCGATATGGCAAGATGAATCGCTTCCCGTAGCCCTTAAGAACCTTATTGCAAAAACGCAGATCGCGATCATTAAAGTAGCCCTCTCTGACACCACCTTTTTTGACCAGGAGGATCATCCCGGTCGACTATTACTCAACGAGTTTGCTTCAGCAGGAATCGGCTGGGTGGAATCGGAAATGATCGATAAGGATCCCCTCTATACCCGAATTGAAGAACTGGTGGTAAAGATCCAGTCCTATAGTGAATCCGAATTCGTAGATGAAGAGAGTACGCCTGTACAACGATACTATGATTACCTGGTCTTTTTTGAAGATCTGCTGAAAGAGTTTCAATTTTACCGATCTGAGGAAGAATCAGCAGAACGCGAGCAACTTCTGCAGCAAAACGAAGAGCAACAGGAAAGACTCAAGGGCGTAGACGAACTGGTTTCAACGACAATTTCAGATCGATTAAAGGGTCGAAGGCTGCATCCTTTCGTGGATGAATTGCTTAACATTTATTTCCACAAATTCATGGTGATGGTTGCCCTGAAAGAGGGGCAAGGCAGCAAGCCCTGGAAACAATCGGTGAATACTATCGACGTACTGCTCTGGAGTCTGGAAGCAAGACGCCAAACCGATAGTGATCGTATGGATGCAGTTAATCCCCGATTGCTGAACAACCTGCGCAGGGCATTTGTCATCATCCAGCTTGATCCACAACAAATTGAATTACTCGTAAATGGCTTGATGAAAATCCAGGATGAGATGCCTGAATTCGAGGATGTTGAAGTTGATCATGCAATCACCAAATCAGTGTCAGGCGCAGGTGAAGCGGAACATGCCATCCCCGGCAGTAAACCCGCTTTAGCTGAAGATGATCCGGTTTTCGACCAGGTGGATTCACTCTCTGTGGGCATCTGGCTTGAATTCAGCGGTGAAACGAAAAGCCAGTCTGTTCGATGTAAACTGGCTGCCAAAGTGAATGCATTGGATAAATATATATTCATCAATCGCCAGGGCGTGAAGGTTCTTGAAAAATCACGTAGTGGTCTGGCGCAGGAGCTAAAAGACAGGACTGTCAAAATCATTACGGATGGCCACCTGTTCAGTCGCGCGCTTGAATCGGTAATTGGCGATTTGAGGGAAAATCAGCAACTGCAGCAGACCGGTAGTGCTTATCAACCGGAACCTAACTAGTCGAAAAAGCACTCAGCCTCTAAAGCCGGTCAAAAAGAACAACCCAGGACAAACAGGTAACCATTGTACTTTAGGGGCTAAACTGATTAGTCTCGTTGATTACATATAGACATTATTCTCTCTACGCCTGTCCCCATGGAATCTATGAGAGCAGTGAGGCTAATCGATTTGTCGCAATTAGCTGCACCACAGACACTGAATGGCTTGCCCTTGCAGAACTGTTGGATTTGGATATTTCACCATTGCCGATTTCGCTTGACGAGAGAATGAATTCCAGGGACCCGATAGAGGAATCCCTTGCCATCTGGTGCAAGCAGAAGTCATTGGATGAAATAGAAGGCAGGCTTATTGAACTTTCAGTTCCCGTACACTGAGTTCAATGGCCAACGGACCTCTATGATGATGTCCAACTCAAGGAAAGATCATTTTTCACCCGATTGGATCACACCGAAATGGGGAGCTGTTTCTATGATGGGCATGTCACGCATTTCTCACATACACTACCCAGGTTGGATCGAGCTGCGCCCTGTCTGGGAGAACATACTGAGGAGTTACTGGACCTTCTCGGCGTCTAAAAAGTCATCAGTTAGGAAAACAATGCCTGAGGCTAATTGGGATTTTGACGAATAGCCTCCCTCCGATTAATACTGTATATTATTACAGTATTTTGTGTATAACTCACTACTGGTATGAACTCTGCTTCCCCACCAGCACGAATTGTCTTCTTTTCCGATACCCATCTTGGCGCTGATTTCGTTTCAAGGCAGAGTGGCAATAGCCATCGCGGTGATGATTTCTTCTCCAATTTTGAGCGCGTTATCGATTACGCAGTCAGTACTCAGGCTGATGTTCTGGTTCACGCAGGAGACCTGTTTAATAGAAGCCAGCCAACTGATCACATCATGTCCCTCGCCTATACAAAACTGTTAAGTGCAGCCGAATCTCTAAAAGTCCTTTTACTGGCTGGTAATCATGAACGTTCACAACTGCCACCGTCTCTTTTTCTGCAACATCCAAATATATATCTCTTTGACAAGCCCGGATTCTTTCGCTTCGTAATACGAAATCGCTCATTTGTTTTCGGAGGATTTCCTTTCCACCGGGATATACACCAGGCATTTGATAACTGCATCAGTCAGTCGCACGTCTTGTCTGAAACTGCTGACTATAAGTACCTGTGTATGCACCAGACTGTCGAAGGGGCGAAGATTGGACCTGTTAATTTCAGATTTCATCGTGGAAGAGACGTTATTTCAGCTTTTAAAATACCGTATGGCATTACAGCCATTCTCTCCGGTCACATCCACCGTCGCCAGATACTCGATACTAATTCACCCGTCATCTATTGTGGATCGACCGAGAGAACGTCCTTTGCAGAGATGAATGAGACGAAGGGTTTTTATGTTCTTATACCTGAAAAATCGATCAACAATTTTATACCACTGCCTACCCCGCCCATGAGTAGTCTCGAGATTCCTGGCAAGCTTGATCCCTCGGCAGTTGAACATAGGATTCGACTGTGGGCATCGGCGCAATCCGAAGGTTCAATCCTCAGAATCCGCTTCAGTGAACGACCTGATGATATCGTTCTGTATCGCATTAACCGCGGCTGGTTGTCGGACCAGTTCACCCATGCGCGATCAGTGCACCTTTCTGTCAAGGGAGGCTGGACAGGCAATCAACGGGGCTCGGCATTAATTCCTGCCTCAAACTGAACATTTGAAATCTGACTGCTGCTCGTTGATACTGAGTCCCCGTCCAAAGCAATTAATCAGGAAGTTCAGAAAACCTTGACTTTAATCACAGACATAGCTTCGGCTGGTATCAATTCAGGAGACAATACCACGCTACCGGCATCGTTAGTCACCTCACTCAGGGAAGAAAACTACTTCAGTCTTCTACTGCCAGAATACCTGGGCGGCAAACAATTGCCACTTCCTGAACTGGCAAGACTCGTTCAGGAGGTCTCCACAGCAGATGGCTCAACTGGCTGGTGTGTCGCGCAAGGTTCTGTTCTCTCAGGGCTCGCCCGCCTGCTACCCACTGATGTTGCGAAACAGATCTGGCAGACATCGGGCTGTTCAGTTGCAAACGGCCCCCCGGGAAAATGTGAATCCGTTGTGACAGATCAGGGTTATCAACTATCCGGCAACTGGACATTTAGTAGCGGGATTGATCATGCAGACTGGCTTATCGGTATGGCGCCGGTTCGCGATCCCGCTAAAGGTTCCGGCGGGACAAGGGACTTTCTCTGGCACTTCTTTCCAAAATCTTCAGCAACAATCGATGAGTCCTGGGCCGCTCGAGGCTTGAGGGCGACGG
>CAZJRI010000188.1:0-6484 GCA_964548025.1 uncultured Pseudomonadales bacterium
AGCGGCGGTCTCCAAAACCGCAGGTTGGGGGTTCGATTCCCTCCTGGCCTGCCACAGACAGGCGAACGGATTGTCATCATTGGTGGAAGTAAACTGAATTAATGAACAATAAGGCAGAAGTATTGACCAATCGCCTCGATCCATTGTTGTGGATAATCATAGTTGCGATCGTACTGGGTGGTGTCTATGCCAACACTGTTTACCTGTCGGTTAACGTCCTAATCAGGGCGGTAGCGGGCATTGGTCTTGCAGTCGTAGCGATAGGTATCGCATTGCAGACAGAACGCGGCAGAGCCGTATGGGATTTAGCAAAAGAAGCCCGTGTTGAAGTCCGTAAAGTTATCTGGCCAACCAGGCAGGAAACGACACAGACTACAATGATTGTCGTAGTGGTAGTGATATTGGTTGCCCTGATGCTCTGGGCACTGGACTCAGGTCTGAGTTGGGGTATTCAGGCAGCAATTGGTTAAAAGTGATTGCTTTAGAAATCTGGAAAAGTTGAGAAGCAATAGAGCCGCTGAAGGCTCTTAATATAGAAGAGCCGCTGAGGGCTCTTTATTGGAAGAGCCGCTGAGGGCTCTTTATTGGAAGAGCCGCTGAGGGCTCTTTATTTGGTAGAGCCACTGAAGGCTCTTTACTTGGTAGAGCCGCTGAAGGCTCTTTATCGGAAGAGCTGCTGAAGGCTCCGAGGGAAATTAGTGTCAAAACGTTGGTTTGTTGTACATGCCTATTCCGGTTACGAGAAGCAGGTTATGCGCGCACTGATTGAGCGCATAGAACTGTGCGCTTTCTCGGAACGTTTTGGAGAGGTAATCGTTCCGGCAGAAGAAGTTGTCGAGATGCGGGCGGGCAAGAAGCGTCGTAGTGAAAGGAAATTTTTCCCTGGTTATGTATTGGTAGAAATGGAACTGGACGATGATACCTGGCACCTGGTTAAAGAGACCCCCAGGGTAATGGGATTCATCGGTGGTAAGGCAGATCAACCAGCACCGATTTCTGATCAGGAAGCAGCGACAATCCTGCAGCGGGTTCAGGCAGGAAGTGAGAACGTAACACCCAAGACAGTATTCGAACCGGGTGAATTGGTTCGAGTGATTGATGGACCCTTCAACGACTTCAATGGTGTCGTTGAAGAGGTCAACTATGAAAAAAATCGCCTGCATGTGGCAGTGACCATTTTTGGGCGATCAACACCTGTTGAACTGGACTTCAGTCAAGTCGAGAAGGGCTAGCAGCTTCGATACAGGTTGCCCCGACTCCTGTGGAGTTGGCATAACCGGGACGAGGCAAAACAGGTAAGGTTAAACGCTGGTATCAAACAACCAGCGTAAAACGGGGACCTGATGTTTTCCAACTGATGTAGGAAACCAGGGTTTGCACCCACAAAGGAGTTTTTAGCATGGCTAAAAAAGTAGAGGCGTATATCAAGCTGCAGGTACCTGCAGGTCAAGCCAATCCAAGTCCACCAGTTGGACCCGCTCTAGGACAACATGGTGTCAATATCATGGAGTTCTGTAAGGCATTCAATGCCGATACCCAGTCAATGGAAGCAGGTCTGCCGATTCCTGTCGTGATAACGGTTTATTCAGACAAGAGTTTCACCTTTATCCGAAAAACACCACCGGCATCAGTGCTGTTAAAGAAAGCTGCCGGTGTCAGTAAGGGTAGCCCGACACCTCATACCGATAAGGTAGGCAAAGTTACCAGAGCCCAGTTGGAAGAGATCGCAACAACGAAGATGCCTGATCTCACAGCCAGCGATATGGATGCTGCTGTTCGAACAATTGCAGGCAGTGCACGGGCAGCGGGTATCGAAACGGAAGGAGTGGTCTGATGCCGAAAATGTCAAAAAGAGCTCGTTTATTCAGCGAGAAGATTGAAGCTGGTAAAGCCTATCCAATTGATGAGGCTGTTCAGATTCTAAGTGAACTGTCATCAGGCAAATTCAAGGAATCACTTGATGTCAGCATAAATCTGGGTGTTGATCCGCGTAAATCTGATCAGGTGGTCAGAGGTGCAACTGTTCTACCCAACGGAACCGGGAAAGATGTGAAGGTTGCGGTGTTCGCGCAGGGTGACAAGGCCGACGAGGCAAAAGCTGCTGGTGCAGACATTGTTGGAATGGATGATCTTGCTGCATCTATAAAAGAAGGAAATCTGGATTTTGGCGTGGCTATCGCAACTCCTGATGCAATGCGGGTAGTAGGCCAACTGGGTCAAATTCTGGGGCCAAGAGGTTTGATGCCCAATCCGCGACTGGGTACCGTTACGCCAGATGTAGCCGAAGCCGTAAAGAATGCGAAGGCAGGTCAGGTCAGATATCGGACTGACAAGAACGGTATCGTTCACGGCGGGGTTGGCAAGGTTGGCTTCGAAGCGTCAGCCGTTAAGGAGAATCTTGAGGCTTTACTGATTGATCTCAAGAAAGGCAAACCCGCAGCAGCAAAGGGTGCCTATTTTAAGAAAGTCGTACTGTCTTCCACGATGGGTGCGGGAATACCAATCGATCAATCATCGTTGGAAATTTAATCTATATTATTTGAACCATCATGAGACCTCTCGGTCTCACGATGGACAACCGGCAAGCCCGGTTAAAAAGACTTTGGGGTGCCTGGCAGATTTGATAGCCAGGACTCGTCAAAGACCGTAGGTCCGGAGACCGAATAGATAGGGAACCGGTTAAGTTAATTGATCCTGAAATGGAGTGAATGAGCCTACGCAGACGGTGAACCCGATTCAATTATGAATCCTATCGCCGTAGTTAAGGTACCTGTCAGAAAAAACCGTAGGTTTTGACCGGCAGATTGATAAAAGTCGACACAGGAGATTACTTGTGCCAATAGGACTTAAAGAGAAACAGGCGATTGTTGCTGAGGTGAATGAAACCGCCAGCGGTGCGCTCTCGGCTGTCATGGCTGATTATCGTGGTGTGTCTGTCGAAGATATGACTGCACTGCGAAAGTTGGCTCGTGAACAGGGTGTGCTTGTGCGTGTCATTCGAAATACCCTCGCAAAGCGAGCGTTCGAAGGTACTGAGTTCGAATGTATGAACGAAGTATTGCTTGGTCCAAATATTCTCGCGTTCTCCCTGGAGGACCCTGGCGCTGGTGCCAGAGTTTTCAAGGATTTCGCTAAAGAGAATGATGAATTTGAGATCAGGGCGCTTAGTGTTGGTGGCAAGTTGTTACCAGCAGATCAGATCGATGCACTGGCAAAACTGCCAACCCGAGATCAGGCATTGGCAATGTTAATGTCAGTCATGTTAGCGCCGGTTACCAAACTGACGAGAACATTGAATGATGTGCCAGCCAAGGTTACGAGAGTTGTAGCTGCGGTACGTGATCAGAAGCAGCAAGAAGCCTCTTAAGTAAATTAAATAATTGGAGAAAAGACCCCATGTCTTTATCAAAAGATGACATATTAAATGCAATTGCCGAGATGAGCGTGATGGACGTAGTCGAGCTCGTTGAAGCCATGGAAGAAAAATTCGGTGTATCCGCTGCAGCAGCAGTTGCGGCAGCGCCCGCAGCAGGCGGTGGTGACGCAGGTGGTGCATCTGCTGAAGAACAATCAGAATTTGATGTTATTATTACTTCTGCTGGAGAGAAGAAGGTTAATGCCATTAAAGCGGTTCGAGCCATCACTGGTCTTGGTTTGAAAGAAGCCAAAGCAGTAGTCGATGGCGCACCAGCACCTGTTAAAGAGGGTGTAAACAAAGAGGAAGCAGAAGACATCAAAAAGCAGCTCGAAGAAGCTGGTGCTTCAGTGGAGTTAAAGTAATCCAGGATCTTGTCCTGGACGAGAAATTTGCGCAAAGGGCTGGCAGTGTTCCACTGTCCGGCCTTTTTGTGCTGGTGATTCCAAATACCAGCATCGCAGACCGTCTGATATGCGGTACCGGGTCAATTGCCCGGCGTGAGGTAATCGACGCGATGTAATCGACGCGATGTAATCGACGCGATGTAATCGATTAGAAAAATGATCTAGCTTGGAGGCGTTAATGGCGTATTCATACACAGAGAAGAAACGTATTCGTAAGGATTTTGGAAAGCTGAGAAGGGTGATGGATATCCCTTACCTGCTGGCGATTCAGGTCGAATCCTATAAGGAATTCTTGCAGGATGGCGTGGACCCGAAAGATAAAATCGGTAAGGGTTTGCACGCCGCGTTTAAATCCGTGTTCCCTATAGTAAGTTATTCAGGTAGCGCAGCGCTGGAATATGTCAGCTATCGTCTGGGCAAACCCCCGTTTGATGTCAGGGAGTGTCAACTACAGAGCGTTACCTATGCGGTGCCCCTTCGCGTAAAAGTTAGATTGATTATCTACGACAAAGAATCGTCCAACAAAGCCATTAAGGACATTAAGGAACAAGAAGTTTATATGGGTGAAATTCCACTCATGACTGACAATGGGACTTTTGTGATTAACGGCATTGAGCGAGTTGTAGTGTCTCAGCTACATCGATCACCCGGTGTCTTTTTTGATCATGACAAGGGCAAAACCCATTCATCGGGTAAATTGCTCTACTCCGCTCGGGTTATACCCATGCGAGGTTCCTGGCTGGATTTTGAATTTGATCCAAAAGACTGTGTATTCGTTCGTATCGACCGACGCCGTAAGCTGCCTGCTACAGTTCTGCTCCGGGCGTTGGGTTACAGCACGCAGGAGATTCTTGAAGTATTCTTCGACACGGATTCGTTCAATATACATGAAGAAGGCTATAGTCTTGATCTGATTGCAACCCGTCTTCGAGGTGAGACCGCCCAGTTTGAAATTCTGGACAGGTCAGGGAAAGTAATAGTTGAAGAAGGAACAAGAATCACCGCTCGCCACATTCGGCAAATGGACAAGGATGATATCCAGCAACTGGAAGTGCCTGTCGAATACGTATGCGCGCATGTTCTGGCCGAAGATGTAATCGATGAGGAGACCGGGGAGATTATCTTCCCGAGCAATTCCCTCTTAACAGAAGAGATTCTTGAAAAGCTGAGAGAACTGGGTGTTGAAAGTTTCAGAACCATTTACACAAACGACCTGGATTGTGGACCCTGGATTTCAGATACGCTGAATATTGATCCCTCAAACAACCGTTTAGAGGCTCTGGTCGAAATCTATCGAATGATGCGACCTGGTGAACCGCCGACAAAAGAAGCAGCCGAGAACCTGTTCTCTAATCTTTTCTTTGCACCCGAGCGATATGATCTGACCGCCGTGGGCCGCATGAAATTTAATCGCCGGCTTTCACGTGAAGAAGAAATTGGTGAAGGCACCTTGTCGAACGAAGACATAATAGATGTACTGAAGTGCCTCATTAATATTCGTAACGGCAAGGACACTGTAGACGACATAGATCACCTGGGTAACAGACGAGTCCGTTCGGTTGGTGAGATGGCTGAAAATGCTTTCAGACTTGGTTTGATCAGGGTAGAGCGAGCAGTAAAAGAGCGTTTGAGCCTCGCTGAATCTGAAGGTTTAATGCCCCAAGACCTGATCAATGCAAAACCCGTCGCTGCTGCAGTCAAAGAGTTTTTTGGTTCTGCACAGTTGTCCCAGTTTATGGATCAGAACAATCCCCTGTCTGAGGTAACTCACAAAAGACGAGTATCAGCATTAGGGCCGGGTGGTCTTACCAGGGAAAGAGCGGGATTCGAAGTTCGGGACGTTCACCCAACACACTATGGCCGGGTTTGTCCGATTGAGACGCCTGAAGGGCCGAATATCGGTCTGATCAATTCACTGGCAACCTATGCCAGAACGAATGCATACGGGTTCCTTGAAAGCCCCTACCTCAGGGTAGTTGACGGAAAAGTTACCGAAGAAATCGAATATCTTTCTGCTATTGTTGAGAGTGACTACATCATCGCCCAGGCGAGTGTGCCACTGGATAAAGATGGCAATATCACCGAAGACCTGGTGGATGTTCGCCACCAGGGTGAATTCACCAAAGCTTCAAGAGAAAGTGTCAACTTTATGGATGTGTCTCCCCAACAGGTAGTTTCTGTTGCGGCGTCTCTGATACCTTTTCTGGAGCATGATGATGCGAACCGGGCGCTTATGGGCTCGAATATGCAGCGTCAGGCTGTACCCACACTGCGGGCTGAGAAACCGCTTGTTGGCACCGGTATGGAACGAATAGTTGCACGGGATTCAGGTGTTTGTGTCGTCGCCAAACGAGGTGGTTTCGTTGAGACTGTTGATGCTGCCCGAATTGTTATCCGTGTTCACGATGATGAAACAGCGTCTGGTGAAGCAGGGGTTGATATCTACAACCTCACCAAGTACACCCGATCTAATCAGAACACCTGCATAAATCAAAAACCGCTGGTGAAGCAAGGTGACAATATTGCCCATGGTGATGTTCTTGCTGACGGACCCTCGATTGACATGGGTGAGTTGGCATTGGGCCAGAACTGCAGAATCGCCTTTATGACCTGGAATGGGTACAACTTCGAGGATTCAATTCTGATCTCTGAACGAGTGGTT
>CAZJRI010000188.1:6494-9426 GCA_964548025.1 uncultured Pseudomonadales bacterium
CATTCATATACAGGAGCTAACTTGTATCGCCCGAGATACCAAACTGGGTTCTGAAGAAATCACCTGCGATATTCCAAATGTTGGCGAGGGAGCCTTGTCGAAACTGGACGAATCGGGGATTGTCTACATTGGAGCCGAGGTCGAAGCGGGTGACATTCTGGTAGGCAAGGTCACGCCGAAAGGTGAAACCCAGCTCACTCCGGAAGAGAAACTGCTCAGAGCGATATTCGGCGAAAAAGCGTCTGATGTGAAAGACACTTCGCTGCGTGTACCAAGCAGCTATAACGGAACGGTGATAGACGTTCGCGTTTTCACGCGTGATGGCATCGATAAAGATCAGCGTGCGCTCGATATCGAACGGCATGAGGTGGAAGAAATTCGCCGGAACGTCGAAGAGGAATTTCGAATCATCAAAACTGCCACCTTCGAGCGGCTTGCTGATTCCTTAACCGGTAAGTCTGTTATCGCCGGACCCGGTCTCAGCAAGGGTGATAAGATCACCCAGGACTATCTGGACCATCTGCCCGAAGATGACTGGTTCAAGCTGAGGCTGGAATCTGATGAGTTAAATGGCTTACTGACAGCCGCAGACACCCGCCTGAAAGAGCGCAGATTTGAACTGGACGAGGAATTCGAAGAAGGTAAGGCCAAGTTGGTCTCCGGTGATGATCTGGCACCCGGTGTACTTAAAATTGTGAAGGTCTACCTTGCCATAAAGCGTCGAATTCAGGCTGGTGATAAGATGGCAGGTCGTCACGGAAACAAGGGCGTGATCTCGGTTATCAAACCCATTGAAGATATGCCATTTGATGTTAATGGTGATCCTATCGATATTGTCCTAAACCCGCTTGGTGTACCCAAACGGATGAATGTTGGCCAGATACTGGAAACCCACCTTGGCTGGGCTGCAGATGGCCTGGGCAAGAAAATAGGCCGCATGCTGGATGACCAGAGAAAGATAGAAGAACTACGAGGCTTCCTCGAGAAGGTATATAACCAGAGTGGTCGCACGGAAGATCTGAATTCATTCAGCGATGTAGAGATCGTTGAGATGGCGGGGAACCTCAGAAGCGGGGTTCCCATGGCGACCAAGGTATTTGATGGCGCGGCTGAAACAGAAATTAAAGACATGCTGGCGCTGGCAGATCTGCCCACAAACGGTCAGACCACCTTGTACGATGGAACAACCGGTGAACAGTTTGATCGACCAGTAACGGTTGGTCTTATGTACATGCTAAAGCTCAACCACCTGGTTGATGACAAAATGCATGCGAGATCCACAGGGTCATATAGCCTTGTGACACAGCAGCCGCTGGGTGGTAAAGCACAATTCGGCGGTCAGCGATTCGGAGAAATGGAGGTCTGGGCACTTGAAGCATATGGTGCGGCTTATACGTTGCAGGAAATGCTGACGGTTAAGTCAGACGATGTACATGGACGAACTCGAATGTACAAGAATATCGTTGATGGAGATCATCGTATGGAGCCCGGCATGCCGGAATCCTTTAACGTTTTGGTCAAGGAGATTCGCTCCCTCGGTATCGATATCGAGCTGGAAAGCGAGTAAAGGACTAGATAAACATACTTTGATTTTCGAGAAAGACTAGAGTATTCACATTTTGGCGGGCGATAGGCCCGGTGGAGGAAAGACTTGAAAGATCTTCTTAATATACTGAGAGCACAGGGACAATCGGAAGAATTTGATTCACTTCGTATTGGTTTGGCGTCTCCGGAGATGATCCGCTCATGGTCTTACGGTGAAGTAAAAAAGCCGGAAACCATTAATTACCGAACATTTAAACCAGAAAGAGATGGACTGTTCTGCGCAAAGATCTTTGGTCCCACGAAGGACTATGAGTGTTTGTGCGGCAAGTACAAGAGACTCAAGCATCGAGGTGTTATTTGTGAAAAGTGCGGCGTAGAAGTTGCACTTGCCAAGGTCCGGCGTGAGAGGATGGGGCATATAGAACTTGCGAGCCCCGTGGCACATATCTGGTTCCTTAAATCACTGCCGTCACGAATCGGCTTGCTCATGGATATGACATTGAGGGACATAGAGCGAGTGCTATATTTTGAATCCTTCGTCGTCGTGGATCCGGGTTTAACGACCCTTGAAAAGAGACAACTGCTTACAGATGAGCAGTACTACGAAGCACTGGAAGAATTTGGTGATGAGTTTTCCGCCAAGATGGGTGCCGAGGCAATCCAGGATCTGATGATAGATATGGATCTGAAAGAAGAGATTGCTATCGTACGAGAGGCCCTGCCGCAAACCAATTCTGAAACCAAGATCAAGAAACTGACGAAACGTCTCAAGTTAATGGAAGCGTTTGAGAAGTCCGGCAATAAACCGGAATGGATGATCTTCAACGTATTACCGGTCCTGCCACCGGACTTAAGACCACTAGTTCCTCTTGAAGGCGGCAGATTCGCAACATCTGACCTGAACGATCTGTACCGCAGGGTGATTAACCGTAACAATCGCCTGAAGAGACTGTTGGATCTGTCCGCGCCAGACATCATTGTCCGAAATGAGAAAAGAATGCTGCAGGAAGCGGTGGATGCGTTACTTGATAACGGTCGTCGCGGAAGAGCCATCACTGGGACCAACAAGCGACCACTCAAATCTCTTGCCGATATGATCAAGGGTAAGCAGGGTCGTTTCCGTCAAAACCTGCTGGGTAAGCGTGTGGACTATTCCGGTCGATCAGTAATTGTGGTCGGGCCGTCTTTAAGGCTGCACGAATGCGGATTACCCAAGAAAATGGCACTGGAATTGTTCAAACCCTTCATCTTCGGAAAACTCGAAGCCAGGGGGCTTGCAACGACCATCAAGGCGTCAAAGAAAATGGTCGAGCGAGAGACGGCAGAAGTCTGGGACATACTCGCCGAGGTTATTCGTGAGCATCCGGTTCTTCTGAATCGTGCGCCG
>CAZJRI010000189.1:0-9403 GCA_964548025.1 uncultured Pseudomonadales bacterium
CTTTGCCGAGTTGAAGCCAAATTTCGGCAAACGCATCTGCAATGGCTGCTGACCTCCTTCGAAACCCGGCTTGATTCTGCCACCAGATCTTTATTTCTGTCCTTTATGACCACGACCAGCGGTCTTGCCGACTCCGCTACCCATGCCTCGACCTACCCGCTTCCTGGTTGTTTTGCTGCCTTTTGCCGGGTGTATATCATTCAATCGCATTCCAAAGCTCCTACTTGCCTTCAACGCTGACCATATAGGAGACTTTATCGATCATGCCCCTTACTTCCGGGGTATCGACAACTTCTACCGTCTGCCTAATCTTCTTCAGCCCCAGACCTGCTACACAAGCCTTGTGACTCTTGAGACGTCCAATCGGACTTTTCATCAGGGTTACTTTGATCTTCTTCTCTTTAGCCATCGTCTTCGCTAACTCATCATCTCGTCGACAGTCATGCCACGTTTCTCGGCTACACTCTCTGGTGCCCGCATATTCTGCAGACCCCTGAATGTTGCCCGAATGACGTTGACCGGGTTGGTGGATCCATAACACTTCGCTAAAACATTCTGCACACCGGCAACTTCAAGTACTGCCCGCATTGTTTTACCAGCGATTACGCCCGTACCTTCAGATGCAGGCTGCATGAAAATTTTTGACGCTCCATGCCGGGCGGTGATCGGGTACTGGATGGTTGTACCCTTCAGATCAACTTGAATCATGTTGTGTCGGGCAGCTTCATTTGCCTTCTGTATTGCCAGGGGTACTTCACGGGCTTTACCGCGACCGTAACCTACCCGGCCATCGCCATCACCCACAACCATCAAGGCCGTAAAACCAAATATGCGGCCGCCTTTTACAACCTTGGCTACCCGATTTACCTGAACCAGTTTTTCCTGGAAGCCTTCTTCGTTTTCCTGGTCGTTATACGCCATTATTTATCCTCAAAACTACCCAGCTTAAAACTGCAGCCCACCTTCACGGGCTGCCTCTGCCAGTGCCTTAACCCGCCCATGGTATTTATACCCGGACCGGTCAAATGCAACTTGTTCAATTCCGGCTGCCTTTGCTCTTTCAGCAATCATGGCACCAACCTTTGCCGCACTATCGATATTCCCAGTCGTGCCCGTGCGAAGCTTCTCATCCAGCGTTGACGCTGACGCTTCAACAGCGTCCCCTGAGCCGGATATAATCTGCGCATAGATATGACGAGGCGATCTAAAAACACAGAGTCTTGGTACTTCAAGCTTCTGTATGTGTTTTCTACCTCTTCTCGCTCTTCTCAACCGAGCGTCGTTTTTCTTACTCATCTCTTCCTCACAAAAGAACTCACTAACGAATAGCAGAAGCAGCTATCGTTTATTTCTTCTTGGCATCCTTGCGTTTCACATATTCATCAACATATCGCACACCCTTACCCTTATATGGCTCGGGTGATCTGAACGCCCTGATTTCTGCCGCAACCTGACCTACCAATTGTTTGTCAGCGCCTTTAACCAGAATCTCTGTCTGGCTGGGCATCTCAACTGTCACTCCCTCTGGTACGTTGTAGGCAACTGGATGAGAAAATCCCAGATTCAGATTCAGTTTCTTACCCTGAACCTGGCCACGATAACCAACGCCAACCAACTGCAGTTGTTTTACAAAACCTTCACTAACCCCTTTAACCATGTTTCCGGCAAGTGCTCTAAACGTACCGGCCAAGGCACCAGACTTTTTACCGGATTGGGTCGCAGAAAATTTCAGTTCATCACCTTCATGGGTAATCTTGACCATCTCATTTAGGTCCAGGCTGAGATTTCCATTACCACCTTTAACGCTCAACGTACTGTCGTTGAGTGTTACCTCTACACCCTTGGGTATTTCAACGGGACTATTCGCGATTCGTGACATATTAAAAACCTTTTACTCCGCCTGTTTCCTGCCTGGTCTGCTCGTTATACAAATGGCTGATCAGAATACTGAGCAGATCAGTTCGCCGCCGATTCCTGCCGCACGCGCTGCCCGGTCAGTCATCAATCCCTTGTTTGTCGAAAGAATAATTATCCCCAGGCCTCCTTTGACCACAGGAATATCGTCTTTACCTCTGTACTGTCTGAGACCGGGTCTACTGACCCTTTGTATCTCTTCTATCACGGGTCTGCCCTCGAAGTACTTAAGCTCCACGTGCAATAGTGATTTATCCTCAGTATCAACGGAGTAATCCGTGATATAGCCTTCTTCCTTTAATACCCTGGCAATCGAAACTTTTGTTGTCGACGAGGGCATATCAATTTCATTTAATCGGGCTGATTGTGCATTTCGAATTCGAGTGAGCATATCTGCCAGTGGATCCTGCATGGTCATATTTTTCTTTCTCCTACCAGCTAGATTTGACCAGGCCCGGTATATCACCGCGCATGGCTGCTTCTCTAAGTTTCGTTCTTGCCAATCCAAACCGGCGATATACAGCGTGGGGTCTGCCGGTTAAGGTGCAACGTTTCACCTGGCGCGCCGGACTGGCATTGCGAGGTTGGGCCTGAAGTTTTAACTGGGCCTCCCAGCGATCCTCGTCAGACGCTTTTGGATCCGCGATTATTTTCTTGAGAGCTGCTCTTTTTGTCGCATATTTTGCGACAATTTTTGCCCTCTTTTTCTCGCGATTGATCATCGATTGCTTTGCCATAAACGCTCTCTATTAGCTGCTTCTTGTATCCAATCAGGAAGCAGTTGCTTCTCTAAACGGAAAATTAAAGGCGCGCAATAACGCCCTGCCCTGGTCATCAGTTTTTGCCGTGGTGACAATACTGATATCCAAACCCCTGATCTTGTCGATCTTGTCGTAGTTGATTTCCGGGAACACAATCTGCTCGTCCAGCCCCATCGCGAAATTACCACGACCATCAAAAGATCTTGGACTGATACCCCTGAAATCTCTCTGCCTGGGAATTGCAATATTTATCAGTCGATCAAGAAATTCATACATGCGTGTCTTTCGTAAAGTCACCTTGCATCCAATCGGGAATCCATCCCGGACTTTAAAGCCTGCAATGGACTTGCGCGCATCTGTTGTAATCGGTTTCTGACCCGCTATCTTCTCCATGTCGGCAACCGCGTTGTCCAATTGTTTTCGATCACCAATGGCTTCACCCACGCCCATGTTCAACGTGATTTTCGTCACACGAGGAACTTCCATCACATTATCAAGGCCGAGTTCTTCCTGAAGCTTCTGCTTCAGTTCTGTGTCGTACAATGTTTTTAGGTCTGCCATTTTACTTAACCGTCTATCTCTTCACCGGAAGACTTAAAGATTCGAACCTTCTTGCCGTCTTCCAAAGTTTTAAAACCTACCCTGTCGGCCTTGCCATCTGCAGAGTTATAAATCGCGATATTTGAAACGTGAATCGTTGCTTCCTTTTCGATGATTCCGCCAGGTTTACCCATTTGGGGATTTCCTTTTGTATGGCGTTTGACCATATTGACGCCCGAGACATAAACGCGTTCATCATCCAGCACCCTGGTCACTGAACCCCTTTTGCCCTTATCCCTTCCTGCGATGACGATGACATCATCATCTCTCTTAATTTTCTGCATCTGACTATAATCTCCGAGCCTATCGTACAAGCCCTATAATACTTCTGGTGCCAACGAGACAATTCGCATGAAATTATCATTTCGAAGTTCACGCGTAACTGGACCAAATATCCTGGTACCGATCGGCTGTTTGCTGGCATTCAGTAAAACAGCAGCATTGCCATCAAATCGAATAATTGAACCGTCGGGGCGGCGAACCCCTTTTTTGGTTCTAACGACTACAGCGTCGAGTACCTGTCCTTTCTTAACTCTTCCTCTGGGAATGGCTTCCTTGACCGTGACTTTGATCACGTCACCGACATTGGCGTAGCGTCTTTTGGAACCGCCCAGTACCTTAATACACATCACACGGCGCGCACCGCTGTTATCCGCGATATCCAAATATGTTTGCGCCTGTATCATCGCCTTAACTCCACACTCTAAAGGTTGTTAGCCTAATTCCACTAAATACTGTTCTGCTAAATACTGTTCTACTAAATAATCGTTGCTTTTCGATCAACCGAACTTAATTTCCATGTCTTACTCTTGGAGATTGGCCTGGTCTCTTCAATCGTTACCAGATCACCTTCCTGGCAAACATTCTCCGGATCATGAGCATGGATCTTGTTGGATCTTTTTATATACTTGCCATAAATCGGATGTTTTACCCGTCGCTCAACCATTACAGTAATAGTCTTGTCCATCTTGTTGCTTACAACCGTACCGCTTGCGGTTCGTGCATCACCTGTGCTCATTCACTCACCCTGCTTTTTTCGTTCAGCACAGTTTTCACCCGCGCTATGTCTCTTCTGACCGCTTTTAATAAGTGTGGCTGACCCAACTGGCCAGTCGACTGATGAATCCGGTGAGTAAACTGTTCCTTACTCAGCTCTACGAGAGTTTCCTCAAGTTCCTCAACCGACTTATCCCTTAATTCTGATGCTTTCATCTTGCTTATCGTCTCTCAGATCACATTACTGTTCGTTTTACAAAACTGGTTGAAAACGGCAATTTTGCAGCGGCTAGCTGGAAGGCTTCACGGGCAGTCTCTTCGGTTACGCCTTCCATTTCATAAAGGACCTTGCCTGGTTTGATCTGGGCTACCCAGTACTCAACGTTGCCCTTGCCTTTACCCTGTCTAACCTCAAGAGGTTTGTTGGTAATCGGTTTGTCAGGGAAGACCCTTATCCAGATCTGACCACCACGTTTTACCCTTCGTGTCATGGCTCTTCGTCCTGCCTCAATCTGACGAGCAGTCATTCTTCCTCTACTGGTGGCTTTAAGCCCATACTCTCCAAAACTGACATTGCTGCCACGGTGTGCCAGCCCTCTGTTTCGACCTTTTTGCGTTTTTCTGAATTTCGTTCTTTTTGGTTGCAGCATCTTGTCTATCCGAACGATTGAACGTTGCTTTGTTGATCTTTATTTTCTTCACGCTGGCCCAAAATCTCGCCCTTGAAGATCCACACTTTGACACCTAGAATCCCGTAAGTTGTCAGCGCTTCCGCAGTCGCGTAGTCAATATCGGCTCGAAGCGTATGCAACGGCACACGACCTTCGTGATAGCTTTCTGACCTTGCTATCTCAGCTCCGCCAAGTCGGCCGGCCACTCTGACTTTTATACCCTCTGCGCCGAGTCTCATTGAGTTCTGAATCACTCTTTTCATCGCTCGTCGAAACTGAACCCTTCTCTCCAACTGTTGCGCAACATTCTGTGCAACCAGATAGGCATCCAGTTCAGGCTTTCTTATTTCTTCAATATTGATATGAACAGGCACCTGCATTAGCTTGGAGACTTCTGCGCGTAATCTTTCTACATCTTCGCCTTTCTTTCCGATCACAATTCCGGGTCGGCCTGTGTGAATAGTGATGCGGGCTGTCTGGGCAGGCCTCTCAATCTCAATTCGGCTGACTGAAGCCTGGGCCAGTTTCTTCTGAATGTATTCGCGTACGGCCAGGTCATTATGCAATTTGTCTGCATAACTGGCTCCATCTGCATACCAAATAGAAGTGTGATCTTTAACAATCCCTAGTCGAAATCCCACAGGATGTACTTTTTGACCCATAATGTCTTCCTTCCAGCCTCTATTGCGCCCTTTGTTACTCGTCAGCAACCGCGAGTGTAATATGACAAGTTCTCTTCAAAATTCTATCGGCCCGGCCTTTGGCTCGTGCCCGAATTCGCTTCATGGTTAAACCTTCGTCTACATGTATCTTTGCTACCTTCAGCTCATCCACATCAGCCGCTTCATTGTGTTCGGCATTTGCAATTGCCGATTCAAGAAGCTTACGAACGAGGTGTGCACCTTTCTTTGTACTGAAATTGAGAATATCCAAAGCATCACCGACATTTTTGCCGCGAATCTGATCTGCAACCAGACGTGCCTTCTGAGCAGACAACTTCGCGCCTTTCAATTTTGCAGCTACTTCCATCTTGGATCCCTCATTACTCTATTGCTCAACTGCTCTTATCCAACTATCGACGAATTTTCTTATCGGCGGCATGTCCGCGAAAAGTTCTCGTCGTCGAAAACTCACCCAGCTTATGACCGACCATGTCTTCATTAATAAATACCGGTATATGCTGACGGCCGTTATGTACCTGAATGGTGAATCCTACAAATTCAGGTGTAATCATTGATCTGCGAGACCATGTTTTAATAGGTCTCTTGTCATTCGTTGCTGCGGCCTGTTGCACCTTCTTCATCAGATGAAGGTCAACGAACGGTCCCTTTTTTAAGCTACGTGGCACGTCAAATTCTCCTAGCGACTTGATCGTCGTCGACGAACAATCATGTTGTCCGTACGCTTGTTCTTTCTGGTCTTATAACCTTTGGTCGGCACACCCCAAGGGGATACTGGATGACGACCACCTGATGTTTTACCTTCACCGCCGCCATGGGGGTGATCAACCGGATTCATTACAACCCCGCGCACTGTCGGTCGAACACCTCTCCATCTTTTTGCGCCTGCCTTACCCAGGGACATGAGATTATGTTCGGCATTGTCAACTTCTCCGAGGGTAGCCCTGCATTCCGCCAGCACTTTGCGCATCTCACCTGAACGCATTCGCAAGGTGACATATGGTCCCTCTTTGGCAACCAACTGGCAGGAGGTACCTGCCGCACGAACCATCTGAGCACCCTTGCCGGGTTTCAGCTCAACGCAGTGAACAACACTACCCATGGGTATGTTGCGCATGGGCAAACAGTTGCCTGGTTTTATTGGGGTGTCATTTCCGGATTGTACTTCGTCGCCTGCTTTGAGGTCTTTGGGAGCGATGATATATCTTCTTTCACCGTCCAGGTATTTGAGGAGTGCTATGTTGGCTGTTCTGTTCGGGTCGTATTCGATTCTTTCTACTATTGCTTTTACGCTGTCTTTGGTTCGTTTGAAATCAATAATTCGGTATTTCTGCTTATGGCCACCACCAATATGCCGGGTCGTAATCCTGCCATGATTATTCCGGCCACCGGTTTTGGATTTCTTATCCAGTAGCGGCTTATGGGCCTCACCCCGGTGCAGTTCCGGGTTCACGACTTTGACGACAAATCTGCGACCCGGTGATGTTGGTTTAGCTTTTACGACTGACATTGTTATAACTCGTTACTCTATTGATTTAACTGCTACTTTGGTTTGCTTTATTAATCATCAATACTTGCAAAATCGATATCATGACCTTCAGCAAGTCTGACATAGGCCTTCTTCCAACCAGGCTTTTTACTGATGCCACGCATATTTCTCTTAAGCTTTCCTTTCACGTTAAGTATCGACACGTTCTTAACCGATACTCCGTAAATCTTCTCAACCGCCTCTTTGATTTCAGGGCGGGTCGCATTCTTGACGACCTTGAATGTAAACTGATTAGTCTCGTCAGCGATGACCGTTGCTTTCTCAGATATATGCGCGCCTAAAATGATCTTGTACATCCGCTCCTGGTTCATGCGAGCATCTCCTCTGCCTTCTTCAACGCACCAACAGTAAAGAGAACATTTTCAAATCCAATCAGATTGATTGGGTTGACTCCCTGTACATCGATGACTTCGACATTGCGGAGATTTCGTGCGCCGAGATAAAGGTTCTGATCTACTTCTTCGACAACTACAAGGACATTGCCAAGCTCAAGACTCTTGAGATTAGACTGCACTTCCTTGGTTTTAGGCGCGTCGACCGTGAAATCCTCAGTGACAATCAATCGCTCCTGACGGATCAGTTCCGACAGTATTGACTGCATCGCACCCCGGTACATCTTGCGATTTACCTTCTGACTGAAATCCTGGGTCTTGGAAGCGAAAGTCTGACCGCCTCCTCTCCAGATCGGGGATCGAATTGTACCTGCGCGGGCACGACCCGTTCCTTTCTGCCTGAATGGCTTTCTTCCGCCGCCGTTGACTTCCGAACGCGTTTTTTGAGCGCGTGTACCCTGTCTGGCACCTGACAAGTATGCGGTGACAACCTGATGAACCAAAGCTTCATTGAACTGACGTCCGAAGGTTGTTTCAGAGACGTCTACCGCCCTATCTGAAATGCCCTTACCTGGTTCTGAAATATTGAGATTCAATGTTCCAACTCCACTTAATGTCCGGCTTTAACAGAAGGTCGGATGATTACATCTCCGCCCTTCGCACCGGGTACTGCTCCTTTTATAAGCAGCAAATTGTTTTCCTGATCGACTCTTACGACTTCCAGCGTTTGAGTAGTCACTCTGACCGCACCCATATGGCCCGCCATTTTCTTTCCTTTGAATACCCTGCCTGGTGTCTGACACTGGCCTATGGAACCCGGTGCCCTGTGAGAAATCGAGTTACCGTGGGTCGCATCCTGCATCTGGAAGTTGTAGCGTTTTACAACACCCGCGAATCCCTTACCCTTGGACTGACCCGTCACATCAACCTTCTGACCGGCCTCAAAGCCTTCAACACTTAAGTTGTCTCCGACAGATAGTTCCGTCTCTGCGTCGCATTTGAATTCATATAGGTGCCTTGCGGCTTCAACATTGGCCTTGCTGAAATGACCGGCCATTGCCTTGTTCACCTTTGAGGTCTTGACGCTGCCACCTGTCACCTGAACTGCATCATAGCCATCTGATTCGCTCGTTTTCCGTTGTGCAACCCGGTTGGGATGCGCTTCGACAACCGTTACGGGTATCGACTGCCCATCTTCAGTAAATACTCGCGTCATACCTCTCTTAACGCCGACAATACCAATACTCATTATTGCTCCCGCTAGCCCAGGTTAATTTGAACATCGACACCGGAGGCAAGATCCAGCTTGGTCAGTGCGTCGATAAACTTTTCTGTTGGCTCAACAATATCGAGCAGTCTTTTATGTGTCCTGATCTCGTATTGATCCCGTGCATCTTTGTAGACGTGTGGTGATATCAAGACCGTAAATTTTTCTGTCCTCGTTGGTAGAGGAATAGGGCCACGGACCTGAGCACCAGTGCGTCTTGCCGTATTAACGATTTCCTGAGTCGAAATATCGATTAAACGGTGATCAAAAGCCTTCAATCGAATTCTGATTCTTTGGTTTTGCATCCAACCCGTCTCCTAAAAACGGTTTTTGGCTTCTGAAAGCCAAACTTTAAGACAAAAAAGCCCCTTCCCCTTATTTAGGGAGGAGCAATTCAGCTATCTCCACCTGATATCAGGTGATCAATGGCCCCCTATCGGAGCCCTGCGTCTATCAAATCTATCTGCTTTTTTCTGTGTCGCGGCTTCATATTTGGCCTGCCACGACAGAAGAGGGCGCGAATTATACAAAGATTCACGCCCAATTCCAGCTTTTTTGGCAATCTTTTTTTACGAGATTACTCCTGGATTTTGGTGACAACGCCCGCACCAACAGTCCGGCCACCTTCTCGTA
>CAZJRI010000190.1:0-9378 GCA_964548025.1 uncultured Pseudomonadales bacterium
AGGACGAGTAATCGAGAAAAATGTTCAATATCATATTCGGGGCAATCCAGCGCAGTTTCCAGTGCGCTGATTATTCCGCTAACTGACTGATTCTCTTCCTGAATACCGTTTGCTATATATTCGCTGTTAAGCCCCCGCCAGCAAAGTGCAACTGCGACAGGCAGAATTTCATCTGTAACACCATTCAACAGGCAGTGGCTCAACACACTCCGTCTCAGTTCTGTGAGGAACAATTCAAGTTCTGCTGAGGGTAATTTCAAATGCTGCAGACTGGTAATCAACAACTGATCCGCCGCGAACTTTTCTATGCTTTCAGCATTGACCTCCCTGACTGCACCATATCTGGAATGCAGAATGGTCAGAGCAAATTGCTCCAGTTTATTCAGGTTCATACTTCCATCATGGATTGATGCGACAACGTCATCCTCCAGTGACTGACTCATGGTGAAGTCAACTGCTCGTTCAAGGCTGTATACCAGCTTGGCCTGCAATAACTTGAGGTCGATAATGTCAGAATGCGCTAATCTCTTTAATCGGCTGAAATTTTTGTACGCACAATCAAACAGACCCGTGCGAGCCTGAATATCAGCAAAAATGAACAGGGCTTGCAGTCCAATTCGCGGATATCTTTTTTCCTTCTCATAATCATCTATGAGGGGTTTCAGAATCTCACTGGCTTGCTCATAGCTCTGCCGGGCGTACAACCTCTCGGCATTTACCAGTTGTTTTTCGAGATTGTTGATCAAGTCGACTTCCAGTTTCTTTTCATCAGAGTATCTCCCTTGTTTCAATCCATTTTGACAAGTCATCTATCATCTGGAAAAGCACCTGAAATCTGTGCTGAATCACCGGTTGGCTTAGCTCAACTGAAATCTTCTAACTCGAGAACTTCCGATACGGGCTCTTGCCGCCAATGCGTGGATTTCCTTTCCTTGTCTGTATTTTTGTGAATATGAGTCGCCTTCCCATGGCGTTCGATCAACAGATGTTAATCATTATTTTAGTCTAGTTCGCAGAACACGGGGTTTTCTGTAGATGCGATTATTTTTTTGGCCGGGTCTCCAAAGACACAAAAAGTTTCTGTAATAATATGTCCCGAAGGAATTAATAGTGCAGCAAGAGAGCCGGAGAGCATGATATGAGTGATTTTCTAGAAAGAAGAGAGTTGGGCAGGACAGGAATGCAATCCAGCCGACTCGGAATCGGCTCAACATTTGATGCACCTGCCAGAGTGATCGAAGCAGCCTTTGATCGCGGTATCAACTACCTCTACTGGGGGTCTATACGCCAGCCGGAGTTCGCACGTGCCATGGTAAACCTTGCAAAGAACCATCGAGACGAACTGATTTTAACCGTTCAATCTTATTCCGATGATCCAGGTACCATCGAAGCTGAAGTTGACGAGGCGCTCAGGTCATCAGGCCTAAAGGACTTCGACTTCCTGTTGCTTGGAAACCGCATGGAGACACCTGCGGCCGAATATATCGATGTGTTCAACAGGCTAAAACAAAAAGGCAAGGTTCGCTTTATGTCCCTCAGCAGTCACAACAGGCCGCTCATACCCAAACTGTTAGCGGATTATGAGCAAGATCGCTGCCCTTATGAATTACTCATGTTTCGATATAATGCTGTGCATCGTGGCGCTGAGAAAGACGTATTCCCGTTTATACCGCATCAGAAACGCCCTGCGATAATAACTTATACAGCGACGCGCTGGGGACATTTACTCGACGCCGCCAAGATGCCTGAAGGTGTCGAACCACCAAGCGCTCGGGACTGTTACCGCTATTCGCTGTCTCACCCTCAGATGGACATGGTCGTATGCGGTCCAGCAAATGCTGAGCAGATGGATGAAGCTATTTCTGCGCTGGAAATGGGACCTCTGGCACCGGAGGAACGCGATCGAATCGAGCGGATCGGCGCCCATATCTACAGCCAATATGCACCACAATATTCGGATGCCGGAGATGCTGATGACGTGAGCGCAGGGCTGGCGGCGGAGTGATCATAAATCGACTAGCTCAGTCGAGTGCGGTCCGCCGGGCTGTTCTGGCTCTCACCCTTTAGCTCACCCTGCACTTTGTGTTATACATGGTGGCTCGAATCTTCGATCACCAACGATCAATGATGAATATTCAGCGGCAACGTTAACAGTAACAGTTAGGGAAATTCTTATGGCAACCATTCGCGGCGCCACTCTGATGGCGCGAAATCTAAAACAACAAGGCGTAGAGTACATGTTCGGGATCGTTGGATTCCCCGTCGGCCCAATTGCGGTTGCAGCCCAACAAGAGGGGATCACCTATATAGGTATGCGCAATGAGCAGGCGGCTGGTTACGCGGCCCAGGCGGCGAGTTATCTGACCGGTCGACCCCAGGCCTGTCTGGTTGTATCCGGCCCAGGCGTCATTCATGCACTTGCGGGTCTGGCAAACGCGAAATCAAACTGCTGGCCAATGATACTTATCGGTGGCGCATCTCAATCCTATTACGATGGCATGGGTGCTTTTCAGGAAGAAGAACAAGTCATGGCATGCCGCCAATTCTGTAAATCGTCCAGACGCGTGGAGAACGCAGAACGAATCCCATTCTACGTGGAGCAGGCAGTACGAACATCTATGTATGGCAGACCGGGGCCGGTTTATCTGGATATGCCGGATGACATTATCCTCCAGAAAGTGGAAGAAGATGAAATAACACCTGCTTCCACTATTCCCGATGACATTCCGCGTCCACAGGCACCCGGTGAAAACCTGGATGCGGCGCTGGATCTACTCGAAACAGCAGAACGACCTCTGGTGATTGTCGGCAAAGGCATGGCCTGGTCCAGGGCAGAGGATGAGGTTCGTGATTTCGTCGAGAAGACTCAACTGCCGTTTCTCGCATCCCCTATGGGTAAGGGAATCATTGATGACAACCATCCGCTCTCAGTTGGCGCAGCCCGAACGCTCGCTCTGCAGGAAGCGGATGTAATCTTTCTGATGGGTGCAAGACTGAACTGGATTATGCATTTTGGAAAGAAACCCAGGTTTTCGGAAAACGTAAAGATTATCCAACTCGATATATCGCCTGAAGAAATCGGTCACAATGTGGCACCTGAAGTGGCACTGGTTGGCGATGGTAAGGCAGTTGTGCAGCAGATAAATACCAAACTTGCGGACAGACAGTGGTTTTTCCCGGAAGGTGCGAAATGGCGCAGCAGCCTGGCAGACAAAGCATCCGCGAACCAGGAAACAATTCAGCCAATGATCGATGACGATACAGCGCCGATGAATTACTACAGGGCGCTTAAAGATATTCGTGAGGCAATTCCCGAAGACTGTTGTCTCGTAAGTGAAGGCGCAAATACGATGGACATAGGACGCACCCAGTTGCCAAATGCGAATCCTAGAAATCGTCTGGATGCAGGTAGCTCAGGGACCATAGGCGTTGGACTTGGATTTGCCATTGCCGCAGCGGTTGTCGACCCCAGCAAGGCCGTGGTTGCGGTGGAAGGTGATTCCGCCTTTGGATTCTCCGGTATGGAAGTCGAAACCATCTGCCGATACAAGTTACCCGTAAAAATTGTGCTACTTAACAACAACGGTATCGGTGCAGGCGAACCTGAACTTCCCGAAGAAGGCCAGATTATGCCGCACGCACTGACGCCGAGAGCCAGATACGACAAGGTCATGGAGGCATTTGGTGGTCTGGGGCTTGTAATCAACGATCCGGCGGATCTTAAAGACGCACTCAAACAGGCTATGGATTTTGACGGGCCTGCCCTTGTGAACGTTCTGATTGATCCACGAGCAGGGCGTAAACCACAACAGTTTTCATGGAATGCCTAGGAGTAACTGGCATAATTCAGCGTAACGAAATCTAGCCTGTCAACACGTCCGAGACTCTGCTAACTAGCTCCTTCGGGTCGACAGGCTTAACTAAATATCCTGATGTATTCAGTGTTATCGCTTTCACGATTTCGTCTTTTCTCGAGCTTGAAGAAAGAATCATAAATTTGGAATCGGGACGAAAAATCCTTATTCGGGTGATGGATTCAAGCCCGTTCATTTTTGGCATGTTGATATCCATCAATGTCAGGTCCGGGTTGAATGTCTTGTGAATCTCTATGGCTTCTTCACCATCCTGAGCCTCTTCGACTATCACGCCCTCCTTCTCAAGAATGTTCGCGATTGCTTTTCTCATGACCCTGGAGTCTTCCACCAGCAGAATTCTCTTGTCTTCAATTTTACTTGCGGATTTTTTTGAAATATCCACCCGTAAAACAAATTTATCGATGGAAGCTTTCTCTCCGGGTTCATCAGACTCAGAGAGTAGTTCCATCACAATCAGATAGGCCTTGGAGTTTTTGGATGTATCATTTTTGTGGTCTTTCTCAAAAACGGGAGTATCAAACCGTACACTCAGCCCTATATTGTCCCATCCTGAAATAGTACGACCTACAACCACATTCAGGAATTCGTTTAGTAAATCTGTCGAGTCCTCGCAGACCTCTTCAAAACGACCCATGCCTAGTCGTTCAGCAATTGCCGAAGCAAGATTTAGCGCAACATCATTGGTTTCAAACGCCAAAATAAAATTACCATTGATTTCTTCATCATGATCCTTGTAGCCAATGATGTGTGCGAACGGTAACTGAATGGTTTTCTCAGTGGCTTCCAGCACACCTACCTTCTTGATCTTCAACCGGGTCATTTGCTCTATGGCTCCTTTGCAGGAGTCCGTCAAGATATCCAGATGTTGATTCAAAATGACCATATTAGCTCCATCAAAAAATCATGGGTGATGAAAGTTGATTGATTGCTGCACCATGCAATGATGAATACTGCGAGAGAGAAGTTGATCGAACAAATTCGCCCGGAATAAACCGCGCCAATGCAGGCAATATTCACTGTTCGTATGTTTTTCAGTGTAGTCCGCGTGGTTGGTTCCGCAAGAATTTGAACTTCTATGGCATTGTTTATGACATTGTTGCTGCTGAAGGCAATATGCGGTGCTCTTTATGAGAGAGTGTATATTCGCCACACAGGTCAAGAGCTGTGATATTGTGTTCCCAATTACTCGTCAACCGATACTTTTACCAGAGACGAATACAGGCAGTTTAACAAGCAAATATGAAGGGGAAATCCACGATGACAGACTATGCAGAGATTTTGTATGACATTGACGATCGGGTTGCGACTATCACGATGAACCGGCCAGACCAACTGAATGCACTGACAGACCTGACGCAGGCTGAGATTCGGCACGCATTGGATCAATCAGAGAAAAATCCTGAAGTCATCGGTACCGTTCTGACCGGTGCTGGTCGCGGATTCTGTTCCGGGGTTGATATGAATGCTCTCAGCGCCATGAGTGACGCTGGTGAGCGAATTGGCAATGTCCATGAGCATCTGGCTGCCAGTCCGGGCAATCCGGATAATGATTCAAACTACAAATCATCACCCACCTATTTTCTCGGTCTGCGCAAACCGCTCATTGCAGCGGTAAATGGGGCATGTGCTGGACTCGGCTTCAGCTACGCAACTTTTTGCGACATGCGTTTTATGGATGCCAAAGCAAAGATAGTTTCTTCATTTGCACCAAGAGGATTGATCGCTGAACACGGAACGAGCTGGATGTTACCTCGTATCGTCGGCCCCTCGAATGCCATGGATATCTTCTGGAGTTCCCGAAGGATTGAAGCGCAAGAGGCTTATCGCATGGGCTGGGCTAATCGAATCTGCGACGAAGGAGAATCCGCAAAAGCGGCCCAGGAATATCTAAAATCCATCGCAGACACCTCGGCACCCATGTCGCTAATGATGATGAAACGTCAGGTCTACAAACACCTCAACCGCGAACTCGGCGTTTCCATGGATGAGTCCACCGTCTGGATGGACGAAAGCCTCGCTCGCAACGACTTCAAAGAAGGCGTCGCATCATTCCTGGAAAAACGACTCCCCAAATTTCTACGCATAAAGGTCAACTAACCCAGGTTTTCTACACCAAGACACACACCAAAACACATTAAAGTCGTTAGTAGTACACCAAGACACACACCAAAACACATTAAAGTCGTTAGAGAACGGAAGTATTCACCTAAACACGTTAAGACATTAGACAATCGTCAGGAATTGGTACCTGGAGCATAAGCCAAACAATAGCAGGAAATGGTCTCGACTAAAAACCAGCTATTGTTAGGCTTACCTTTTTTGATGGGATCATATTCCCTGATATAAAATCACTTGGCCAAAGGTGTTCCAAGGTGCTTCCAGCCCCATCTGTCATACCATTGGTTGAGTTCGTCAATGAACCCATAAGCTCGCTGCCGCTTCTTAAACGAAGCAACTCGATTAAACCAGGTGAGCATCTGATCACTTTGATTTTCCTGAGGCTGTATCATGGCTCTCAACTGGTAGGTGTAGGTTTCAACGCTAATATTAACAGCTCGATTCACACGGTCGACACTCTGACCTTCCAGACCGCTAACAAGTGGACTCAGTGCTTCAAATAAACGTTCTGGTGAATTACTGCTCAGTTTTAAACGTTGTGAAATAGAGCTGTCATCACAATCCTCAATACTCTTCGCAATCTTTGCTCGAACCGGATTCAAGTCAACGTAGGCCATGGCTGCGACGACCGCTGACTCACTCAACAATGCACCAGAATAAAATCGGCCTTCAAAGAAGTGTCCTCGACAACCATCTTCCTGATTAGCCCGCCAGGCTATCGGTTGTTTAAGATGTTTCATAAAGGCCGACAGAGAGCCTAGACAATTGCGTGCTCTTCGTATCTGAGTAGGTTGTTCTAAAAACAACTCCTTCAAAGCCTGCTTGAGTAGCTCAGTATCAGCCTTCTCATCATCGCAACGAGGTGGGAAGGCTTCAAACCATCGATAAGCTACTTCCTCATCTGACCAGGTTTCACAAGCCTGGGGATCGTAGAAGACGACCAGATGGAAATGGTTACTCATGATTGCATACGCGTCAATTTCAATCGCAAAATACTTAGCCAGATGAAACATTCGCTCTTTCAACCAGGCTTTACGGTGATCATATTTCTTACCTGTATGTTTGTCTTTACCACACAGCCAGCTTCTTCTAACGCACCTGGATATCAGGTGATAGTGTAGAGGTAGAATCGAGTCTATTAGCTGTGATCTTGGTGTAGCCATGTGAGTATGCTGAATCAGATTTTCTGCGAGGGTAATCAGAGAATTTCAGCCCTGGTTGTGGGTAATTGCTTTATTGATTGTGAGAGCAATCTAGTAGGCTGTAGGATGAATAATGTGTGTGTCGGTGACTAAAATCTAGTAGGCTGTAGGATGAATAATGTGTGTGTCGGTGACTAAATGTGGGTGACTAAAATGTGTCGGTGACTAAAAGAATGTTGATGGTAGAATCTGTTAGTGAAATCCGTGTTTAGCCAGTGGCAATGGAATCGATCATTTGAGCCGTAATCTTGTAGACTCTCTACTCGCAGGGAAAGGCATCTCTCACAGCCTTGACGATCCCCTTCTAATTGAAACTCACATATCCTGGGTGGTGCTTCTGGGAGACTTTGTCTACAAGATCAAGAAACCGGTTAATCTCGAATTTGTTGATGCAAGAAGTCTTTCAATGCGGAAACACTTCTGTGAAGAAGAGCTGAGGTTGAACAGAAGAACTGCCCCCGAGATTTACCTTGAAATAGTCTCCTTCTCTGGTAAAGAAAGCGATCCCCTGGTTCGCCCGGTTGAAGACGATGCGGATGGAATATTCGAGTACGCAGTGAAAATGCGACGATTCCCCCAATCGGCAATTCTGAGGAATCAAGCCACGACAGGAAATCTCGATCAAACCGTCATCACCGCTTGTGCAATTTCAATTGCGGAATTCCACGGCAATCTTGAGAAAACTATTCACAAGGATTACGGCAGCCCAGACCAGGTTCACGCGCCGGTCAGGGCAAATTTCACGACTTTGCAACAGTTGTTGCCAAATGATAAACAAGCGGGTCTCAAAAAACTCAGAGACTGGAGCGAAAATGAGTTTGCAAGAATTCGTGCAGACCTGAACAATCGTCATCGACAAGGTCATGTGATGGAATGCCATGGCGACCTGCATCTTGGCAATCTGCTTTACCTTGACCAACAATGCCTTGCTTTCGATTGTGTAGAATTTAGCCAGGATCTACTGTGGATAGACACAGCCAGCGACATCGCCTTTACGATCATGGATCTGGAATCCCATGAGCTGCACGATCTGGCCCACTTCTTCCTGAATCAGTACCTTGAACTCACTGGCGATTATTCCCTGCTCGCCGTACTGCCTTATTACCTCGTCTATCGCGCCATGGTGAGAGCAAAGATCGCCGCCATTCGCGCGAGCCAGGCTCCGAAGGAACAGGAAGAATCAATGGCTGAGTGCGAACACTATCTCGACCGCGCAGTTAAATACAGCGTAATGGGCGGTCGGGGACTTGTTCTTATGTGTGGGTTGTCAGGCAGCGGTAAAACGACTATTGCGGGCCAAATTGCCAATGCGACATCATTCATACATATTCGATCAGATATCGAAAGAAAAAGGTTGTTCGGTATCGCCGCATTGGATTCGAGCACCAATAGCGGTAAGAATATTTATACAACAGACGCGAGTCATAAAACGCTTGAGGCTTTGCTCAACCTGACGCAACAAATACTCAACGACGGATTTGGTGTAATCGTAGATGCAACCCTGATCCATACTGACTGGCGAGACTCCCTGACAGCTCTCGCCACAAAACTCGCGTTGCCCTGGCAGATTGTAATGTGTGAAGTGGATGACGACACAGCAAGAGCAAGGCTTGCCAACAGAAAAAGAGATGCCTCGGAGGCAACCTATAAACAGTATGTCGACCAGAAAAAGTCATTCGACCCATTCACTGAATCCGAACTCGCTCATCTTTGCGTAATCGACAACACTGATTCTAAAGCAGCAGAAGCCTCCATCCGCATGCTCCAATCATTATTTGCCCCTTCAAACTAGAAGTCAGGCGCGGTTTCACTAAATGCAGCAAGCGTCATAAGTCGCTCATAGTATGAAGAAAGATTGGGTCGCCCTTCACGCCAGTTGTCACCAGGCGTTCTCCAATCTGCATATCCAAGCGATGAAATCACCGCAATAGAGGCAAGGCTTACGAGACTGCCTTCACCTGCGACCATATCTTCAAGCGTGTCGTAACATCGCCTGCAGCGTTCGGCCTCTTTTTCCATCACATTGTCTGAGCGCGCCTTTTCCTCTCGAAAATTCTGCTCCATTGACCGAACGAATACAGAATCCATTAATACTGAAGCAACAGATTCCATAGCCAGACATTTTTCTCTTGTACCCCGTCAGCACCATGTGGACCAATTAGCCTGATTGCCTAAGAGACACT
>CAZJRI010000191.1:0-924 GCA_964548025.1 uncultured Pseudomonadales bacterium
AGCCGTGAGTTATACAGCATTTTTTGTATTTCTTTCCGCTGCCGCAGGGACAGGGATCATTTCGCCCGATCTTCACTTCAATCTCTGGTTGATTTTTGCGCGAGGTTTGCCGCTTCAGTTCATCAGCGAATGATCTCGCTCTGTTAAAAAACAACTTATATCCTTCACATAGATAATTATGGCCAGGCTCGCCATCCGAACTGAGCGTTGATCTATCCTTCGGGCAACCACCATGACACATCGAGAGAAACTCGCACCGGGTACACTCGCCGGTTAATGACTCGTATTTATCCCTGCCAAATTCTTGCTGGCGTTTGTGATCAAGAAGATTGACAAGGGGTATCTCCTCAAGATTTCCGACCAGGTGCGCTGAATCAACGTAGTGATCACAGGTATAAAAATCGCCATTGTGTTCAAGAACAGGGACGTCACCACAGGTCTTTCTGAAAATGCAAAGAGAGTGAGGCTGCCCGAGTGCTTCTCTGGCGACTTCCTCGAATATCTGAACCATGATCTTGCCTACATCCTGCTTCACCCATATATCAAAGATTCGGGAAAGAAACTCGCCGTAACCGTTAGCCGAAACGCTACGATCTGTGAACTCAACTGGCTGACCTTGAATTTTAGGGTTGATCGCCTCTACCAGAGGGATAAACGAAATATATCTGGCTCCTATTGATTTGAAATAGTGATAAACGGCTTCAGGATGAGCAGCATTTTGCGCATGAACGACACAGAGAATATCACTGTGTAAATTATAGTTGATGAGTAGCTTGAAACCTCTCAGTGCTTCTTCATGGCTGGGACTACCTATCCGATTTTTTCGGTACCCGTCATGCAGCTCTTTAGGACCATCGAGGCTTATGCCTACCTTGAAGCTGTTGGAGGATAAAAAATCCGCCCAGTCATTGTCGATCAGCGTAC
>CAZJRI010000191.1:934-6401 GCA_964548025.1 uncultured Pseudomonadales bacterium
CTGGAAGCTGCAGTGCTTTCATAATTGGTGGCGGTACCGTTGGTCTGAATGCTGTTCGTTACTGTCTTATCCCGGGGCTTGTGCTTCTGTTGCAGATCTACCACACGCCTGAAATGATCGAGGCCCATGAGAAGGGGTTCACCACCGTGCCAGAAGAAGTTGATCTCATCACCTGGCGTCGCTCTGATTAGCTGAACGATGTATCTCTCCAGCAGCGCTTCTGACATGCGGGGTGTTCGAGTTGCAGGATATTGCTGTTGCTTCTCAAGATAGTAACAATAATCACAATCCAGGTTACAGAGCGCGCCAACCGGCTTGGTGAAAATCTGGAAATCTCGATGCGCTTTACCCATTGGCCATCACTGCGTCAGTCCGATTGATTCTGCTAAAGATCACAACTGATTGTAACCCAACCGGATCTTTCTTGAGCAAGCTTTGGTCCCTGTGTAGAATTCTTTGTATCTTCACTTGTTGCTAAAGGTGATTTGTGCCAAGAGAAAATATGCTTGCAGAGACCATACGCATGTACGGTCACGAGGGTGACCTTATCGATGCGTATAGTGCAAGGCCAACCGGCTCGGGTTCATATCCGGGCGTCGTTGTACTGCATCACATGCCCGGTTGGGATTCCGGCTCTCTGGAAATCGCCCGAACTTTTGCCTTCAATGGTTACAACACAGTTTGCCCCGATCTGCACTATCGGGAAGGCAGGGGAAACGCCCGGGAGAACGCAATCAGCGTACGGGAAGCAGGCGGTATGCCTGATGATCGAACAATGGGAGATCTCGAAGGGGCAATCAAGTACCTCAAAACCACCGGGAATTTTAACGGCAAGGTCGGCGTGATCGGTTATTGTTCGGGAGGCCGGCAAACCTATCTGGCCGCATGTACAGTTGATGGAATAGATGCTGCAGTAGACTGCTACGGTGGTGGCGTCATTGCACCTGAAGATCAACTATCCGAGCGCCAGCCCGTCGCACCGATTGACTATACCGAGAAGATGAATTGCCCGCTGCTCGGTCTCTTCGGCAACGAAGACAAACGGCCCTCCGTTGATGATGTTAACCAGACCGAAACATTATTAAAGGAATTTGGTAAAACCTACGAATTTCATCGTTATGATGGTGCGAATCACGGATTCTTTACGACCGGGAGCCCGATGTACAACCAGGCGGCAGCGGTGGATGGCTGGCAGAGAATATATTCATGGTTCGGTAAATACCTGAAAAACTGATCCAGATTTTCCGGAAGGTCACGAACCGGGCTATATCACTGGCTTAGTCTCAAATCCCGGTAGGCTTCGACATCCTGCGCTTTCTTCTTGTCCATCTCCTCGAGTTCAGCAGGCACATACCAGTGCAATCTATCCGATGAATAGGCACTCCAGACTGCATTCGCAACTTCATCGGGTGAAATAAGCCTGAATGGCCCGTCATCAGTTTCCACCGGGCCAATGTTGCGTTCTCCCTTGCTGATATCCACACCATCTTTATAGTGTTCTGCATTCAAGATGGGGGTATCAATCAATCCTGGCAATACATCCGCTGCCCGGCTGTCGAAGGGCGCCAGTTCGACTGTCAGGGCCTCGGTTAATCCTTTCACCGCAAACTTCGTTGCTGCATAAACTGCAAGATTTGGTGCACCATAAATTGCGGCTGATGATGAGGTTGAAAAACACAAGCTGTTCGGTGTGGATTTCAACAACGGCATTGCGGCTGCTATCCCGTTGACAACCCCGATCAGGTTTACGTTTATTGTGTCGATATGCCGTTCGAGTGGTACGTCATCGAACCCACCGAGAACACCGATACCTGCATTGTTGAAAAGTATATCGAGTCGTCCTCCGGACCAGTCACTAAAGTCGCTGATCACTCCTTCGAACATTTCACTCCTGGTGACATCGAGGAGAAATGTTGCGCACTGGTTACCACCCAATTCAGTTTTTAGTGATTCGAGACCTGATTCATTCAGATCTGCAGCCCCCACTAGCCACCCTTCTGCCGCAAATCGTTGCGCCGTCGCACGCCCTATTCCACTCGCTGCACCTGTAATAAAAATATACTTTTGATCTGCCATTTAACTATCACCCATCCTGAAAAAAGCGCTCTACATTGATCGCTTCATTTGAGTTGTATTGAATTCACATTTCTAAGACTGACAGGCGATCTCCGAACACCGCACTCATTTAACCAGCTCAGGGGCTGAACCAGTCGAATTCCACATTTATCAACACAGTGTGTCACTTATAAGGAATGAAGTCTAAGCACAACTGAATGACATTCGAAACTACACCTTGCCCGGCAATATCCTCATTTCGAACAGTCGTCTGAACCAGTTCGCAATCATATCCTCGGTGTCAATGCAGTCATTGAAACCTGCTTGTCGAAGCTTGATGGTACTCAACAACGCCGGTGGTGGTGGCTGAGAGGAACCGGTTGCGAATAGCGCATCGGCATAATAGAACGAATCTCCGACCAGTTGTCGAATCGTATGGTCCTGAAGGCCATATTGCGTCCTTATCGACAACCAATCAGATTCCCGCTCATACAAGGTGCTCAGTTGTATGGCCTCATCAGCGCCCTGGTCACCGTCAAAAACCTTAACGACAGTGGGCCATATATTTCTCCACTCAAATACATCGCCATTTGTAATATTGAATATTTCATCGTTGCAGACGTCGTGTTCCATCGCGAAGTGCAACGCCCCGGCAAGCAGATCGGCATCAATTGCCTCAGCAGGTGAATTGGGGCCTCCAGGGTAACTTAATGGCAGTCCGTCGAATTTGCGAAAAGCAGCATAAACACCGATTGCAGCAAGCATATTCATCGGCGCGCCAAGCGCATGTCCGAAGATTATCTGTGGACGCCAGATGGTATAACGCCAGTCACCTTCTGACCGCTTCGCCTTTAAATAATCTTCCTGCAACCAATAGAAATTCGCATGCTCAACCCGGGCATTGCGTTCCTTTCCCGGGATCGACATCGGTTTGATATGTGCACCATATGCTTTTGTCCCCTGCAGCAAGCTAATATGTTTGAGCTGTTTGGCGGACCTCGTCAAAGGATCAAGAATGTTCTGCAACATCACAAGATTGGTTTGCATCTGGTCCTGATCCTGCCAGCCCGCTATTAACCCCGGTTTCTCATAAAGCGCTGCGTAGATAACATGAGTTATCTCAGAAAGTTTGGCTGCCACGTCACGACAGGCAACTGCATCCATCAGGTCGAGTGAAATATGCGCAACTTCGGGGAGATCAGATGCCCGCCTTGAGATCCCCACAACAGGAATCTCCCTTTTATGCAGATAATCGATCGCGGCTCGACCTACTACACCACTGGCACCGATAACCGCCACATTGCTGGGCATGCTAGGCCCTTAGCTTCGCCATCAGCGCCTGCCTGTGATCCTCGTCGCTGGCAGCAAAACTTGCAGTGGTTCGATCCACGAAGTCACCGTATCGTGCTTTGAACTTATCGGCAGCCTCGTCACCCTCACCAACGACCGCGAATTCATCCAGGATATCATCTGTGATTAATGTACCCATCTCATCCCACTTCCCTTCTTTTGACAGTCGATTCAGTTCTGGTTGCAGGTCTCCCCAGCCATGAACACCAAGAACCGGTGCATAGGCCGGTGTGGAGCCATAGAACGCAATCTGTTTACAGACACCTGCTTTTGCCGCATTAAATTCCTCCTCGGTACGTCCGCTTACGACAAAACAAGGATAGGAAATCTGGAAGTCCTCCCTTTTTCGACCTCCCTTTTCCAAACCCGCTTCAATGGCAGGCAGGGTGACCTCCCGCATATACTTTTCTGTCGAGAATGCATGCAGAATAACGCCGTCAGCAACTTCACCGGCAACCTCAGACATAAGCGGGCCGACGGCAGCCAATGTCACCTTCGGTGCCCCATATTCCACGTTCTGCGGTGTAAACATGGGCGTCATCAGACTGTGGGTATAAAAATCCCCTCTAAAATTCAATCGCTCCCCTTCATGCCAACTGGCCCAGATTGCCCGCATGGCGATAATGAATTCACGCATGCGTTTCGCTGGCGACGACCAGGGCATGCTGAATCTCTTGGTGATATGCGGTTGAATTTGTGAGCCAAGCCCCATGATGAATCGGCCCTTCGAGAACTGGTTTAGATCATGACCAATATTTGCGAGCAGCATGGGCGTTCTTGAGAAAGCGACAGCGATAGATGTAATCAGCTCTATTCGCTCGGTATCCTGTGCTGCAAGTAATAATGGAAAAAACGGATCATGAGATGTTTCCGCTGTGATGGCACCATCATATCCTGCATCTTCTATCTTCCTGGCGGCGGCACTCACCCCCTCCAGACCTCCCATTAAACCACTGTCCAGTTTCATTATTTCCTCCTGCTCCTAAGATCTTTCAGTTTGAAATTGTCCCAACTCACCAGCTTAACTGGCGTAAATACGATCCATCGACTCGACTTACCCGCCGCTGTGGCACGATTTGGTTCAGCAGTGTCAGCCGTCGCTTCTCCGTGGCCACCAGCATATTTTGCACCCATCTGAATTCTTATTTCACCGAGATGAGGGTCTGCTTCCTCGGCGTTCGAATCCTCAAGTACGGCGGCCTTACCTCGGAACATGACCGCTTGTAACTCCGGGAACTTCTCGTTTCGGTCTACAACGATACTGCACTCACTATTTCGTCTCAGATTGGCCACTTTCTGACCTCTGCCATAGGTATAAATTAGCCCGCCAGCCCAGCCGAACCACATGGGTGTGAGATTGATGTGACTTCCGGGTCCGATAGTTGCGATGCGCATATTCCAGCTACTGGTCATCAGCTCTTCGATCTGTTCTTCCGATAACGCCAGTTTTGATGAGATTGGCATATTCATTCCTTCCTTATTAAATAAACTAAAAGCCGATGTCCCCCCGGGAACAACTGCATTTACTATGAATCCTGACTTCGCCCTGCCCCTACCACGACGGCCAGTTGTCCAACCCTATCAATATTCGCTTCAATTTTGTCTCCGATATTGATTGGTCCTACACCTGCGGGCGTGCCGGTATAAATCAAATCACCTGGCTGCAAATGGAATAACCCCGATAAACGGCTTATCACTTCACTTACTTTCCAGATCATCTGATTGACGTTCCCGTTCTGACGTTCTTCACCGTTAATACTGAGTCTGATATCACCATCGTCGATCAGGCCAGTCTCTTCCACCGGGACAATCGAGGAACAGGGTGCAGCATGTAAAAACGTCTTACCTGATTCCCAGGGCCTTGCCTTTTCTTTTGCCTCTGCCTGGAGGTCCCGCCGAGTCATGTCGATTCCAACGGCATATCCAAAAATACACTCATTGGCCTCGGTCAAGTTAAGATCCCTGCCCCCGGTACTCAATGCAACAACCAATTCCACCTCGTGATGCACATCATTTGAATGACTCGGATATTCCATCTCCGCGCCTTGCGGAAGAATGGCAT
>CAZJRI010000191.1:6420-9231 GCA_964548025.1 uncultured Pseudomonadales bacterium
GGTTTCATGAAGAAAAACGGCGCTTCCCGGTCCGGATCATGCCCCATTTCCACCGCGTGGTCTGCATAGTTTCTTCCGACACAGTATATCTGTTGTACCGGAAACATCTTATCACTACCCTTAACCGGCAGGCAGGTCCTGTCAACCGGATTAACTGCAAATTCCATAAACACGCCTAAATCTCTTCTGATGCCTTGAGGATACCATTTTAAGCAGAAGCAGATAGGTCAAATAGAGCGCCCATTTATAGCGTGACATCAGAAGACACTTGCCCCAGCCCCCTACAAGAAAGTATCTTACGCTAGAATCTTTTTTAACCATTAGGGAGTGATCTAATGAATTTCGAATTCTCAGAGGAACAGAACCTGCTCAGGGAGCAGGCGAGAGGGTTCCTGCAGGACAACTGCTCGATGAAGGTGGTCCGCGAAGCACTGGAAAGTGGCAAACCATTTAAGGCAGATCTGTGGAAAAAGGTCGCTGAAATGGGTTGGACATCCACCGTTATTCCAGAAGAATACGATGGACTGGGCTTAAGTTATCTCGAACTATCAGTGATAGCAGATGAACTCGGCCGGGCGGTGGCCCCTCTGCCTTTCTCATCCTCTGTTTATCTCGCAACGGAGGCGATATTGGCCTATGGCTCAAAATCTCAGAAAGACACCTGGTTGCCAAAACTAGCATCAGGCGAGGCAATTGGTACTTTCGCGCTTGCAGAGGCACAGGGCCAGACAACTCCAGCAAATCTCACCACCACTGGTGGCGACACTGTATCCGGTAACAAGGTCGCCGTTGCGGATGGCGATATCGCAGATTTCGCAATTGTTGTTACCAAATCAGGCAAGGGAGATGGCGCCAGCCTTCAACTCGTGGAATTAGGCCAGGATAGCGTGACGAGAGAAGAGATATCCACGCTAGACCCCAGCAGGTCACACGTAAATATTACATTCGACAATGCTGCATCGGAGTTACTCGGTGATGATGGCGCTGGCTGGGCAGCAACCCAGAATGTCTTCAATCGCGCAGCCGTCCTCTTCGCGTGGGAGCAGACAGGTGGTGCTGATGCCGCACTCGAGATGGCAAAAGAATATGCGCTTGGACGATTTGCCTTCGGACGTGCAATCGCAAGTTATCAGGCAATCAAGCACAAACTTGCCAATATGTATGTCAAAAATACGCTGGCACGCTCCAACTGCTACTACGGTAGCTGGGCGCTGAATTCAGGTGCAGCAGAATTACCCATTGCCGCGGCAACCTCAAGAGTTGCTGGCATACAGGCATATTATTTCGCCTCTAAAGAGAACATCCAGACCCATGGTGGTATGGGATTCACGTGGGAATTTGACTGTCAGTTCCATTATCGACGGGCCAAATTACTGTCAGTCAATATCGGCAGCGAGAGCCAGTGGCAGGATAAACTGATTACCGCAATCGAACAGCAGAACGCAGCATAGGAGACCGGTATGGACTTTAATGATTCCCCGGAAGAAGCAAAATTCAGAGAAGAAGCCAGGGCCTGGTTAACCGCAAATACCCCGTCAGCAAGTGATCTTGAAGGGCTGAATGCAATCGAACAGGCAAAGCTCTGGCAGAAGAAGAAAGCCGATGCAGGTTGGGCAGTGATTCGATGGCCCAAGGAATATGGCGGACGCGGCGCAAACGCTATTGAACAGGTAATTCTGAACCAGGAAGAATCCAAGGTGGATGCCCCTAATACCGGCGTATTTGGCATCGGCCAGGGTATGGCCGCACCCACGATGATGACCTGGGCAACTGAGGAGCAGAAGAAGGAACATCTACCAAGGCTCGCCAGTGGCGAAGATATCTGGTGCCAGTTATTTAGTGAGCCTGCTGGTGGTTCCGATCTGGCAGCGCTTCGCACCAAGGCTGAACGTGATGGTGACGACTGGATTATCAATGGTCAGAAAATCTGGACTTCAGGTGCCCAGTATTCCGATTGGGGCATTATCGTGCTCAGAACCGATCCCAATATGCCAAAACACCAGGGATTAAGTTACTTCTTTCTCAGTATGAAATCTCCAGGTATCGAGGTTAAGCCTATTAAGCAGATGTCAGGTGCCTCGGGTTTTAACGAGGTATATTTCACTGATGTACGCGTATCAGATGCCCAACGACTGGGTGAAGTCGGCCAGGGCTGGCAGGTTGCGCTAACGACGTTGATGAATGAACGAGCATCCATCGGCGGTGGCGGTGGTGGCGCCGGATTCAAGTCGGCAATGGCACTTGCTGAGAAGGTACAGCTGGATGACAAACCCGCTATCAAGGATCGCAATGTCCGGGCCAAACTTGCAAATTGGTACGTGCAGGAATCCGGGCTTAAATATACCGGTTATCGATCCATGACGGCCCTCTCTCGAGGAGAGATTCCCGGGCCTGAAAACAGTATCGGGAAACTTGTCGGCGCACCTAAATCACAGGATCTTTCGTCATTCGCCATAGATCTGATGGAACAGGCAGGTATCGCCTATTCTCCGGATTCCGAAGAAGTGGACAATTTGTTCCAGTCTACCTATATGAGTATCCCGGGTTTGAGGATCGCGGGTGGTACCGATGAAATAATGGCAAACATCATCGCTGAAAGAGTACTTGGACTGCCGCAGGAACCACGACTTGATAAAGGGATTCCCTTTACCGACGTACCCACATCAACCAGTAAGTAGATTACTGTTCCAGTAAAAAAGCCAGGTCATCTGACCTGGCTTTTTTTTGTCCGGGCTCTTTACGAGGAAGCTCTTTACGAGGAAGCTCTTTACGAGGCAGCTCTTTACGAGGAGGCTTTCTACGAGAACGCCC
>CAZJRI010000192.1:0-9226 GCA_964548025.1 uncultured Pseudomonadales bacterium
CTGTGAGGATGCGCTGACGCTGCTTCAAAACAAAGACAGGGTTCTTGAGATCAGCCATAATGCGCGTGCTGTGGTGGAACGGTATTCTCTTGAAAGGGAACGACAGGCCTTTTTTGACATTCTGGACAATGTAGAAGAACTTTGGGCGAACATCTGACAGACACTATCCTTCTTACTGGTATCCCCAGATCTGGTACGACTCTCTGCTGTAACCTGCTTGGCCAATGTGAGAATACACTTGCGCTCCATGAACCGATCAATCCGCGGGTATTCGATGCCGAGACTGATCGGGACGCTGCCTGCAGGAAGATCAGCGAGTTCCTCATTGCTACCCGTAAAATGGCAATTGAACGAAACGCGGTGCCAAGCAAACATATTGACGGCACAATCCCCACCAACCCGGTGGTGGCTGAACGGTTGAGTAATGGACTGCGACGGGAAGTTGTCGAGTTGGGGATGGTGGATGTAGATAAATCTCTGACCAACGATTTTACACTGGTGGTGAAGCACAACGCACTTTTCACATCGCTGCTCGATCAGCTAATGCATGATTTCAGGTGTTTTGCAGTAATCAGAAATCCACTAGCAGTTCTGGCGTCCTGGGCGTCGGTTGACCTGCCCGTTAATCAGGGCAGGATTCCCATGGGAGAACGCTTTGATTCTGCGCTCGCGACATCGCTCGACAGTACGCCAGATACGATTGACAGGCAGTTTTCGATTCTGGGCTGGTTTTACAGTCGCTATGCTAAACGCCTGTCTGATTCCACTATTCTTCGCTACGAGGATATAGTTGAAACAAATGGACAATGTCTTGATTGTCTTCTTTCTCGACCGGTCAGATTGTCTGTAGATCTTGAAAACCTGAATGAGAAGACTGGGATCGATAAATCCCTGCTGTTGTCTCTTCATGGGAAGCTGATCGAAAATTGTGCACTGTTTGAACAGTTTTATACAAAGGACGAAGTTGACCGACTGCTGGATAGATACCTGATCAAATGAGCATCCTGGATTTTGCCATCGTCGGCGCACAGAAAAGTGGTACAACCGCACTGGTCCGGTTTCTTTCGCAGCATCCGGGTATTGCGATGTCGGAGCCCAAGGAGGTTCATCTGTTCGATGCCCGGGATTTCAAGGAAAATTGTGCTGATATCGAGAACAGCTACCAGGCGGCATTCCAGCATGCCACATCAGGTCAATTGAAAGGTGAAGCAACACCGGTCTATATGTTTTTCCCGGAAATTGCGGCTGGTCTAAGTCGTTATAATCCTGATCTTAAAATAATCGTATTGCTACGAAATCCGGTTGATCGAGCCTTTTCCCACTATCTGATGGAGTTTGAACGCAGGAACGAATCAGAGAGCTTCGCTAAAGCCCTCCTGCTCGAATCCAGAAGAATAAGGCAAGATACTGACCCCAGAGATGATAACTCTGCCCTAAGGCGTCACAGCTACAGGAGCAGGGGGTTGTACAGCAGGCAGTTGGCATCATTATACGCTGCCTTTCCCCCAAACCAGATCCTGCTGGTTCACTCGGAAGATCTGCTGAATAGACACCACGAAACCCTGGCGCGGATCTTTCGATTCCTGACGGTCGAAGAAGGAGCTGAAATACCTCCGGAGATTGTGTTCGCAACCGGTAGGCATTCAATGAGTCATCCAATTACCCGGTTCCTGCTGAAAACCAGCTATCTGGTAGAATACTGGCGAATCAAACGGTATGTGGATTTTTCTATTCGATCCTGGATCTTATAGCAGCAAGCATGATTACCTCATTCTGGCAACACAGATCACTGGTCAGACAGCTATTCGTACGGGAGATACAATCCCGATATCGCGGTTCCATACTTGGCCTATTGTGGTCATTCGTGACCCCTCTGTTGATGCTGTTTATCTATACTTTCGTCTTCAAGTATATTTTCAAAGCGCGCTGGTCGGTTCCCGGCAACGACGGTGAGGTACTGAATTTCGCCATGATGTTATTTCTCGGATTGATTATTCACGGGATGATCGCCGATATTCTTAACCGATCTCCCGGATTAATTCTTGAAAATGTCAACTTCGTGAAAAAGGTGGTTTTCCCCCTTGAGATACTGCCGGTGGTCGTATTGCTTAGCGCCTTATTCAATTTCATTGTCGGCTTTATTCTGCTCCTTGGGTTCGTGGTGGTTGAATTGCACACAATTCCCGTCACTGCGCTTCTAGCGCCGTTGATTTTTGTGCCCTATCTCCTGATGTTGCTGGGTATCTCCTGGATGCTGGCTGCTTTAGGTGTCTATATTCGCGATATTCAACATATAACAGGCACCCTGGCAACATTGTTACTATTTCTGAGCCCAATATTTTATTCGATTGATATTCTGCCGGAATACCTGCAAAAACTGATTCTGCTGAATCCGATTGCTGTCATAGTTGAGGCATTCCGTTCTGTAGTCATCTATGGTGAGATACCGGAATACCTGTCACTACTAGTCTATTCTGGCGTCGCAGTTCTTATGGCGTTGATGGGTTATTTCCTATTTCAACGGTCAAAGCGAGGCTTTGCGGATGTCTTGTAATGATCTTGATTAATCAGGAACGATTCTCCGGAAAAACTTGTCGATGATCAGAGTTAAAAATATTTCAAAGACGTATCTACTCTGGAGTAGCCCGCTCAGCAGGTTAACAGTTCCGATTGCGCATCGTCTTCTTCGTCCCATCTTTCCCGTCTGGTATGAGACGTTCTACAAACGTCAGTGCGAACCGGTATCAGCATTGGAAGGAATAAGCTTTGACCTGGCGCAGGGTGACAGCCTTGGGGTGATTGGCTTAAATGGCAGCGGTAAGAGCACCTTGTTGCAGATTATTGCAGGTACGCTGGCAGCTTCAGGTGGATCAGTAGAAGTCAAAGGCAGAGTCGCAGCGTTACTCGAATTAGGCAGCGGCTTTGATCCCGAATTTACGGGAAAAGAGAACGTATTTCTGAATGCCTCAATTCTGGGGCTGAGCCGCGAAGAAACTGAGAAAAAATACGATGACATAGTTGCCTTTGCGGATATTGGTGATTCAATCAACCGCCAGGTAAAAACCTATAGTACCGGCATGATGGTACGTCTGGCCTTCGCGGTTCAGGTTCATGTCGATCCCGATATTCTGATTGTTGATGAAGCCCTGGCAGTTGGCGATGCGCAATTTCAGGCGAAAGCGCTGAATAAGCTGGATGAGATTCTGGCGAGGGGTACGACGCTGCTGTTTGTCGGGCACGATCTGAATACAGTCAAATCATTCTGCAACTCGGCCATGTTGTTGGACCATGGCAGGGCAGTCCAGCACGGGTTGCCTGATGATGTGATCACAAATTACCTCCATCTTATTCAGAAAGATGGCTTGAAAGATGTGCAGAAACATCACTCGTCCGAGAAGGTGGAAACTGGTTTCTCCATCTCCGGGTTTGGCATATCAAAGGCCGTGATAGAAGGGCATGGGCAACACGCAACGCTTGCATTTGATGAGCTCATTAAGATCAACATCGAGGTTACCCTTGGCGAAGAGATTTCCCATCCTTCTCTCATTCTCGATGTGATTGACGCAAAGGGGCTGCAACTCACAGGCAAGCGAATACCGATTCCTGCTGGTGCTGGTTCAAAACTGCTTGAGTTGAGTATGAAGTGTTGTTTTCAAAGGGGCATTTATCGTTTTCGGCTTCGAATAGTTGATGCACCTTCACTCGATCAGACCGTACTGATCAGTCGTCAGGATGATTTGCTGTCGATGGAACTCATTGATGATGTTCGTGACAAGTTCACGGGCTTATTCCCCGTACCGATCGATTACGCATGGCGGCATGATGGCGACGACTGATTCGGTTTCAACAGATTATGAGGTGGATAAAGGCTCCGAATTATTCCCATTGCTGAGACTGGCATTGCCCCTGATGGGTACCCAGTTAGCCCAGATGGGCATGGGTGTAGTTGATACCATCATGGCGGGTCGATTTGGATATGTGGACCTGGCCGGTGTCGCACTGGGAGGCGCTGTCATGTGGCCCTGCACGATGTTGATGATGGGAATACTGCAGGCTGTAACTCCTACAGTCGCACAACTGAAAGGGGCAAATAGAGAGGATGAGATTGGTGAGGTAGTTCGTCAGGCGTTGTGGATGGTTGTGGTGGCAGGTGGCCTGATCATATTGGTATTGCATAATGCTGCGCCTTTCTATCGGTTGATGAATGTTGACGAAGCTGCTGTGGCGATCGCGCTGCCTTATATTGAATTAACTGCCTGGGGAGTACCCGGTATGCTCGGTTATTTCGTCCTGAGATTCCTTGCAGAAGGACTGGGCTTTACAAAGCCAGCGATGTTTATTGCTTCGACGATTCTAATAATAAAAATCCCACTCAATTACATATTCATCAATGGTCTGTTTGGTCTTCCGACGATGGGGGGAGTCGGTTGTGGTCTGGCAACAGCAATTGTTATGTGGCTTGAATTTATCCTCATCATCTTTGTTGTAACCCGATCGCGATTTGATCACATCGGATGGCATCGTCATTTTGCATTGCCAAGCTGGCATATCATCAAGAATCTGTTGCATGTGGGATTGCCGATTGGAGCGACGCTGTTCTTCGAGATAGGTTTATTCACGACAGTTACTGTATTACTGGGCCAAATTGGCGCGGATGCGGTCGCGTCGCATACCATCGCGATGAATGTGGGTGGCATTACATTTATGTTTCCGCTGGCACTGGGTATCGCAGCATCGATCAGGATTGGATTTAATGTCGGCGCAGAACGGTATGACATTGCGAGAAAAATTGCCAGGGTGGCAATGCTAAGTACCTGGGTAGTCGCATTTATCTCGATTGTCGTTGTTGTATCGATGCGATTCCATATTGCCAGCCTTTATACCAATGACACCGCTGTCTATGAACTGGCAGCGACACTTATGCTGTTTGTTGCAGTGTTTCAATTGTTTGATAACAGTCAGTCAACCGCGATCGGAGCACTTCGTGGGTACAAAGATACCCGAATACCGATGATCATAACGTTGGTTGGATACTGGTTATTTGGATTGCCGCTTGCGGCCAGTCTTGGCTTTGGTTGGTTCGGCGAAACCTATGGAATATTTGGATTCTGGGTCGGCTTGATCCTGTCACTGTTTGCCGTCTCTATTTGCGCGATGGGTAGATTGTACTGGATAAGCAATAACGACCAGCGCATTGCACTGCTGTCTAATCGTTAGCCAGGTGAAAAAACTCAATAGTCATTCGCTGTATATCGGCATCTCCATATTTTTTAATTTTAACTGGGCCTTGATGACAACTGTTTCCATGGTGTTCATGGTGACGGTTGCAGGACTTGATCCATTGCAGATGGTCCTGGTGGGAACAGTTCTGGAATTATCAGCGTTCCTGTTTGAGATTCCAACCGGTGTGGTCGCGGATGTATACAGCCGCAGGCTTTCGATGATTATTGGTTACGTGATGGTGGGTGCCGGGTATATGTTGCTCGGTCTTTTCCCCAGGTTCGATATCATTCTGTTAAGCCAGGTGATCTGGGGCATAGGGTATACATTCATATCTGGTGCGAGTCAGGCGTGGATATCTGATGAGATAGGTGAAGCGAATGCAAATCGTTTGTTTGTGGTTGCGAGCCAGTTTGGAAAGATCGGTTTACTAGCAGGGATACCAGTCTGCATCGCACTAGCCACGCTTGATATGAAAATCCCGATTATCGCAGGTAGTTCAGGATTGATCCTGCTTGGGATTTTTTGTGCGATATTTATGGATGAGCGGAGTTTTAAGCCAGAGGCAGAGCAAGACAGGGATTCCTGGCATCAGATGGCTGTCACCTTCACCAGAGGTGTATCAATTGTCAGGTCACATCCTGTTCTCTGGATCATTATTGTGATTGCTGTACTCGAAGGTATGTACAGCGAAGGATATGATCGGTTGTACGCGCCGTTTCTCATTGAAACATTTGAGTTTCCAGTTGTTAGAGGTCTTGATACAGTCATCTGGTGGGGAGTGATGTCAGCAGGAGCGACGGTTTTCGCTTTTATTGCGCTTGAGTTCATCAGACGATTTCTGGATACATCAAACTACTCTCTGATTGTGATCGCATTAACAATAAGCACGCTATTACTGATCGTGAGTATGCTGGTATTTGCGCTGGCCGGGAGTTTTTATCTGGCACTCGTTGCGTACTTCGCGGTTGCAATGCTGCGCTCAATAAAAGGGCCATTGTCGGCTGCCTGGTTAAATCAGAATTTACCCCCGGAGTTTCGGGCAACCTTGTTTTCGATGCAGGCACAGGCTGATGCATTCGGCCAGATAGGAGGTGGACCGGTTGTCGGGGCGGTGGGCAAATTCTTTTCAGTCAAACTGGCGCTGGTGCTTTCAGCAATGGTGCTGATACCTGCAGTCGTGATGTATCGCAAGGCACTTGGTCAGACCACAGATAATAACAACGATTCAGCCTAGCCCGGATATTTCACCAAGGCGGCAGAAACCACCAGATTGCCTCCAGATCTGGCACAGCTATATCAGGTCGACATCATCTCAATCTGATATAGCTTGTTCTGTCTTTGGATATCGGCGATCGCCAAGATTTAGCCGGAGAAATTTTCTAGGATCCAATCATCTCATCATATGCGGCTCGAGTTGACTGAAAGCGCTCGAAAGGGAATTTAATTGGCACGCCTTCGATCGCTCCCAACAGCATCATCAGATGCGCTTCCCAGCCTGCGCAGGATCGTGCAACATCCTCTTCTTCAGGAACACCGAGAACGAGTGTGAGTTCAGTGCCATTATCGGTGGCCGAAATCTCCCATCGAACAGGTCTTTCCGGTTCATCACCACTACTCCAGGAATATTGCAGGAGCGATCCTATTTCACACTCCGTTACGGTGCTGTCGATGACGATACCACTATCAGTAAAATTCAGTTTGGCGGCTCCCCCTTTGTTTAACTCTATTTCACCCGGTGCCAGCCAGTCAACAAATCGGGCGGGTTCGGTTAGCATTGCCCACACATCCTCGGGTTTGTGATCGAGTACTCTCGTCAGTCTGGCTTCATAGTATCCACCTGATTTCTCGATGGTGCCAAGTGCTTCGTTTACATCAGTCATTACATTCACCTATACAATTCATCAGGAGAAACTATAACAATCTGCTGCTTATTGATAGCCTAATAGGTCAATAGATGGCGACTCGCTCCTGGCTGCTTGCTGCTGGCTGGAGCACAAGGGTGAAAGAGCAGAATTGGGGGGCTGCATGAGGGTAGTTGATGCTAAGTAAGCATTATTTATTGTGCCTGTCAGGCGTGAGTCTGGCGGTGAGAATACCGGTCACAGGAAAATGTCATCATGTAATTTCGTGTTATTCATCCAGGTGCTGTTTTGGTGGTGTCCTGTCTTCGAAATCGCCATCGATAATAGTCGAATCTCCCGGATGGCCAGATCCCCCGGTTCTCCCATGTGGAGACTGAAAGTGACTTGAGCCGGTAGCGTTTAGAAATCGCAGCATCCCTTTATTTATCAGCCAGTGTGCGATGGGTTTACGCAGGAAAGGAAGCAGGCAGGCGAATCCTATCGCGTCTGTGACGAATCCGGGGGTTAAGAGCAAAGCACCCCCGATTAGCAGCATGATACCCTCAAGGAGTTCCTGTCCCGGAATCTCACCCCGGGCCAGTTTCTCCTGTACCTTGGCTAAAGTGGCTAATCCTTCGAGTCGCAGCAACCAGATACCGAGTGTTGCCGTGAGCACAACCAAAGCCACCGTGGGCAGGGCACCGATAATCCCGCCAACCTGTATAAGGACGTACATTTCGACAATTGGTACGGTAACAAATATTACGAAGAGCGAGCGCATGAGATCTGAGTGAATCCTAATTTGTTTATTGTATCCAACCAGCCGGTAATCTACTAATTCAGTCTGAATCAATCGGAACCTCTTCCTCGTTGGAATTAGTCTGGAATCATTTAAAAAACCCATAAAATACAGTTAGATAAATGGAATATCTATAATTTAGATTAACTATATATACCCAAAGTTGAAAGCAGATAGCCGTCTCTGTCAGCCACCCATGCCTGGCGACTGAAATGCCATACCCGACAATACCTGCTGGTTTCAGGAGGTGAATTATCTGTGATAGATTAACTTTTTTTCTTAAGAGAAGTTTGTGACTAGCTTATTAATTGATGGCGTCGTGGGGCAGTTAGAGGCCGATCTCGATCTGGTCGATGATGGAAGTGACATTGCTGTCCTGTGCCATCCTCATCCGCAATACGGTGGCAGCATGTACGACAACGTGCTGTCCATGTTGGCAGCAGGGTTCAAGCGTTCGGGAGTCAGCACATTAAGATTCAACTTCAGAGGGGTTGGGGCAAGTGGTGGTGTCTACGATGACGGCCAGGGTGAAATTGACGATGTACTGGCCGTATTAAATTGGTGTTCAGATCAATACCAGCAATCCAATCAGTATATCTGTGGATATTCGTTTGGTGCAGTGATGGCGTTGAAAGCGCTTGCCCGATTGCGAGACAGAAGCAGAGCTGTCGGCTCGGTGCTGGTTGCCCCACCGGTGCAGATGCTGACCGATGAGCCGACGCTGGACTATCGGATGTTAATAATCCTTGGAGAAGATGACTCGATTGTTTCGAGTGACTCGGTATCGGCCCTGTTTCCATCAGAGTCGATCAGGTCGTTACCAGGCACAGATCACTTTTTCATGGGCGTTCAGCAACAGGTGATACAACTTACCGAGGAATTTGTCAGTGGAACTTAAAACCATACTTGTAGATAAGAACGACGGAATTGCAACCATTACACTAAACCGACCCCATCGTATGAATGCATGGACGGGTCGGATGCATACCGAATACCGCTGGGTGCTGGAGCAATTGGATCAGGATGAATCGGTAAGGGTCATTATCGTCACGGGAGCTGGTCGCGCCTTCTGCGTGGGTGCGGATTCCAAGGCACTTGAAGGACATATTGAAAAGGGTGGCTATGATCCCGGAACGCCAGAATCCATTGCCGAACCCGGTTTCGGCGTCAGACCGGAATTTGATGCCTCGTTCGCTTACCACTTTGGTCTCACCAAGCCGGTAATAGCGGCAATCAACGGTCCTGCAGCCGGTGTGGGACTGGTCCTTGCATGTTTTGCAGATATTCGATTTGCAGTACCGGGCGTTAAGCTAACCACGGCCCATGGCAAGCTTAATCTGCCTGCAGAATACGGTTTGTCATG
>CAZJRI010000193.1:0-9051 GCA_964548025.1 uncultured Pseudomonadales bacterium
TGAAAAATACGTCGTACAGGGTGGTGACTGGGGGTCTCCTATCAGTAGCTGGACAGCCCTGCTTGCTCCTGATCAAGTCCTGGCACTGCACCTTACACTGGTATTTGCCGGTTTTCCGAAACACAAAGATGACCCATTTGAGGGTGTTACAGCGGAGGAAAAGAAACGCCTGCATGAACGTCGTGAGATTATGTCAGAAGGAACGGGTTATCAGGCAATTCAGGGAACGAAACCTCAAACCCTTGGCTACGGACTTAATGACTCACCCATTGGACTGGCAGCCTGGATAGCCGAAAAATTTCACAGTTGGACCGACTGCGATGGCGTCATCGAAAATGCCATAACAAAAGACGAATTGTTGACCAACATCATGATCTACTGGGTAACGGGCAGTATCACCTCATCAGCTCGTCTGTACTATGAATCGAATCATATTCAAAATAATCTGCACGAACATGGTAGAATCGCGACCCCAACGGGATGCACGATGTTTCCGAAGGAACTTTTTCAGCCTCCGAGGAAGTGGGCAGAAGAACTTTATAATATTCAACACTGGACACATCAGCCCAAAGGGGGACATTTCGCAGCCCTTGAGCAACCTGCTCTGCTGGCTGAAGATTTGAGGAAGTTTTTTAAGAAATTCAGATAGAACTATGCACAGAATATTTATTGATGGTCAATCCGGAACAACCGGGCTACAGATACATGATCGGCTTCGCCAGAGGCAGGATATTGGGTTGCTGACGATTGCAGACGAGGACAGGAAGAATACCGACGTTAAAATCAATTTTATTGAAAGAGCTGATGTGGTCATTCTCTGTCTACCCGATGATGCCGCGAGAGAGACAGTTGAACTGGCAAAAGGTACCGATACGCGATTTCTTGATGCAAGTACTGCTCACAGGGTGAATCCCGATTGGATCTATGGCCTGGCAGAGCTTCACGATACCAGTCGTCGCGATATCAAGGCTGCAAAATTTGTTTCGAATCCCGGTTGCTATCCCACCGGGTTTTTACTTGCTATTGCTCCCCTTACCGCAGGTGGATTGCTGCGCCCTGAGACGAGACTTTGTGTTAATGCCGTCTCAGGATATTCAGGGGGTGGACACAAGATGATTGACCGCTATGAAACCAGAAAAAGGGAATGCCCCGACGATCTTTGGAGTTCAAGACCCTATGCTTTGAAATTCGGTCACAAGCATATCCCGGAGATGCAACATTACGCTTCACTGCTTAACGCTCCCTTATTTACCCCGTCGGTCGGCCACTACCAGCAGGGTATGCTGGTTAGCATCCCACTTGCTTCAGAATACTTTAACGGGCAAATAGGACTCAACGAGATATATGCTTGTCTTGATGAGCGATACCATAACGAGCCTTGTGTCAGAATACATGAACCAAATACAGATGCTCTGGCTGACGGATTCCTTGACCCGCAGACAAACAATGGCACCAATAGAAATGATATATTCATATTTGGTTCCTCTGATCAGTTTTTGCTGGTTTCACGACTGGACAATCTAGGTAAAGGTGCTGCGGGTGCCGCCGTACAAAACCTGAACCTGATGTTGGGTGCAGATGAACTTTGCGGACTGGAAGTCTGACAATATCCGGAGTTAATTCATGAAATTCTCGGAGCTTTCACAAGACGCACTGGCTGAGCAAATCAGTTCACTGAGTGATCAATATGAGAAATACAGATCTGCCGGTCTCAATCTGGATCTGACCAGGGGTAAACCATCCAGCGAACAACTTGATCTTGCAAATGGCCTGGATGGCATTCTGGATGGTTTTTATATATTGCAGGACGGCACGGATGTTCGGAATTACGGCGGGCTATTCGGCATCCCCGAGGCAAGAGAGCTCGGAGGCGAGATTTTAAACCTGGACCCGAAGCAAATCATGGTTGGCGGTAATTCCAGTCTGACGCTTATGTACCACTACGTTAGTTTTATGGTGGACAATTTCTGGCGTCAGCAGTCAATTGATGCTGGTACAAAGATCAAGTTTTTGTGTCCTGTACCGGGATATGATCGCCATTTTACCATCTGCGAGCATTTTGATATCGAAATGATAAATGTTGAGATGACCTCTTCGGGACCCGACATGGATTTCATCGAAAAGACGGTTGATGCGGACCCAATGATCAAGGGGATCTGGTGCGTTCCGAAATACTCAAATCCAACGGGTGTCACATTTGATGATGAAACCGTCAAACGAATGTCGAAGTTGCCTTCCCTGGCGGGTCCTGATTTTAAGATCATATGGGACAACGCCTACGCCGTGCATCATCTGTCAACAAAACCGGATGTACTATTGGATCTGATGAACGAGGCTCAACAACAGGCGACCACTGGCGCCGTTATCATGGTTGCATCCACATCAAAAATCACATTCGCGGGAGCAGGTATTTCATTTATCGGTATGACCGAAGACCATCTGAATGAGTTTGCAGACTTCATGACTGCGCAGACTATAGGCGCCGACAAGGTCAATCAGTTGCGCCATGTCAGGTTTCTGGTCAACGCTGAAGGCGTCGATAAGCATATGGACAAACACAGGGCAATCCTGTCCACAAAGTTTGAGGAAACCGAGACAATCCTGCAGACTAATCTGGGCGGAAAAGGCATTGCTTCCTGGACGCATCCCAACGGTGGATATTTCGTCTCGCTTGATACAATGCCGGGTCTTGCCAGCGAGGTAGTCAGAATGGCTGGCAAGATTGGCGTTAAACTCACGCCTGCCGGAGCACCATTCCCGTATGGCAATGATCCCCATGACAGGAATATTCGAATCGCGCCAACCTATCCTACATTGAATCAGCTTCGTCAGGCTCTGGAGGTATTGGTCGTATGCCTGCAACTGGCAACGAGCCAACATCTGTTTGATGCCAATGCTTAGCTGTTCTTATAAGATGCGTAGCAGTTCTAATAAAACGTTTAGCTGCTCAAACGATCAGTTGAATTCGCCCTCAAGACAAGCAGCCGATTCATGAAGTTTATCAAGAGGATATTTACATCCGAGCCCGTTGATGCTGACCCATCAGAGCAGACCGGTGTGCCAGGGGACTTCGCTGATCTGGAACTTCCAGACGAATTAAATGAGGCGATAATGGCGCTGGGATTCGAGAGCTGCACACCAGTTCAAAAAGAAGTACTGCCCCACTCTCTCGATGGAAAAGACATCATTGCCCAGGCTCAAACCGGCACAGGCAAGACCGCAGCATTTCTGATCTCGATCATCACTTATCATATTGAAAATCCTGAAATTGAAGCTCGACCTGAAGGTGCGCCTTTTGCCCTCATCATCGCGCCAACTCGCGAACTGGTTTTGCAAATCACCAACGACGCACTTGAACTTTCTGAATTTACCGACCTGGATGTACTCGCCGTTGTGGGCGGAATGGACTATGAAAAACAGAAACAGCAACTAAAATCCAATATAGACCTGGTTATTGCGACACCCGGAAGGCTTCTTGACTTTATTCGATCAAGAGTAATTGATCTCTCACTGGTCGAAACGCTCATAATCGATGAAGCAGATAGGATGTTAAGCATGGGCTTCATCCCCGATGTCAAAGCAATTATTCAGCGAACTCCGAGAAAAGAGAATAGGCAAACCCAGCTATTCAGCGCCACATTCAGCGAAGATATCAAGCGTCTGGCTGCATCCTGGACTCTGAATCCTGTCCGGGTTGAAATTGAACCCGCCAAGCTCGCAATCGACAGCGTCAATCAGAAAATCTACCTTACAAGTGAAGAGAACAAATTCCTCGTACTGTTCAATATCATTATGAGTGAAGACGTGAGCCGTGTGATTGTCTTTGTCAATCGCCGGGATGACACCCGATACCTTGAGGACAAACTCTACCGTCAGGGAATTGACTGCGGTTTGCTAACGGGCGAAGTACCGCAGAAAAAACGTATTCGAACACTCGACAACTTCAAAAGCGGCAAGATCAAAGTACTGGTTGCAACGGACGTCGCCGGACGCGGCATTCACGTCGATGATGTCAGCCATGTAATTAATTATAATTTGCCGGAAGATCCTGAGGATTATGTACACCGCATTGGCCGGACGGGTCGCGCAGGTGCAACCGGGACATCCATCAGCCTTGCCTGTGAAAATGATTCCTTTATGCTACCTGCTATTGAAGCGCTGCTGGGAGAATCCTTCGTGTGCGAACAAACACCTGCTCACCTGCTCAAGCCAAGCCCCGCACCTGTCAGGAGATCGCGGGAACGAAGCCAAAAAAGTAAATATCGTGGCAGATAAAAGACACCCATTGATTAAAGCCGCCGAAATCGCTTCGATGTCAGAAATCGTCAATGTACATCAGTTCAATGACAACGCTATTCGCCATACCAGATCTCTGGGTGATCTGCTTGGCCTCAGCCAGTTGGGTTTCCATCTCGTTCGTCTTGAATCAGGCAAAGAATCAACTCAGTATCACTTCCATCACATGGATGAGGAATTCCTGTACATTCTTTCCGGCAGAGGCATCGCCGAAATCGATGATCAGGAATTTGAGATCGGACCAGGTGACTTCATGGGATTTGCCCGGCAATCCAAGGCACATTCACTAAAGAATCCTAACAAAGAAGATCTGGTGTACCTGATGGGCGGAAGCCGAAACGACATCGACATATGTGACTATCCACGAATAAACCGGAGAATGTTCAGAGTTAACGGAAAAAAAACATTTGTAGATATCGAGAATTTACACGATGTCAAACAACCTCCCAATTAACATTTCTCAACGCACCATTGTCCCGGCCGTCCCTGTCCTGGCCGTCCCTGTCCTGGTTGTACTACTGACATTTCTAACCGCTTGTACGAGTACGATCAACAAATCTGAGAATAGTAGTATCGGCACCATCACAAACTCTTTTGGATTCCCAAAGGTCGTCAGAAAGAACCAGACCTATATCCTGGCCTCCTATGCAAAAATATATCGTGGTGATGTCATCAAAACCGATGGAGATTCAGTACTCAGACTCCAGATGACAGACAAGACGACATTTGATCTGGGTCCGAATTCTCACTTCGTTATTCACGAATACCGTCACGCGGTGAAAAGCAATTCATCCATGACTCGCACGAGCCTCATAAGCGGTTCCGTCAGAACTAATAGCCCGGGCATCGATCTTCCGGGTAAAATGAGCTATGAAATTAAGACCGGGCTGGCAAGTATCGAAGCTATCGATGCCGATTTCTGGAGCGGATATATCTTCGGAGACAATACCCTCGATGTTGTATTGCTTAAAGGACGAGAGCTACGACTGAAAAATGGACACGGCGACATATCGATCAAAGATACCGGCCATGGTACAACCATATTCGGCGACTCGGCGCCCCAATTACCGCTTAAATGGTTGAATTCCAAAATTGATAGAGCGCTTTCTGACATTTCATATTGATCCCATGCCAGCCTTATCGATCGTATCTGATTAGTCGAATATCTTTACGAACCAATACCATTTATGCATCAATGCATATATCAACCAATACAAATCGGGACGAACGCAATGAATGATGTCGTTGTAGAAAAGCAGGATGAAATCACCATCGTTACAATTAACAGGCCGAAAAAAAGAAATGCGGTTGACAGGCCTACGGCAAAACTCCTCGCAGAAGCATTCAGGGAATTTGACGCTGATGAATCCCAGAAGGTTGCTGTGCTGACAGGTAGTAATGGTACGTTCTGTTCGGGAGCCGATCTGAAATCGGTATCATCCGGTCGTGGAAATCGCGTAGGTTTCGATGGCGATGGCCCCCTCGGTCCAACCAGGATGTTTCTGAGCAAACCTGTGATAGCAGCGGTTGAAGGATTTGCAGTTGCAGGCGGTTTGGAACTGGCAGTTTGGTCGGATCTTCGCGTTGCAGCAAAAGATGCTGTTTTTGGCGTCTACTGTCGGCGTTGGGGAGTACCCCTGGTCGACGGTGGTACGGTGAGATTAACTCGACTGATTGGTCATAGCTTCGCACTTGATATGATATTGACGGGCAGAGGCGTATCCGGTGAAGAAGCCCGGATGATGGGATTGGCAAACAGGCTTGTAGAGAAAGGCCAGGCACTGGAAACAGCAATTTCACTTGCAAGGCAACTCTGCAGTTTTCCCCAGGGCTGCATGAAAAGCGACCGAAGATCATCATATGAGCAATGGGATATGGCAGCACCAGAGGCATTAAAGCATGAAACCGTTCTCGGCCGCATGGTTATTGATTCTGGCGAGACAGCAGAAGGTGCGAAGCGCTTTGCCAGCGGCAAGGGCAGACATGGTGATTTCAAGGAGATTTAGCCCGATTAATTCAAGATGGCGGCGTTGCTAAAATGTTAGCTATCTCATGCCTGGTAGGAAAGCTGAAACTGAGTTGAATTTGAGACAGTTAAGACTCGTTCATATTTCTTCTGGTACCGATCAGATGATGAATTATCCGGACCAGCAAAAGAAAAAAAGTTGTTATAATAGTCAGACCGGTTTTCAGAATATCCTGTTTAAAGATTGCCAAGATGATAAAGAATCTGGTCATTGTCGCCCTCATAACCCTGAATCTCAGTTTCGGCTGGTATATCTATAATCTCCCGGCCGCAAAGGTAGACTCAGACTCAAATCCGAATCCGGTTACCAGTCAGATGCCTGTGGTATCGTCAACAGTCGTTAAAGAGACAGCAACATCCAAGATACAAACGACCGAAGAGATCAACCCGGTGGTCCCTGAATTCGAATCCGACTATGCCAGTTTTACAGACCAGTTGAGATCAGCAGGTTACGACGAAGATGTCGTGAGAGGGGTACTCGCTTCGATCATTGAACGTGATCACTTAATCGCTCAACAAAATACCCCCCCAGAGCCCTACTGGCTTCAGTCTGATACAGAACCTGAAGAAGAGTTACGTATTGAACTGGATTGGTTGGATCAAAAACGTCAGCAACTCAGGGAAATCTTCGGCGACGAAATAGAGGACGATCCTCTCTTTGCAGACCTGTTCAAACCACTAAATGATTCGCTTTCCTTCCTGGCATCGGACAAGCAGATTCAGATACATGAACTCCAGCGGATCAGCACTGCAAAAGCACAAGCACTGTACAGGCAAGGCTATATTCGTGAATCAAGACTTGATCACAGCCAGGTGAGACAATTACTTCAGGACCAGATTCGCGAAACCCTGACGAACGATGAATACTTCGAATACCAGCTAAGGGAATCACGCCTGGCAAGTTCAATGCAACGATCAATGAAAAGTTTCGACTATACCGAGCAGGAGTTCAGGGACCTGTACAAGATCCGCTCGCAGAATGAAGGCAGCGAATTCAATCAGATCGCAGATCGTGCCGGGATGCGAGAAAAACGGGAAATCAGCAACGCACAGATTAAAGATTATCTGACCACCGACAGATATGTGGAATATCAACGTGCCCAGGATCCTGTCTATAGATCACTGCAGTCGATTGGCGATCGATACGGCAATTCAAATGAAGAAATCGTCGCTGTATATGAAGTTACCAACGAGACTAAATCAGAAATGGCGGACATTCGCGACACGGAAGGATTGAACAGGGAAGAGCGGCGAAGCAGACTGGAAGAAGTGCAGAAATTGTCCTATGAAAAAATAGAAGAGATCGCTGGCAAAGATACCGCAGATTCAGTTAGAAACAACGCCAGGAGAATAGGAATCAACGGACCCCGTCGGGGCAGGATGTAAATTAGCAGCTTCTTCGGAGTACATTTAAAAAAGTTAAAACTGCTTCCGGTAGCAAGCGTGAAAAGAGGAAAGTCACGGGATTAATATGTCAGAACGATTGAACAAGAAAAAAGTACTGCTAACCCAATGCCAGGACTACATGGGACCGGCTATCAACGAGTTGTTTGTTGAAGATGGCGCAAACGTCATCGCGGTTCCCGGTCGAGTACCCATCGACGACAGCTTTCAAAACTACGTTGAAAATCTCGACGATATCGATATTCTGCTGGCCAACCTCGCCCACGATCCATGCAATGCACCCGTCGCCGAAATAAATGACGATGATTGGATGAAGCTGTTTAATGTCATGGTCCATCCTCTGATGAAGCTGATTCGGCATTTCGGACCGCTGATGGCCAAGCGCGGCGCAGGAAAGATAGTGGCCATCACAAGTGCAGCGCCACTTAGAGGTATCCCCGGGTCAACAGCTTATTGTGCAGCAAGAGGTGCGCAAAACGCCTTTATCAGGGCAGCAGGATTGGAGTTTGCTGAACATAATGTACAGATTAATGCGGTCGCCCAGAATTATGTCAGCAACCCGGCTTACTTCCCTGACGATCTGGTTTCCTCCGATCGATTTCAGAACCATCTGAAACGAAACGTGCCCATCCGTCGGGTCGCCAAAGCCAGCGAATCAGCAGAACTGGCTCTTTTTCTTGCCTCAGACAAGAGTGACTTTATTGTCGGTCAGGTCATACCTTTCTCAGGGGGCTGGGCAACGAATGTCTGATGCCTGAACTCAATGTACACGTCTGGCATCTGGAGATTACAGATGCTTCGATAATTCCAGCACAAATCTGCATCGATCCCGGCTACGAACTTAAAAAGGTTGATGCGGTACTGCCGGAATTTAATCGATTCCTCTATATTGCTGTTGGTTCGAAATGGCAATGGTACATGCGACTTTCGTGGACATACGACGAATGGCAGCAATTCCTCTCAAAACCAACTACCGAGACCTGGGTTGCCTACCGAAATGGCACACCCATCGGTTATTTCGAACTCGAGTGCCAGCCGGGACAATCAACTGAAATCTGCTACTTCGGGCTCCTGCCGGACTTTATCGGCATGGGTTTTGGCAAAAAGCTATTGGAAGATGCTATTCACAAAGCCTGGCAACTGGGTGGCCGACGAGTCTGGCTGCACACCTGCACCCTTGACGCACCACAGGCATTACCCAACTACCTCGGGCGGGGATTCAAAGTCTTCATGGAAGAAGATCTGGTCGACACCGTGCCGGATGAACCGATTCAACCCTGGCCACAGGCAAATAAACCCAAACCATAATCACGCCGAAGGTCCGC
>CAZJRI010000194.1:0-9008 GCA_964548025.1 uncultured Pseudomonadales bacterium
ATTGACGCTGTCGAAATTTAGGCTATACCTAATAGGTATGGAGACAACAATTTGACACCGGACCAGGATGGCCTGGTCTGTTCTTATTGGGAATCTGACCGTGATCACGATTTTAGCGAGGTGGGGAAATCATGGAAGAAAACAAACGTAAGAAGCAGCCGAGATCAAGAAAGGCGCTTGAATACAAAGTCTATTGGTTAGAGCGTAAGCTCTCATTTCTGCACGCCAATAAAAAACGGGACATCAATGCATCTAAAATAGAGCGGCTACCGGCATCTCCTATAAAAGAGTTAATGCATCTCAATAATGAATTCCAACGAGCAAATGAGCAGGCTGATGCACTCAAGAATCTGACCGAGGAGCTAAACCAGGACGCACTGAGGATCAATGAACAGAGTACCGGGATCAATGAACTAAACCTTGAGAAAATAGCCGCAACCGAACGTCTCAACCGACAATCCTCAAGACTGCAGGAAAGAAGCCGGAAAATTAATAATGAAGCACTCCGAACAACGGCTCTCGGAAGAGAAATCAATAAAGAAGCAAAAGATTCAATTAAAATCGCTCAATCCCGAATTGATGAAGCCAGTTATCTCAGCAATCTCACCCGTGCGCAACATGAAGCCACTGACAATCTTAATGCCAGGACAAGATCATCCCTTGAAGAGACAGAGAGAGTTACCGCAGTCACGACACAACTCAATGACGAGTTAAATCAAACCCAGGCAGAAAGTCACCAGATTAATGAACAGGCCCGGCAACTGCAGAACGAACTTAGTCAGGTTAAAAAAGAACTCGCCAGATTAAGCGCTGATTCAAACACAACCATTGAAACAGCAGAATTTAGAATTCATCAGCTCGATGAAGTGGAACAGTCCTGCAACGAAACGATTGAGCAGGCTGGTCGCGTTATTGACGATAATCGTGCTCAGATAGAACGAGGTGAAGAATTATTCCAACAGTCCACTGAACTAAAAAATCAGACAGAAGAGAATATACAGTCTTTTGCTGAGTTACAGGCAAAAAACGAAGCGACCCTTGCAGATGAGAGGAAGAAAAACGAACAGCAGCGACAGCAGATAGAGAAGGATACAATCGATTTTGAGCAAACAACAAAAGCATCAATTAACGAATTTGCCGAAAGTCAGAAAAAGGAAGTTAGTGAGGAACTGAAAGAGGCGACTGTGCAAAGCCGCAATCACGCGAAGCAGTTGACACAGATGGCAAAGAACCATCAGCAAAAGCTTGCCGAGGACTTTGAAGATGTTGTGAAGGAGTCTCGCGAGAAAGTCGCCGCGAATTGCGAAGAATCAGCACAACAGCTAACGAAAAACCTTGAACTGACCGAAAACCTGACAGAGACACTGGTTAAGGACACCCAGGATCAGTTCGACACTCAGATCAAAGAAAATACGTTATTAACCAATGAAATAGTTGATAAGTTTCAGAATGAGTCGAAGTTCAAGCTGGATGAATTCGAAAATACTTCAACGACGGCAATCGCCGATTTTATCTCACGGTCCACCAAGAGCCTGGACAAAGCAGAGATCTCGTCCAACATACTCTCCCAGCGAATGGTCAATAATCTCGATCAAAGCCAGGAGTTCCTCGAAGAAACCAGCGGGCTCAATCAGCAAGCCCGGAAAAATATTGAGGAATCAAGGCAACTGAACGAAACCAGCCTGGATTTGCACGAGAGAACCGGATCATCACTCAACGAGGTTGACGCCACGATCAGCGAGATTACAACGATCACAGAGCAACTCAATCAAGGGACGAGGGAGCTTCAGACACAGTCCCAGGCATTAAATGGAGAAAGCAGAAAACTCCAGGAAGCCAGTAGGGAAATAAATGAACGATCCCTGGGTATCCAGCAGGAGAGCGTGACCACGCAGGAACTCTCACAACAGATTAACGATCATTCACTGACACTTCACGAAGAAACTCGCCTGATCAACTCAGAGTTTGGCCGTATGAATAAAGATAATGGAGAGATACTCACTCGATTGGTGACTCTCCAGGGCCAACTCACCGAGCAGTATGCAAACAATCATGAGCAATTCGAATCCGCAGTGAGAACCACGCAGGAAGGCGAGGTTCTTAACCAGGATTCACGCGATCTTAATTCGGAATCCCGGCATCTGAACGAGCGGACCCTGGATGTTTTGAGAGATGCAAAAAAAGCCATCGCTGAAACCGATCAGTTGAATAAAACCTCGCTGATGTTATCCCAGCAGATCAGGGATGCGCAGACAGAACTTGCTGAGCTGAAAGATGGTATCGAACTGTCGAACAGGGAATCACGTGAGGCAACTGTCCTGGCACGACAATCAATAACAGATTCCATACAGGTACAGGAACAGCTAATTAATTCCGCCAACGAGGTTGATTCTGTCAAGCACGAGGCAATTGAAGAACTGGAAAATCTGAAACTCCTTAAAAAAGAAGCCCTCGAGACTACCGTACAGTCGCAAGAGGCATGTGAAGAACTCAGGCAATGTATAAACGACTCCCGTCAAATAAACGATGAATTCATGCGTGGGTTGGAAGCAGCTCAGAATGCCCACAAAGAGACGGAAGACAATGCCAAATCGATACTGGTCGAATCACAAACACTGCAAACGGAAGTTCGCGATATCCTTTCCCTTAGAGGTCCGATACAGGACTATCAGGAAAATATTGACCGGTGCCAGACCCGGCTTGATCAATACGCCGACAGTCTCGCCAATTGTCAGCGAAGTACAGATTCACATGGTGAATTGTTTAATGAATATCAAACCAGAATCGAGAAATACCAGGCTGATATCCACGGTTACAGGGAATCCATTGACCAGTTCGAGACGCGCGCGAGAAGACTTGAGAGTTACTTTACAGACTACGATCTTCGCCTGAAAGATCTGGAAAACGTCGAGAATAATAACCAGGAAGCCCGTGTTGCCGATCAGATAGCAAAAATGCGAAATATGGGATTGGAAATCCGTCGCGAACTCAAGACTAAACAGACGAAAATGGATGACGGCATAACGGATATTCGCCACTCCCTGGATACAGCCCTTGAAACCGTCGGCGAGGATTTAATGGCGCACCTGGATGCAGAATTACATCGTGTTGCCGAATCAACGACTGAAAAAATCTCGACTCACAACCATTCAATAAAACTGATGGAAAATGAACTCAACAACCTCAACCACTCCGTTACATCAGAAGTGGAAAACCTGCGCGAAGCCCAAAGAGAAACTCAGGAACAGAATCGAGAGATGCAACAACAGAATCGAAGTGACCGCAGAGAACAAAGCGACAAATTATCTGTACTCGATAACAATCTTGATGACGTTCGTCATCGACTGGATAACTATCAACAACTTCTTCAGGATCAGATAGACGATGATCAAACTGGTGAACTGGGCGAAAGACTTACTTCACTGGAACTCAATATCAAGAATCAGCAAAGGGTACTTGAACGCTTCGAATCCAATCAGGTGGACCTCAGCACACAACTGAATGATCAGACTAAAGTAGATCAACTCACCGCGATGGTAAATAAGTTTGGTCGTTCGATGGAAGAAGCGGTGGCAACAAATAAGTCACTCAAGTCTGCAATCTCTGAATCTGGCTCTGCAAATAACCAACTATTGAAAAACAACAAGCAATTACACGCATCACTACAGGATCAGGAAGCCCTGATGAAGGGATACGAGACGAGAATTGCAAAACTGGAACAACGAGAGAAAGAATACGAGAGTACGATTTCGTCTTTGAAATCTAATGAATCTGATTCAGCCCAGACCCTGCAGCAGATGAGGATGGCGATGAAAGATTCAACCCGTGCAATGCGCGATACCCAGAAGACGCTTGAAAAATTCCGGCAGGATGAAAAAGTATCCAAGAAGAGCTGGCTCGAATCTTCTAAACAGGCGGCATTGACCTCAGTATTTGCGATCTTCTTGACAGGCCTTGCAATGTTCGGCTATGAACGCGTCGATGCATCCATCAACCCGGTAACGGCAGCGCTTGCACAAACCCAGGAAGATTCATTTCCTTTTCAAATTACGACCGAAGGTGACGCCGGTCATAAAAATGAGGACAGAAGCCTGTTACCGCTTAAACGGGCAAACAAGAGTATCGCCCAACTCGGCGAGTTTGCCTGGCCCGTCAATTTCGGGATTGTTGATCCCAATTCTATTCGATACCAGCCTCATCGCAGGGGAATCAGTATTTCCGCTGAACTTGGTGACCCTGTGGTTGCAATCAACGACGGCACTGTAATCTACAGCGCAAATGAAATTCGTGGTTATGGTAATGTCATTGTCATCCAGCATGACGAAAATCTGGTTTCAGTCTATGCCAACAATCAATTCAATTACGTCAAACCAGGCGACACGGTTCGACGAGGTCAACTGATTGGCGATATTGGTCAACTTTTCAATGAAGATGAGGCAGGTCTTTATTTCGAGATCCGCTACATGGGTTCACCCGAAGATCCGTTTAACTACCTCTCCCAAAGCCTGCAATCGGGATATCTGGATCAGAATCCGGAGTTTGGTAGCAAGGGTTAATAGACAGGTATCAGAGAGGACTGGATGGCCTCATATTACCTGAAGATCCCTTACTTAAGGAGCCTGTTAGGCAGTCGGACAGTTCAAAAGCAGCAATCATGAATTTTGCCGTGGAATTACCTTTTTGATCAACTCCCCGATTGATGTAATTGTATTACTTTATAATGATTACGCAGCAGCGCGAGCAAACCTTGCGGCCCACCCATATGAAGCGCACCGACAACCACGAAATAGGTTTCATCGGTTTTCAGGTACCCTCTTATCTTCTCAGCCATACGAAGATTACGCTTATCAAGCAACCTGCTCATCTGATCTTTTAATTGAGGATAGCGCTCAGCAGGGAGTGTCGATAACTCGTACATCCTATCCGCTGCGCCCTCTTGCCAGGCAAGTATTAAATCATCGATCATTGAAGGCAGATGCTCAAGTTCCTCAAGTGAAGATCTAAGCGATATATCCTGGATTTCAGGTGAATCACTTGCAAGCAGTAGAATCTGCTGCGAGTAGGTCTCCATCTGCAGAATTGGTTTTCCCAATTGTCTGGCTTTTCTCTGGTAGTACAAGTCTATACCCAGTTCAGGTTTATATCCGAGATTGCCAAGTTCCATCATCCCTATTCGAAGTGTCAGAAGCCAGGGTCGCATTCGCCTGAAGTCAACCAGTTCAAGGCCGTTGTCATTCAGATAATCAAATAACAGGTGTCTTGTTTTCGACGTGAGTTCAGTGTCTATCGTTTGAGGTGACGCATAGGTACCTTCCTGCTGTAGCAATACACTCATCTCGTAGGATGATGCCAGTTCGAGATCAACTTCAAACACGGCTTTATCCGATTGCTTGAACGCCCGTTCAATCTGCTGATCCAGCGGATACAAGTCATCCTTGAGTGCATGAACGGAGCCCAGCAAGAAAACGGTGGCTTCATCCTGGTCAATTCGCCACAGACTAAGTGCATCTGCAACAGATGCATGAGAATAAATCAGGCAGCAAAATAGCGAGATAAACCAGTTACGGATGATCATATCCACCGACAAATACGGGACTGCTCCATGCCATCTGATCATCCAGTTGAAGAACCCTCACATAATAGTAATCACCCTGTCTGGGGGGCGAACGGTCTCTGAATTCGAATTCGATCTCGTCATCAGCTTTTCTGTCCACCAGTTCAAAGCTTACCTTGTCTGAGTAACCATTGACGCTCACAGTGCGTACTATCGTTTCTTCCTTCAAGCTGAACAGACTAACCATTTGCCTGCTCAAAGGTATTGGACTTGCAGGTCTGGTCAATGGAACTATATCGATGTCTTCATGACCACCGCTTAGATTAAGTTCAAAAACAAGATCCTCATCCTCTGTATTGACATCGACCAGAAAACTACTCCTGTTTCCCCTGGTCCATGTAATAAAGTCCAGTCTGTTCTCCTCGTTTGGATTCAACGCTATTGCCTGACGACTGGCGTTGCGAAATCCTGGTGCTGAAATATCGACTATTGGTGAATCACCCGCGCGAAGATAACCAATCCACTCCCGGCCATTTCTCGGCAGGTCCCGTTGGCTTTTCGCCGGTTCTGAAGCAGAGTAAAAAGAAACCTTGAGGGTATGACTATCTCGGTCCCCGGCGACATCGACTGAATCGATCACCTGGCCGTTCTTTATGAGTTCAATCTTGTCTATCGCACCTGTCCCTTTGACCTTACCGCTGATGGTCCTGCGATCTGCCATCTCAATTCGGCTTCCAGGATCTGCACCATTAACATTCACATCAAGGTATATGCGTTCACCGGTCGTTATATAGGTTCGACCTTGCTTGAGGGCATCAAGATAGCTTTCACCTTCATTAACAATTACAGCCGTTAATGCATTTTGCCTGGTGTCACTCAACGGCAGCAGATGACTGTGGCTGGATGCAGTAAACCCAAGTCGGTAGCCTTGAGCCATTAATCGATTGGCATACCATTCAAAGTGTGAGTCACCGGCTACAATCTCAACCAGTCGAGTCAACTGATTATCCAGATACCTGTCATCCGCCGGGATATCTGCCAATGCAACGAGCAGATTATCCTCAACCTTCAATTGGCGCATCAGTTCTCTCTGATAGTTCACAGGTACAGGCTCAGCGTCGGTGATAGCTAAATGATAGCCACCGGTTTTCAGACTGTCCCCCCAGAGCCAGGCCTTGGGTCTCGAAATGCCGGTCCAGTTGTCACCGGTGAGGTACCGGGTATGAACTGCAGGGACTATAAAATCCAGATCGGCTAAATACTCAGGATCAGCGTTTCCCTCACCCAGATTGGTATGAACGTGCAGATCGCCCCAGTAGATTTTCTGCTCACTATATTGCACAACGAAGGGATTGGACTTACCAGAGAGTCCACCGCCACTGGACTTAATATCTATCCGATGATCACCCTTTGATTCAAACCTGATAGCCTGAAGTTCATGGTGATTTTCATCGCTGGCCGGGATACGGGAATGGAATATACCATTCACCAGTACTTCCAGTGAAGGTGATCTGCCATAGGCAGTATTTCCGAATTCATCTCTCACATGTAGGGTCGGAATGATCTCCTCACCTGGATTTACTCGAGTTTGTACCAGCACATCCAACTTTGCAGCCGAACCCGCATATACCTTCAGGTTTTCAACTGGTGCAAGAAATAGCCCGCTATCAGAGTCAGTTTTGAAAAGTAACGGTAGTTTAAAGGCAGATGTTGCTTTGCGGGGCAGTTCCAGATTTCTATATTCGATTGATATTTCGTCGCCCTCATACAGCTCTCCGAGTATGACCGGGAAAAATGGTAGCGGCAGTTCTTTGTCCAAACCGCCGTATATCCCTGATCGAGAAATTGCTGCTCTGCCAATTTCAACGGTGGGTCGATTGACAGAAACCCGAATGAAATTCTTCCTGGCTGAATTGATCGTCTGAAACTCAACTGGATTTTGCCAGTGCTTTGCCACCAGAATCCCGCCCCCTGGACTAATATCCGATCCAAGACGAAAAACCTGGGTAATGTTTGCAGTATTTCCTGCAACCAGAGGTTCATTCGAGAAATCACTTACACCGAGTTTCTCAGGATTTTCTTCGATCCACTCAATCCACTTATCATAGTGGTCGAGAGAATCACCGGATGTATCGCTGCGTTCTCTTAGAAGATTAATCTCAGAGATGAGTGCTGGCGATAGTTCATAACCACTGGCTTCAAGAAAATTCACTTTTGCAACAAGATCGTCAATCTCTATCGCATAGGCACCCGCAAGATGGGTTACAAACCAGAACCAGAGAAAACAGCACAATGTCGCTTTCATTGGATTACCTGAACCTGGCCAGATCAAATACTCGCGCGGATAAAGGCCATTAGCGCGCCTGTTGGTGGATCGTTCGGCCTGCCTATATCTGCATTAATTGACTGATCGTCCTTGTCATTACCAGGAATCATAATCGTATCTACCCTGGCGGACCTGAGTTCTCTTGCGAAAGATTCAGCTTGAATCCTGGTGGATTTGTCATCAGATACGTACAGCAGAGCAAAATGCGGAATATTCTTTCCTGCTTCAATATGTCGAATCGGAGAAGCAGCCAATTGACCTTCTTCTGCTTTGCCAAAAATAAGCTCGTGTTGCCTTCTCTGTTCAAACCGTCCTAATTCACGGATCACTCTCGGCACATCAAAGCTTAGCGTGTTAATGGCGACTACTGCCCTGATATCAGAGATCGAAAGATTCTGAGCCTTCAGATAGCTGCCGTCAGTACCGAGCAGTGAGACCAGATGCCCACCTGATTCATTTCCCATGAGGATGATTCGGCTTGTATCAAAACCATAAGTCCCTGCATTGTTTTGCACCCACAGAATCGCCCTGGCGATATCTTCCATCTGATCGTAAAGTTGATAATCCCAGCGTAATCGATAATTGATACTGACAAACGACATATCCTGCGACAGGAAATAGGCAGGCTTCGCACTTACATCGGATTTATCACCGAATGCCCAGCCACCTCCGTGCACATAGATAATGACCGGCCTTTTTTGCTGATTGTCATGCCAATAGACATCCAACGACTGAAGTTCCAGCTCGGGTAGACTGGCATTCCCGTAGACTATATCTTTGGCCACCTGATAGCCGACGGACTCAGCACTCTCGCTGGATGCAGAGAAAGTCAGCATCACCGAAAGCACAAAAAGGCTTATCAGCCACATGTCTGCTAATCTCGATGTCCTCGCCAAATCCCCTCTAGCCTCCTATTTTGCTTTGTGTTCAGCGAACAGGTATACCTGATGCATCCTACTACCGAAACAGGCTTAACTTCAAGAACTGACCCTTCAATAGCGGTTCAGCCGGGGCTACATTAACTATCAAAGTCTGACTGACCAGGCGTGCCCCACCAGGCGTGCCCCACCAGGCGTGCCTCACTAGGCGTGCCCCACTAGGCGTGCCCCACTAGGCGTGCCCCACTAG
>CAZJRI010000195.1:0-8934 GCA_964548025.1 uncultured Pseudomonadales bacterium
AAGTGTCTCTTAGGCAATCAGGCTAATTGGTCCACATGGTGCTGACGGGGTACAGGAATATTACTCTGAACGGTGAAAAGATCACGGGTACCTGTCCACCAGGCGGTCAAGTGACCCTCAAATTCAATCATCAAGTTGTAACAGATCCCGGGTGCCCTGGTTGTTGGCAGCAGCTTAGCGTGGGATTCCAGGGCGGGGATACAAGGTGCCTGAGTAACCAAATCGGCACTACAGGGATTGGAAACTCATCGATAACGCTCACTTGCCCCGCGACACCTGGGCCACACATAATTGGTATGCAACGTAGTTGGCAGTTCAACTGTCCTGGCAATGCTGCACCCGGGCCGGGTACACCAGGTTATGGTGTAGATCCACGGAGTTGGGTTGGTGTGGTCACTGTGAAATAGGTTTGGGGTCAGTGTAAAAACTTCAAACTCTTAAAGTGAATAGAGAAAAGGCTTGCCTTAAAGGGGCAGGCCTTTTTTTTTATGGCAAGTTAACGCCCCTTCCAAACTGGCTTACGTTTCTCAGCGAAAGCCCGTGGCCCCTCGATCGCATCTTCACTCGAATAGGCCTTCTCATGCAGTTGAGAAGCCTCTTTCAGTGCATGTCCCATCACGAGATCCATTGTTGCCATGGCACTGCGTTTTGCTGCTTCTACAGAAAGTGGTGCAGCTTCTGCTATTCGCTGGGCAAGGGTACGCGCGCGATCCATCATCGCAGCGACATCTGGTTCGATATAGTTGATAAAGCCCACATCATAAAATCGTTGGACAGGTAAGAAATCGCCCACCAGTGTCAATTCAGACACAAGGGATTGCGGCATCTGCCAGAAAAGGGACATCGCCCAGGGTGAGCCTCGACCACGATGGACCTCGGTGATACCGAGCTGTGCACTGGCTACCGCGATTCGAAGATCGCAATTCAAAGCCAGCATCAGACCGCCTGCCGGGGCGTATCCATTGATGGCAGCGATCATGGGTGTTTTGATGTTCTTCATGCTGGAAAAGCCTACATCACCGATCTTGCTCAGAATATCCACGCCTTCTTCTTTGCGCACCTGGGCCATTTGCTTCAGATCCATCCCCGCGCAGAAGGTACCGCAGTCACTCCCGGTAAGAATCGCCACTCGGACATTCGGGTCCCGATCAATTTCTTTCCAGATCTCTCCAAGCCGTTCAAGCGTTTCAACCAGCAAGGCGTTTCTCTGACGAGGTCTGTTGAGGGTAATAGTCGCGACGTGATCATCCACTTCGTATATAACAATGTCTTCGTCACTCATTCTGATCTCCGTTTATACGTTTGTCTTACTCAGGTCGAAATACGGGAATCACTCCGCCATCTGCAAGATGCTCGAATGCGACCACAAGGTTCATGCCAGCCTTGAGTTGTTCACTCGGGCAATCAACAATGTTTGAGTTAATTCGAACGCCTTCTTCGAGATCGACCCATGCGACAACGGGTAGATTTTCTTCATGACGCGGGTGGTAAGCACGGCGCAATTGGGTGTGGCTGTAAAGCACCGCACGTCCGGAGGCGGTTTTCCAGACAAGATCTGATCCACCGCAGGAAGAACATCGCGTCTTTACCGGGAAGACCCAGGTATCGCATCGTTCGCAAACCTGTAGTCGAAGTTCGTCGTTGTTTACGCCATCAAAGAATGGTCTGTTGTTATCGTCCGAATCTGGCAGCCACTTTTTTTGTTCGTCCATGTCTACGCAGCCTCCTTGGATAGCAATAATGTAGCGTGGTTAGAAAGCAAACCCCCGTTGCCAGACACCAGGATCAAATCGTTGTCGGCCTGCCTCTCTTGTGCCTGACCACGCCCCTGGATAACTGCCTCAGTCACGGGCGTCATGCCCCACATATAATAGGATGATAGTTCGCCCCCACCTGTATTCGTTGGCAGCTTGCCACCCGGTCTGATATTGCCGTCCTCGACGAATGCACCGCCTTCACCCTTCGCACAGAATCCATAATCCTCGAGAGTGACCAGTACGGTATAGGTATAACAGTCGTATAACTGGCACTGTGTAACATCACTTAGCTGTGCGTCTGCCATACTGAGTGCACGCGGGCCGGTTCGTTGGGCAGGACCGTTAACCAGGGTATCTTTGCCAGCGACATTCGCATCGTTGTGTCCCTGAGAAAACCCCCTGATATATACCGGTGGTTGTTTCAGATCCTTCGCCCGTTCTGCAGTCGTCACGATAACGGCGACCCCGCCATTGGAAACAAGACAACAATCCAGGACATGGAATGGCTCAGCAACCCAGGGAGAATCCATATAGGTTTCCATATCTAGGGGCTCACGTTTGGTCGCAAGTGGATTCATTGTTGCCCACTCTCGCTGGGATATAGCAATGGCGCCGAATTGTTCCTGCGTTGTGCCGTAAAGATCCATATGCCGCTGCGCACCCAGTGCATACATTGGAATGGCACCACTAGCACCATAAATTGAACTGAGACTTCCCATGGCATTTGCGCGATCGGTCCTGCGAGAAGCATACAGCGCGCCTGTTCTGGCGCCTTCTTTTAAGGGGGCGTCTGCAAAGACACAACAAATATAGTTGGCAAGACCATGGTTTACGGCCATGGCAGCATAGCTGATCATTTGTCCTGCAGTTGATCCATAAGCTTGCATGGTCGTCATGACATTGAGTTCACTCAATCCAAGACTTGATTGTAGCTGCATGCCTAGTCCGTCGGTCACACCTGAACTGGTGATCAGACCGTCCAATTCGGATTTCGGCAAACCACTTTCCTCGAGCGCAAGGTATACCGCGTCAATGGCAAAATCTTCTGTGCCACGATAGACGCGACCCATCTCAGTTATGCCCAGGCCACAAATAGCCGTACTGCTGTTCATAGGGTGAGTCATTTTTTAACCTTTTTTGTAATTATTCATTTGTGGGAAGTCATGCGCCGTAGAGTTCGCTCGCCTGCGAGCGAAGCTCATCTGAAAAATCCGGATGCGCGATGTCACAGAGTAGATGCGCTCGTTCGACTACAGTCTTACCCTTCAGTTCTGCGATACCGAATTCCGTCACTACATAATCGACATAGGTGCGGGGCACGGTGACTGGTGTCCCGGGTGCCAGCGTTGGCACGATACGGGTAACACGTTCACCGCTTGTTGATAGTAGTGAACTTGATGGCACGACACTCACTGATTTTCCGCTGGGTGAATAAGCACCGGCAACCATAAATACAGTTTGGCCACCAACACCGGTAAAAATCCTGTGATCATAGGCTTCTGCAGAAACCTGACCGGTGAGATCCACGACCATGGCATTATTCACTGCGACAAAATTGTCCTGAGTAATAAGCAGGCGCAAGTCATCGGTATGGCCAAAATCATAAAGCTCGAATGCAGGATTGTTATTGATCTCTTCTAATTCCTCCTGGTCCAGAGCAACAATTGCGCTGCCGACGACTTTATAAGGGTGAAGCGATTTCCTTGCGCCGGTAACCACGCCGCTTTTTACCAGATTTGCAATACCACCAGTGATTAATTCTGACTGGATGCCGAGGTCATTTCTAAAATCGAGGAAGTGCCCAAGTGAAGCCGATACAGTGCCGGTACCCATCTGCAGTGTGTCGCCGTCGTTGATAAGTTCCGTTGCCACCTGTGTGCAGATGGCTTCGACCTGGCTGATCTCTTCATCGCTGAGCGGTGGTTCAACAATACCTGGTGTGGCTTGTTTATTTGATTCCACAAAAAAATCGATCTCGTTCACATGAACATGATTTTCACCATGGGTGCGAATAAAATCTTCACGTACTTCAGCGATAACAATTGCGGCTCCTCTGACGAGTGGAGGTGATACCCACACTCCCGTTCCATAACTGCAGTAGCCATGTCGATCAGGTGGAGAAACAGGGAGAAGAAATACGTCAGGATTACCACTGATGCCTGCAGGAAGTTCGTGACTCTTCCAGAGACCGACTGGTAAGTAGTCCATATCACCTGACTGACAAGCCGCACGATTAGGTGGTGTCGCCATGACATCTCTCAGACGAAAAATGCCTTCAAGGTCAGGTGTGGTCCAGGGTGCCAGTGAAGCCAGGTGTTCTATCTGTATACCCTTGAGACCCCGCTTTTTTGCGGAGTCCACTAACGCATTGCATAGAGTAAATGGCGTAGTGCTATAGGGTGCGACCGCGACCGTGTCGCCTGATTGAATATTCTGCACAGCCTCTTCAGATGAAATCAGTTTATTGCCGCACAGATCTCGCCAGTTCATATAACCACCCACGCTAACAGTTTTCTTGAAAATACCTGAAAGTGGCTGTCATAGGTAGTTGTTATGCCAAAAACTTTATAGCGGGTGCATCCAGTCTGCTTACCCGCCTGGTTGCGGGTAGGCAAGCTGGATGATTAAACGAGAGGTTAAGACTTAACAGCCCTGACTTTGCCTTTCTTCTTGCTGGTTTCCTGTAGCTCAGACACAGCCAGGGTCAGTTTCTCAAGCTGTGCACAGATTTGCTCAAGCGATACCTGTGAGTCGCTGCTGTTGACCTTGCCTTTAGCGCATTGATACGCTTCTCTCAGTATCCTGCCGCTATCCCTTTCCTCGGCAATAAAACGCCCCAACAATCCGGCTGTTTGTGGATCGATGGTCTGATCGGCGAGCAGATTAAGCAGTTGATCTTCACCATCATCTTCAGGGATTTTGTCGTAGCCCAATGTTTCAAACTTTGATACGTCCGAAGCATCTGAACTTGCCAGATCCATGGTCTGCTGAAACTTGTCGTCGGGTTTTTCAATCAGGGTAAAACCAAGTTCGCACATCCGTTTCTCAAATGTGGCAGCGTGTTCTGCTTCCCGCAGTGCGACTGTTTTTAGCATCAGGCTGACCTCGGCGTCGGGACTCGCTTCGGACCATGCGTTCAGAAATTCGAATCCGCGACGTTCACCATTGACGATCGCATTCAGGCTTTTCAGATAGCTGGGTTTTTCAGACATTATTTCCTCCTATGATTTCCTGGTATTCCACGAATCTGAATATCGGGAGGTGTATCTTAACCCTCAGATCCTCCCACAACCAAGTATGTATCAAAAATCCGTGAAAGTATTAGTTAGAGAGATGATTCTCATTCTGCTCTAATCTGCGAGCAATGCCTTTTGCTGTCTTTCTTCTGTTGTTGGTTGGCATCGATCTGATACTAAAAGGGGCTTGATTCATATTAACGTTAGTCTATGTGTAGACTTCCGGGTTACGATATGCCCCTTACGAATGTAGGGAATATCACGTGCTTGGGCATGGGTTCTATATCTATCTGGAGGATTATGCAGCAGTCTACGTGGATATTGCGAAGGTCGCTTCTTCAAGTATCAAGGCAACATTAGCCCCAATTCTGGGACTGGATATGGAGGCTGTCGGTGGAAACCCCCACGAGATAGACTTTCCTCGTCCACCAGAGTCGATTGCAGCGGAGGTGCAACTCTTTCCGGGCTTGTACAGCTTCGCCTTTGTCAGAAATCCATGGGACAGATTGTTGTCATGCTACAGGGATAAAATCAGGGGTGAAGTGAGTGACTTCACCAGGTTCTCTGAAGATTCGGGAGTTGCCAACTGTCTGGTAAGGTTTGAAGTATTCAAAGCCGGTATGACCTTTGAGGACTTTGTGCATGCCGTTGCATCTATTCCTGATGTGGAGTCAGACGAGCACTTCCGGTCCCAGTATACTTATCTGACAAATAGCGAAGGGGTAATCGCTGCTGATTTTGTGGGTCGCTATGAGAATCTGGAGTCAGATTTTAATCTGGTTGCTGTCGAACTTGGCCTGCCTGATGATACCAGACTGCCTCGATTGCAGGCAGCCCGACATTTGGTTGATTACGTTGACTTCTACACACCCGCGTTGCGAAAAATAGTAGCTGACCGGTTTGCAGAGGATATTGATTTGCTTTCGTACGGGTTCGATCTGCGCTGACAATGTCATAAGGTGAGACTATTCAGTTAATTTATTCAGTCAGAGGATGACTGAATACTTCTTGAATACAAGGTTTAACTGTCTCGATGTTCTGATAAACTTTTCTCACACTAGATCACCCTTCGGAGCGGATTGCCATGGTTACGGATATTCCTGGAGTGCTGTTCAAACTCATTATTCCTGGTGCTATTTCACTCGCTTGCTTAACCGCCATAGCTGCACCGGTTAATTATGATGAGAGTATCGACGGTGACCTGCTCGGTGGAGCGAACCAGCTAGGCACACTTGAATCCGGCGTTAACAAGGTAACGGGCTCAATATCCGGTAGTGCAGATAGCGGAGATCGTTGGGATCTGGTGCTGCCTCCGGGACACGAAATCCACCAGATTAACTATTCAATTTCCAATTTTTCAGCGGTCACTTCGGGAGACCGCGGTATATTTGTATTCTCGCCTGGGAATTTTGTTCCAGCATCGCTTACTGCCGATGGTGTATTCAGTTGGTCAGCAGGTCTACCATTCGCGTCCCCATTGACTATCGATGACTACTTCTTCATGAGAAGTTTCCAGCAGTCAGGTGAGGAAGTTTCTTATGACTATGTTGTGGACATTCACGTACAACAGATTGGTACTGTTGACACAATTTCGACCGATACGATTGGGAACTTTGAGCTGCTCCCTGGCGATACATTGATAATCACCAATGGCGCGACCTTAACAGGAGACGTGATTGTAAATGGCGGTACCCTGGTTCTTGAAGATGGAGCAATTATAGACGGGAATATTTTGGGAACCGATGGTGGTGACATTGTCTTGAAAGAAGCGGCGATGGTTTCCGGGAACATAGAGCATACTGCCGGTACCTTGCTGTTAACAGGTGGTGCGACGGTTGGCGGTGATGCCATACGGGTTAATACTCAGGGTCTGACTATAGAGAGTGGCGCAACAATTCTGGGTGAACTAGCGTTAGTCAACCCGGGACCTGTCAGCGTGTCAGACAGTGTAGTTGGAGATGGTGTTCTGATCGATATCACAGGCGCTGGAATTCACCAGTCTTCCAACGTTTCTATTTCAGGTTCGACCGTGACGGGTAATATCGTGATTGATATCACCGGCGCTGGTTTGATAACCAAGGATTTTACGTTTGGTGTTTCCGACTCGAGTGTTTCCGGGAGCCTTCGAGTTTCTGCCGAAGACACCACCCTGGAAGGACTGAACCTCGTTTCGCTCAACACCACAACCAACAATGTTCTTATTGATATTACGGGTGCAGGTGTTTATACCGATGTGAATCTGACTGATACCGGAGCAAGACAAAACATCCTCATCGACATTACCGGCGCGGGTGTTCAGGCAGATTCTGTCGTGACACTGGCGAACGTGGAAAGTGGTAACAACATTCTCATTGACATCACCGGGGCGGGTTTAACACGGAGCGCTGATATCACGGGCGGTAATGTTGGTAACCAGATGCAGATTAAAGGTGGAAGTGTCGTGTCGGTTACGGATGCACAGATCACAAAGCATTTGAAAATAAAACAGTCTGATTTCAGTGCGGTTACTGGCAACACAATCGGAAAACACCTGATGATTCAGGGGGGCAATTGTGTCGCAGGAGCCAATCAGGTTGGCGGCAAGGTTATTGGTTGTTAGCGCCAGGCGGTAGACTGTTTTGCGCAAGATCAGGTGCCGCAACTCATTAAAATGAGGCATCAGGTAAAACTGTTTAACAGTGATATCTCTTCTGCCCAGCATGACGAATCTGGTGTCTCGAGGATAAGCGGGATGTTGTCGAAACGCGGATCTTGCATGATAAATCTGAATGTATCGAGTCCAATCGTGCCCTGGCCCAGCTTATCATGCCGATCAACACGACTGGCTAGAGCAGGTTTGGAATCGTTCAGGTGCATGCCTTTTAAATAGTGAAAACCTACGATGCTTTCAAATTTGTCGAGAGTCGTTGCAAAAGTATCTTCGTCTCGAAGGTCATAACCTGCAGTAAAGGTATGGCAAGTATCCAGACATACACCGAGACGATCTTTATCTGTTACTCGTTCGATGATATGTGCCAGATGTTCGAATCTGTATCCAAGATTCGACCCCTGACCGGCAGTATTCTCAAGCACCGCAATAACATCATCAACCTGATCAAGAGCAGTGTTGATGGAATCTGCGATTAGATCCAAACATTGCTCCTCTGAAATTTCTCTTAGATGGCTGCCCGGGTGAAAATTGAGTAGATTAAGTCCCAAATGTCGGCAGCGCTCCAGTTCATCAATAAATGCTGTCAGTGACTTGGCACGTTTCTCTTTATCAGGATGCCCGAGATTAATAAGGTAGCTATCGTGCACCAGAACCTTTGAAGCATTGATACCAGCTAAATCCATATTGGCTTTAAATGTATCAGCCTTCTCCTCAGTGAGCGGGGGTGCCTGCCACTGCCTCTGATTTTTTGTAAACATAGCAAAAGCGCTGGCATCAATTTCCCTGGCGTTTAGGGGTGCGTTTTGAACACCACCACTCGTGCTGACATGTGCGCCAACATATTTTGAAGCTGATTTTTTCATCTAAGTTCGAGCTCCAGCAGTTCCATCTGAGTGCTTGTTCAAGGAACTAATTTCTTTTACCTTTACAGACCGACAACATATTATGCCGGGATTATGATAACCAGGGGAATGAGCTAGTGATTAAACCACTTGAAGGATACAAAGTACTTGATCTTACCCACGTATTAGCTGGCCCTTACTGTACTTATCAACTGGGTTTACTTGGCGCAGAAATCACGAAAGTTGAATCAAAACGAGGAGACATGGTCCGTATGTGGGGTGGCTCCCCGGAACAGTTGGAGAAAAGGATCGGTACGGGATTCGCTGCGCAAAACGCAGGCAAGAAAAGTCTGGCAATCGATATTACTCAACCCGAGGGCGCAGAAGCAGTGCTCAGGTTGGCCGAACAAGCCGATGGCTTCGTGGAGAACTACCGCCCGGGTGCAATT
>CAZJRI010000196.1:0-8867 GCA_964548025.1 uncultured Pseudomonadales bacterium
TAACCTCTGGGTAGCCGGGGAATATCACATAGCGATCCTGAGTTTTCTCTGAAAGATCCTGACGCTCAAATTGGGTTGTCGCCGGGTACCAGATGTCGACCGGTAATTTTCGGCCACGCTCGGTCTCTGTCCATTCAAAAGTGCGCGTACCAACGGGGTTTTCCCCTCGTTGAAAAGGATCATAGTCCACACTTATCTCCCTTATAACGACAAATTTCGAATTGGGACAAACTCTAGACAGTTATATCGGGACAATCAAACTCGTTCCGTCACCTAAAGTGTTACTTGTTCGATCGTATTATCCGCAGAAGGGGGATGCTGATGATTTAATAACCTCTGGCTAGATCAAGAAGTATGGCAAGGTAATATATTTCCTCTGACAAATTTCTTGACCTTTCCGGGTCATCCTGGAAATTTCAGATTAGCTAACACCTAACAGTTTTACCACTTCTATGGATTTGATACCAAGATCATCTGTGGCGCAATTGATAGTGATGTATTGTTTGCTGCAGGTGCAGCCAGGTAAATTGTTTACGCATGAGTGATCGCTATGTTTCCTTCAAGTCATTAAATCATCAGCGTCCCCCTTCCGCCAAGCTTACTAAGTTTTAACCAAGTCTATTCTAGTCCGCTTTTGATGGTAAAGGAGAAGCGGGCATTTCCAGGCAATAAGGGCAGAAAACGGCCAACTCCAGACATTTTTGGTTTTAATATAAGATCACCTCAATAGCCCCTGTCACTATATAAAATCTGTGCCAGGCAATTCACAAAGGAATAATAGATGCGCCTGCTGCTATTCATCCTCATCTCGATCATTCTCTCGCCCATTCTGATCATTGGATTGATCGTCTATACGTATCGCTTGCGCCGATATTCAATTCCGCAGAAGATCTCCGGCACTGCCAACGAGCCCTATGGGGCCCGGGTCCTTATGCACTTAGCCGGTACTCGAAAAGATCCGGTGGCCTACGCACTCTGCGGATATCTACCGGTGTATACCAAAGTAGTTCGCTTCTGCTTGATCGAGGTTTTCCATCTGGCCTTCCTATTGAGCGGCTACAAAGGTTCCTTCGCTTCCTATCCCGGTCCACGGCCATCCACACTGATGACTTTTGTTTCTCATCGAACGGCATTCCACGATGATGCCATCAACGACGCCCTGATCCGAGCGGACAATCCCGCCAGGCAATTCGTCGTGCTCGGTGCCGGTTTCGACACCCGCTGCTATAACCTTCCAGAAGGGGCAGATGTGAAATGTTTCGAAGTGGACATGGCACCGACGCTTAATGCAAAGCTCGCAGGGCTCAGATCGGCAGGCATTCCCCACGATCATGTGACCTTCGTAAAAACCGATTTCAATCAACAGACTTGGTTCGATGCCCTGGTCGAAGCCGGATTTGATGCCAATCTCACCACGTTTATCCTATGGGAAGGTGTGACCATGTACCTTAACGAGGACGCTGTGCTCGATACGATGAAACTCGCCGCAAACTTGCCAGCGGGAAGCGAAATCAGCTTCGACTATTTCAGTGGGGAACTGATTAATCTTGAGCCGCCCTATGAAAAAATCGGTGCGCGCATGATGAAACAGGGCATCAAGTACTACGAAGAGGAACTCTTGTACGGGATCAGCACGCGCAAACCCGCGCGCGATGTAGTGGAAAAAGTTGTCAACGATTGTGGTCTTCAGTTAAGTGGCTTTGAGCACACCCAAACCGAAGAGCCGCCAGAGATTCCTCTGTACTGTTTTGCACTTGCTTGCCGAAAATAGGGACAGATCTATTTTTCCTATTTCTGAGCGGTTTCTCCATCTTAATAACCAGATTTCTTTCTCCATCCACACGGATCAATGATTCCGAAATAAGTGGGGTCAGAGTAGAGAGCCATAGTAAGTGACGCAAATGACAGAGACGGGTTAACAGCAGACTCTAAGTTCATCGCGAATTAGTGGCCGCAATATGATGAAGAGCTGACAAAGGTTGGGTGGTTCTAAAGCAGACCTCCATGGCTGACACCCTTGCATCACCACCGACATTGCAATAGTTTGGCTATTCATTCCTCTTGAGACAGAAAAATGACAGATGCAACGCCCAAGGTAGACAGTGACAAACTACAAGAATTCTCTAATAGTGTATCGAAGAGTGTGGTCGGCGGTTTGAACTGCGCACTGACCTTCATCGGCGATCATCTCGGTTTATATGGTGCTCTCAAAGACATCTCTCCCGCGACTAGTCAGGCCCTTGCAGAAAAAACAAATCTGTCTGAGCGCTGGATACGGGAATGGTTGTACCAACAAGCCTGTATAGGACAGATCGCCTATAACGAGGATGAGGATACATTTTACCTGGAACCCGAGGCTCAACTGGTGCTGGCGGAGTCGGATCATCCCGCATATATGGGCGGTATGCTGCAGTCTGTGGTAGCGATGTTTGATACCGTAGACGATCTGCCGGAATGCTTTCGCACAGGCATTGGCCGCAGTTTTGACGACAAGGGTGAAAGCTGCGCCTGTGGCATTGAGCGTATGAGCAAGAAGTTCCAATCCAGTTACCTGGTGCCCAACCTACTGCCTTCCCTGGATGATGTGGTTGAAAAAATGAGGAGTGGCGCACGAGTTGGCGACGTGGGATGTGGTGGTGCTACGTCCACGATTGCAATGGCGCAGGCATTCCCTGATAGCGAATTTGTCGGTTACGATATTTCGATGCACGCGCTGTCACGGGCTCGCAATAATATTCAGAATGCAGGGGTTAAGAATGTCAAACTCTCGAATCCCATTGACCACCCTCTACCCGAAGACGGTACTTTGGATTTCATTACCACATTCGATGTCATTCATGATTCCACGCATCCTGATCTTCTGATTGATGCGATTAGAAAGTCCCTTAAACCAGATGGCACCTGGCTGTGTGCTGATATCAAAGGAAGATCAACTTTCGCTGAGAATCTCAAAGATAATCCAATGGCAGCCATTGCCTATTCATTCTCCGTGCTGGTCTGTATGTCGGCGGGCTTGTCAGTGGAGGGCGGCGCAGGTTTAGGCACATTGGGCTTTCATGAACAAAAAGCCCGGGCCATGACATCTGAAGCTGGATTTACCCGATTCAGAACGATTGAATATGAAGGCGATGTTTTCAATGCATTCTATGAAATCCGGCCGTAGTGTACCTGGATCAATATAAGTGCAAGAGATCTTGAATAGGCATTTTCAGGAATTCACAGCGTAGAGGTGACAAACAGAAGTGGAATTGTGGTTGATCATCACCCTCGTTGCGGCGTTTCTACAGAACGCGCGAGCACTGCTACAGAAACGTCTAACCGGACAGTTATCGGTTAACGGTGCTGCCTATGTACGTTTTTTCTATGCGCTGCCATTCGCCTGGGCATATGGTGTGTGGCTGTGGATCGGCGACGCGCCGCAGTTAACACAGGCATTTTGGCTGTACGTAACCACCGGTGCGGTCGCGCAAATGGTGGCAACAGCGTGTTTGCTGCAATCGTTTACTACCGGTAACTTTGCAGTCGGCACAGCCTATTCCAAAACTGAAGCTGCCCAGGCAGCGATCTTTGGCCTGATCATCCTCGGTGATGCAGTGAACGCCTGGATTGTTGCTGGCATAGCTGTGAGCCTGGTTGGGGTTGTATTGTTATCTGGCAATGTCTCGCTACGCCAATTAATAAAGCCGAATAAAGCCGTGTGGTTTGGCACGGCTGCGGCAACGGGATTTGCGATTTCAGCCATTGGCTTTCGCGGTGCCAGTCTGGCTTTAGAGAACGGTACATACCTGCAACGTGCTGCCACCACGGTTGTAGGCGCAGTGACGCTGCAAACAATCATCATGGGGACGTACTTGTTGTTGCGTGAACCGGGGCAGATGCGCAAAGTGGTGAGCCACTGGCGTGTTGCCGTGTGGGTGGGTGCCATTGGCATGGTGGCGTCGACCGGCTGGTTTACAGCAATGACACTAAAGAGTGCAGCAGTGGTTCGTGCCGTGGGTCAGGTTGAGCTCTTGTTTACCGTCGTGACCTCGATATGGCTATTGAAAGAAAGATTGCATGTGCGTGAAGGGGTAGGTATTGCGCTGGTGATTATTGGTATTTTGCTACTTGTATAAAACAAGATTGATAGAAAAAGGCGCGTTACTAAACGCGCCTTTTACGGATAAGAACAGCGTTATTCTTTAACGGTACATTTACCATTGTTGATGCTGACGACACCGCGTTCTTTCAGAGTGACCCGGAAGCTGATGACATTACCGTCCTTCCACATGTCGACCACCTGGGTTTCACCCGGAAAAACAGGAGCAGAAAACCGCACATCGAATCCGGTGAGTTTAGACTGATCATAATCAAGCATGGTTTTTACCACTGCATGACAGGCGATACCATAGGAACAAAGGCCGTGTAAGATCGGCACATCGAAACCTGCCTTCTTGGCAAAATCCGGATCACGGTGCAGGGGGTTGCGATCACCGCACAATGCATAAACCATCGCCTGATCGATTCGACCCGGCATTTCACAGACAGCATCCGGGCTGCGATCAGGCAATACGTGAGGTACTGGCGCGCCGTCTGCCGTCCCGCCGAACCCGCCATCACCGCGGAAAAACATGGTAGAACCCAGTGTGAAGAGGGGCGATCCGTCTTTTAATTTGACGTTTGTCTCATTGACCATCAATGCACCTTTGCCCTCTCCCTTGTCGAAGACACCTTTGGTTTGATTACTGACCAGTGTCTCTGCAGCCGCCGGAATCGTCTGATGGACCTGAAGACGCTGCTCCCCGTGCAACAGCAGGGCAAAATTCATTTTGCTCATTAGCGATGGCGCACTTTCGGCACCACTTCTGTCAGCTCTGGTTAGCACTGTTGCTGCGCTTGGCAATACTCGATTGCCGACAGATTCACAGACATATTCCAGTTCCTTGGGATCGAGTGGATCTCGTCCCATGCCAACGGCAACGGCATAGAGCAATGAATCCCTGTCTGTATAACTGCCGGGGAATTCCTGCGGTTTAACGGCTAGTTCCTCTTCGACGTCTGCAAGTGTGATTGGCATGGGTTTCTTCCTTTATCGGTTAAGTGATGAACTGATAATAAACAGAACCCGACCCTTCTGTCCAAGTTTCTGAATCTATGGGGTCGGAGAAATGTCCAGAGTAAGAATCTATACAAGGACGGGTAATATACGAATACACCAGGCTTTGTTTCCTCGACTGACGAAGCCTGATCGCACTAGCAGCAATCTCCAACCTGGATCGGTGGACATGGCACATCGCCGTATGAGCAAAATACGCAACAGTCGCCAGACTCGGGTCTAACCAACTCATTGCAGGATTTGCAATCATAAAAAAACTGACAGGCGTCGGTTGGCATCTCTTCTTTCTCAACATGCCCGCAATGTGGGCAGGTTATGCTCGAGTTAAGTTGTATGGATTGTGCCATGCGATTATCTCTCTTCGGTTCAGGATTTTAATCCCGCTTCCCACTCGTCTATTCGTCTGATGAAAGCAGCCGGACAATGATGTTCCTCGGAAGGGTGACCCGATATTTTTCCGAGTAATTCTGGTATAGCGCGCATTTCACAACCTGGAGTCGCCAATAGGGACGCCAGCAAAAAAGAAGTCCCCAAATGAAGGTAGAAGTAAACCAGCCATGCCCAAAACAGGCCGCCAAGAATCCAGTGGTCGGCTGTTCCAAATACCAGCCAGCTGCCAATTGCAATCACCCCAATTACAGCGATGGATACGATACTCGGCCACCGTCCCCAACTCACGCCAAATCCAATATTAACCACATAGTTCACAATGCAAATGGCCGCTCCCGTTAGCAAAACTAAATTTGGGGCCGTAGAGACCGGGCTCAATATAATCACCTCATGGGAATTCATGAGCTGATACAAAGCGTAGTAGCACACAATCCCGAGTGACAATCTCATCATTCGACCAATCACACCCGGTTTAGCCAGCGATCCCGCGTTCACTAATTCCAGGGTATCGGATTGTTTCATAACCATTTCCTCCGTGCCGTCATGATATTTAATGACTTCGACCTCATGTTAATATCTGTATCCACTACAGGTTCAAGGACTTTCCTATGAATGGACTTACTATCGGCAAAGTGGCTCAACTGACCGAATGCAATATCGAGACAATTCGTTACTATGAAAGGGAGGAGCTCTTAATCCCACCACCAAGGACAGCAGGCGGTCATCGCGTGTACAACGATCCAATGATCAGACGATTGGTTTTCATTCGACGTTCCCGGGAATTGGGCTTTTCGTTGAATGAAGTCAGGCAATTACTATCGGTGGTGGACGGTGAGATAGTCTCGTGTGAGAAGGTAAAGTCGATCGCCGATAATCACCTGGTCGACATAAAAACCCGCATATCTGACCTCCAGAAGATGAAAAAAACACTCGAAACCATATCTCAGGAATGTTCCGGGAATGACGTACCTGATTGCCCTATTATTGATGCACTCCAGGGATGATGTTTCAGGGAACACGGTCATAGCAATTACTGAGACATCCCAACTCTTGGGATTTCTCCTCCTTCTATGGGGATCAATCAGCAAGTACCAACCGAACAACCGGTCGCGCCGGTTTTCTCCGTGCTACCTCGATGAATCCGGCAGCGTCATATATCGATTTGGCACCGAAGAACATCGAGTCATCTCTTGACCTGTCAGGCTTATCAACGGGGTAGGCTTCAAGTATTTCCACGCCAGCGGACCGCGCATAGTCAATCGCCCCTCTGAGAAGTTCGCGAGAAACACCTTGCCCGCGATATTCACCCGGCACAACAAAACAGATAATGGACCACACCGGCTGATCATCCACCGGTTTCATGACTGGCGATCGGCGTAACTTTAGAAAATCTTCTCGTGGCCCCAGCGAAATCCACCCAACAGGTATTTTATTGCGATAGCCGATTAGACCTGGCGGGGTGCCACCTTCAGCCAATGATTCAAGGCTTTCCCGGTTGAATTCGGATACCGTAAGTCCTTCAGGTAGTGGTGGTTGCCGTCCACTCTTACGGTAGTACATGCACCAGCACCCGCGCGCCATTGAGCATCCCCTTGATTCGAATATCGTCTCAAGGTCATGCCATCTCTTTGATGTGAGTGGCAATACATTGATATCGGTTTTTGAACTCGTCATGGTTGTTCGCTCCCCTATTGTCTGTATCGAGTTTATCACTCTGCTCCTGACAGCTTAGTGTCAGCAGATGCAATTTGAGCCGATCTTATTCCCTGGCAGCCAACGTTGGCTAATCCAAATTCTGTTGAAATACATCCTCAAACAAAGGCTGACATGCTATTATTTTCACTTCGAGATGACGGAGTCGCCCTGATGAACCGATTATTTCAATTCTGTGCCGCTATCATCGCAATAGCCCTGCTCTTTCAAGCAATTCCTTTATCCGCCCACATGATTCGTGACATCTGGATACCAAAGGAATTCGCAAAACATGGATTTGTCATACCCATGTCATCCGACCCATTCGTTTTCGAATCAACAGATTCCGAGAACAGATGGACAAGGCTGAATGCAAACCTTGGCGGTGTGATGTTCCTGGGATTTGTGGGCACGAACCTCGACACCGAGGTCGCACAACTAAACTCACTTCGGGATGAACTCTCGGGCTTTCCGGAAATGTCATGGGAAGTTATCGCCGATGAGAAGGATAAATCTGGGTGGAAATGGTATCGCACATTTCGCACATCAATGTACGGCGATTCATTTATCGGCGGGTATGGTGCAGGTAAGACAGGAAGTTACATCTTTCTATTGAAGACAGGTGACGGTGATTTTGAAACTCATAATTACTCGACCTGGTTTGAGTCGATCAAATTTGTCGAGTAACAAATACTCTCACGACCTGAAACAGAAGCGTAGTTGCCTTGCTTAGCTGGACGACAACACTTAGATTAACGATACCCACATCAAAGGTAGAAGATGATGAAACTAAAACTAATTATCGTACTTATGATTTCATTCTTTCCCTGCTTCACAATTGCCGGAGATAATTCGAGTGTCATGGCCAATATCCTGGTCGAGCTAAATCACTACCCTTCCCCAGCCGACAAAGAAACGTTGGCGAAAATGATCGCGAATGGTGCCTCTTCTGATGAGAAAACGCTTGCAGAGATCATCACCCGGATTGCCCATCGGCCAGGTGACGAGGACAAGGTAGAGTTGCAGAGGATTCTGTCTAATCAAGATTCGTCCGATGCTGAGAAGACCATCGCCAAGGCGATCCTCAACATGAATCATAAACCGCAGGATGAAGACCTTCAGGCGCTGAAAGGACTAATACCGTAGAAATCCGGATCTACTTTGCGTACACAATGGTGGGATCCCATTCGAGGCGATCCCCGCTTTTGTGAAGTGCCTGGACTGCTGGATTCCAAGGTTCCCGTGCAGTTAACTCATTGATCACTTCTTGCCAGAAGCCACCACTTCAGGGTGTCTGAAACAAGATCCGCTGCCGCCCACTGAACGAAATGGCCTGCCTTTGGTTCTGTCACCAGGGTGTAGTCCTCGGTGATCCAGTTCCAGGTATTGTTTAAGCCATCTTTGTCGACAGCAGTATCCTGAAGACCATGGAACTGCAGCACTGGGCAAGTGATGGCTGGCAGATCACTGTTATCCCTGTCCGCTACACTGCTGTAATTTGCGCGATAGTAATTGGTCATACCATCCCAGTATGACTGCCCCAGGGCTTCACGATAACGTTTGGCAACTGATTCATCACCTTCCGCCTCACGCAAACCAAGAATCTGTTCCGGTACCGGATCACCAACGGTATCTGACTGTACGTCGTCAAAACCTTTTGGACAGTTAGTCCTTCGAGCTAAGAGACACT
>CAZJRI010000197.1:0-1726 GCA_964548025.1 uncultured Pseudomonadales bacterium
GCTTCGGCGGCTATAAGGATCACTGCTACGGCGGGGTCGCGGTGATGAGTGAGGTGGCACAGGCGCTGCGGACGGCAGTGGGCGAGGATTTTCACCTGATGCACGACTGCGTGCAGAACTACATCTATACGGACGCGCTCAAGGTCGGTCGGGTATTGGAAGATACGGATTATTTCTGGTTCGAGGAACCGCTGCGCGACTACGATATTGCGGGTTTGAAAAAGCTGACCGACGATCTGGAGGTGCCGATCGCCGCCAGCGAGTACCTGCCGGGGACGATCCACTCCACCGCGCAGCTTCTGGGACAGCAGGCGGTCGATATCGTGCGCGCCAGCGTGCCGTGGCGCGGCGGGATCACCGATATGCTCAAGATCGCACGGATGGCGGCAGAAATTGAAGCTGCAAGGCAATTGATGTACCACGTCGCTCACAAACTGGATAACAGCACCCGACTCGACAAGGAGTCATCCATGGTCAAATGGTTCGCTGCAGAGATGGCGGAGCGAGTAACCTCCGATGCTCTGCAGATTTTTGGTGGCGCCGGTTATACCAAACTTTATCCAATCGAAAGGTACTGGCGGGATGCACGACTGACCAAGATCTTTGAGGGTACATCAGAAATCCAGCTCAGGATTATCTCTGATCGGTTGCTGGGTAAACCAACAACCCGGCAAGTTAATAGTTGAGTGACATCAATAGCCACCGGCCAGTATTAGTCTGATGGGTCTGCCCTGGCACCATGTCCATGTCACACTGGATAACCGTGAAGACGTCGCGAGCTGGTATGCGGAAAACGGGATAGCGGATCGGCGCGAACCCACAAAACGATCTGAGAACCTGGTAATCACTCCCAATCTCCTGCAGGTTCAGGGTTCTGCTGTTGCACCTGCACCTGAAAGTGCCTGGATTGACAGTATCGGACTTGGTGTCACCCTCCTGGATCAAGCAGTCGAGAATTGGGTCAATGCCGGTGCAGAGCTGGTCAGCAGATCTTCTGCTGTATTGCTGCTTGATCCTTTCGGGTTGCCTTTTGAACTGGTTGAAACCGAGCAGGTTGGATTTACCCATATCAACATCGTCTCAGCCAATCCCGCTGAATTGGCTGGCTGGTATCAGACCAATCTCGGGGGTGATCAGGCGATCTGTGAGTGGGATACATCCAGAACCGCCGTTGGTTTCGATTCCATGCAACTGATATTCAGTTCCGTCGACCTCATACCCCGGGATACCAGATCACGACCCATTGATCATCTGGGCTGGTTCACTTCTAATCTGGACGAAACCTTTGTAAAGATGAGCAGTAACGACGTTAAATTCCCGATACCACCACGAGAATTTGGTGCAGTGCGCCTGGCATTCGCAGAGGACCCATGCGGACTATGGTTCGAATTACTGGAACCGGTGAATGGTGTTATCACGAAATAGACTCATAGGTTTCCTGATTTTTTATCCATCGTTCCACACCTCTGCAAAATTGATATGATGTTGTATTAACAACTATCTACGTGCGTGAGGAAACTATGTCCGACGATCTAATTGAAACTTTAGAAAATGGTGTCTGCACCTTAACCATGAATCGACCAGAGGCGCGCAATGCCATGAGTGGACCCATGATGGTGGCCTTGAATGAAGCAGTTCGAAGGGTAGCCCTGGATGGTGACGTTCGCGCCGTTGTGTTAACCGGCGCTGGTGGCGCATTCTGTGCCGGAGGTGATGTGAAAGGATT